>CAYGHG010000095.1:0-10317 GCA_964349515.1 uncultured Spirochaetia bacterium
TTTTTTATATTATACAACTATGTAACATATTTTGCAAATAAAAAAGCCAAAATAGGTTTTTAAAGAAGTTTTACATTATTAATGACACAGCATTTGGAACAAATAGGCAGCAACCCTTTCTTTTTCATCTGATTTCTTAATTTCTTGTACTTTTCATTATTCCATATTTCCCTGACACTATTATCCTTAATATTACCCATCACGGCGTTTACCATCGACAGCGAAACACAAGGAAAAACCTCGCCATACGGCGACACTACCACACGCGTCCATGGATAAAGACAGCTGTTAATTTCATTGAACATCGGTTTGTCATAATTAATTATTGCCTTTTCAGACGGAAAGATAATCTGGAGCTTCTTACTTTTATTTTCTCGCTTTATTGTTTCCCTCGCTTTGAGCATCTTTACTTTGTCAAGACCGGTTATATCATCTGCAAGAGTATCAAGGTTTCCCTGGCCTGCATCATCGCCTTTTATCTCAAGTATTTTTTTCGTAGCCGCGCTGAGTTTGTCGCTGCCGTATGTAACAAGCCCGACACCCCAGTTCATAATTCCAAGTTTTACCACTTCATCAAACAATTCCGCCGCAAAATCCTGATTCAGCGCCGAGATATATGTTGAAATCCCGATTTGCGGAATTTTTTTTCCCTCTTTTTCCTTTCTTTTCAGGATAGCAACTCCGGCGGTTATCTTTTGGAATGTCCCTTTTAGCCCCCGGACAGAGTCATGTATTTTCTCCGGGCCGTCAAGGGAGATAGTTATGCCGTTTATTCCTGCATCGATAATTTCGTCAATAGTTTCTTCATTAAGCATTAATCCGTTAGTAATAAAATTTACAAGTATTCCTTTTGAATAAGCATACTTAGAAACCTTAAAAACATCGGGATATACCAGCGGTTCTCCTCCATGAAGAGTCAGCACCCTTACTTTCATTTCAGCCAGATCATCAATGAAGGATGTTATCTGTTCATAAGTTAACTCTTCATTTTTCCTGCTGGCGATCATACCCTGGGTATTATTCGTTTCTGATTCATTGTAATAGAAACACATCTTACATCTTAAGTTGCATCTGTAAGTCAGCAGCAGGACGGCGGAAAGCGGGGGCAGAGCCCTGTAGCCCGGCAGACTGTACGACAAAAAACCATACAAGTCTTCAGCAATTCTTGCGAGAGAATGGCTTTTCTGTATGACTTTTATGAAAAATGAAAAAAGTTTTTTAATGTTTTACCGCCTTTTCTTGCCACGAGGCGCTTCAATTAACACTTACCTCAAGTCCGGTATAATGCTGTCGTGGTTTATTTCCTGCGCAGGCGCCCCGTTCACCGATACTTTTATATGAAGTTCAGATGAATTAAGCGTATAGAACTCCAGTTTACTCGGCCCTTTTTTAAGATCAAAAAACTCGGACCTTGAGTATCCCCTGTTCTCCATCTCCTTTGTAAATAAAGCATTTGTCCCGTTTGTCCAGTATTTTTTCCCCGGTCCGGTTACCGCATAGAAACCGTTTGTTACAACGGGAAATGAGTATCTGCCGTCTATAGGCGCTATATATGAGGCAGAAAGCCTGACAGCAGGCGACTCTACCCTGGGCCTGGAATTATAAAAAGCAATCGGCAGTATTTCACCGTTATTTACCGGGCTCGAGAACCAATTTTCGCCGCTTAAATACTCGGCAGTAATTCCAAACGGCTTGAATGAATAGAGATTTTTTGCAGTCAGTTCAATAACCTGACGTTCAATAATATTGCCTCCAAAATACCTCACTGCAGTCATGGCGGGCTTCAGCCTGTCTTCAGGAGATTTTCTTTCAGATTCAACAACAATGCTGTTGTATCCCCTGTTTAGCATTACCTCTCTGCCTCCGCCCGCTTCCAGGCCGTTTAAGTAAAAAGAAGTTTTTGCACTGCCCCTGTTAAAAAAGGTATATTTGCCATAGAAAGGCACGTATATACTTCCCTCCCATCTTGCTTTGTATGGTATCTTATCCGCGAATTTGTCATCAAATACCGGGAGAGAATTGTATTTCGTGCCTGTGATGCCGCTTCCCGACACGGTGCAGGTCAGACCTCTGATTGCGGCTATGTCTTCATTTTTAACTTTCATAACCTCAAGCATTTTTCCAAATCCCTCATGGGTAAATGTATCCCATTCCGCGCCGGGGAAAAACCTTTCCCAGAAAAATCGTGTCTGCCATGTGTCGTAGTGGAGAAATACCGCGAAGTTTTCGTCATCTACCAGCATCATGTCGCGGAAACAATCCAGGGCTTCTCTGGTTGCAGAAACTTTATAATCCCATCTGAAAATTCTATAAGGAGGATGGCCTGTCCAGTATAAAGATGTATAGAGGAAAATCCTATAATCTTTACCGAGTTTTTGAGAATACATGCCGGCTGCTGTGGTGAGCTCATCCATTCCTCCCACCCATCTCTTAAAAACCTGACCGTAGTTGTCTTTTACAATCGGAACAAGAAACAAGGCCAGAACAACAGGCAGTATTATTAAATCTTTCAATTTAAATTTGAAAATTGACGCAACAGCCCCCCATAATCTGTTAAAAATAATGGCTGCGAATAACAACGCAGGCACCATCGTGCCCACCGCCCTCATAGCACTTGGTGCTTCTATCGAAAAAATAGAACCTGCCGCCTGCGATACAAAAATCATCAAGAGTATAAAATATAGGCTGTATTGGCTGTAGTAAGCACAGTAAAGTATGCCTAATCCAAAAAAAACAGCCGTCATAAAATCCAAACTCGGTTCATATGGCATGCCGCCGCTGTTTCTCTGTCTGCTGTCACCGTGGTGGTTAAACATCAGCATTACCCTGCGGGTATTGTCAATTATTCCTTTTGCCGGATTTATGACGGGGGCATTCGGATCTTTACTGAAGACAGATACTTCAGATATCCTGCTGAAATATATTTTATCTGATATAAAATAATTTTTAACATGCACCGAAGCAAAAATCCAGAAACCTGCCGCAAAAGCAAGCAACCCTATTAGATTTCTTCTCAAATATTTCTTTTTTGTAAATATCTCTATGAAAAAATATGCTGCCGGGGCAAGTACTACGAGCCACCCAGTCATCAGTCCGGTCCAGCAAAATCCGGTGCCTGCGCCTGCCATAAAATAGTTAAACTTATCTCTGAACTTAAGCGCTTTAAATATAAAAAATAAAGCTGCAGCTTCAGCTATCGGCGAGAAAACTGCACCGTGCCCCGAGCGTCCATAATGCACATTCCATCTTAAAAAAGTAAATGCAACAACAGCAAATATTGCCGTTCTTGCCCCCAAAAAGCTTCTTACCGCGAAATAAAAAACAGGCACTGAAACAATTCCTACAAGAGCGCCCGACATCCTGAGGCCTATCCTGTCTTCACCAAAAACTGCAAATGTAAACTCCCATACGTACGCAAATATAGGATGCTGCCCTATCCATGCATTTTTAAGAACCTGGACAAGCGCTGATGCCTCGTCGTTTTCAAGGCCAAAAGGCCTTTTATCAATTTCATAGACCCTTAAAAAAATACCAATCAGAGTTATCGCAATAACGAATGCAAATTCTACCCAGCGCGGAATTTCCTGTTCGGATGTTTTCTTTAGCGAAACAGGGAACGCTGCTATAACAAGAAAAGCCGCAAACAAATAATGCGTAATAGCACTATTTATCTGATTTACCACAAATAATTTCTGCCCTTTATAAGCGATAAATACCGCTGTCACAATCGCGGCAAGCTTGAGTATTTTAACGGCAAGATTTCCTTCGCCGGGCTCTTTATGATTAATAAGAGGAAGGGCTAAGAAAAACGAAAAAATTGCCATCGCAAAAAATAACATAGAATACATACCAATTTCATTATTCACGGCAACCCTGTTTCCTATGTTCAGCAACAATACCCCGGCGGCTATCAAAATTATTTTTACCCAGTACTTTTTTAACAAAGGTATTTCTGCAAACATCATCTCGCCGTTTTCAACAGGCGGTTCTTCTGACATTTTATTCTTTGGAAGTCCAAAATATGCAAGAAATATACCGATAGTCGTCCATATTACCCCGGTGTTTTGGAGGTTAGGAGCTCTTTTTGTCAAGAACATCCAGCCTACAATTATACAGCCAATACCGGCCGCCAGAAGAATACCCTGCCTCAGCCCCGGTAAATCAATGTGAATTTCAACTTTAGGGTTTTTTAGCAGCATCAAATAAACAAAGAGAACTATATCAAAAACCAGTAATCCTATAACAAGAGGCCATTTTTGTTTGAAAAGTAAAAACTGGGCAGCTAAAAATATGACACCTACCAGTATAAAAAAGTAATTCTTACTGACTGAGAAATTTATGAATTTTCCGGGGGCATCAGGCTGGGGCCCGTCTTTGATCTTCATCACCGCTTCTTGAACAACCGGTTTTATTTTTGCAGGGGAAGCCATCTCGCTTCCGGCTTTAATCACCTGAACAGCCTTTGCAAAAACCACGGATGCAGCCGCTTTTATTTTGTCAAAAAAACCCAATATAACTGAAAGCGCGGCCGCAAAAGCAACCGTTGTTAAAACAAAACCTGCCGCATAGTGTTCCCAGACAAAAATAGAATATTGTCCTAAACCAAGAAGCAGCACGGATATTACAATCAATATTGCTTTATCAGCTTTAAACGGCAACGTTATACCCCCTGATAATTAATACTTGATAGGCGCAAACTGCGCTAAAGTATGTGAATTGATATAAATATAATTATCCTGCCCCCCTGATAATGCGCTGGCCGGGGTAATTTTGTATGTCATTGCATGGTCATTCTTGAACTTGCCAAGAACCTTGCCGTTGTTATTAAAAACCTTTATGGAAACATCCTCCCAGTCATTAACGTAAACATTGCCGTCATCAGTTATAGCAAGCCCTTCCAGCCCCTGAATTTTCTTGACTGATAACGCCCATTCTTTTTTGAACACACCGTCATCTGAAAAAACTTTTACCATCGGCGAGGCTCCGCCATCTATCATATATAAATAATCCTTGCTGTCTATGAATACCCTGCCGGGGTTCTGGAATTGACCCTTACCCGCGCCTTTACCACCGAATTCTTTCACGACAGAACCATCGGGACTATACTTGACTAATTTTCCGGTTTCTCCGTCGCTTAGTATTAAAATATTTCTGCTATCAATAACAAAATTATGCATATTTTTAAAAGGCGTGGCGGCAAATACCCTGTGTTTATTATCCTTTGAAAGTATATATATATTTCCGTCATTTACCAGCGAGGCGAAAACACTTCCGTCATTTGACTCCCACGCCCATTTAGGCGTATTTTCAAACTGATAAACCTCAAGCATCTGTCCATTGGTTTTATCATATCTTTTAATCTGATTAAACTTGCTGTCTATGATAAACAAGCTGTTACCGGCTACAGGCATTGCTGTCTGAACACCGTACTGTACCTTCCAGTGTGTGATAAGGACAGGGCGTTTGTTAGCCTTTATCTGTTTGTTCATTACAAATACGATCTGCCCGATAATTATCGCGAAAGCAACTACTGCCAGAATTACCAGGGGTAGTTTGTTTGATTTCTTTTCAGGCTGCTGTACAACAGGCTCTTCGGTCTTTTTCTGAACAGGCCATGCCTTTTCAGCACCCTTTTTAACCCGGGAAACTGCTTTCTTTTTTGCCATTTTAAATCCTCCTATTTGTTGGATGACTGCTTGATTAATGCTGTTATTTTACCCCATCCGCGTATTTTGTCCATATTTTTTTATATATTTCCCCGATCGCCTCGCTCGTTAACGGTGCATCGGAGAATTTTAATTCATCTATAATGCCTTTAAAGCTGTTCCATTTATACTGAATTTTAAAACTCGATACGCTTTTGGCAGTCGCAGCTTTGAAATCAAACTGTTTTAGACCATTGACATATAAAGAATATACTCCGTTAATGTAATTTATTGCGATATAGTTCCATTTTTCAGGTTCCATCCGGAACAACTCAGATTCAGACAAAGAACTGCCTGTCCCTGCGATTATCCTGTAGCTTCCGTTTTCTTCGCCGGAAACAACTTTAAACCCTGAATAATCACTGTAATTTCCGGCGATTTCGCCATTAATTCCTTCCTTTATTGAAGGTTTTAACAAAATCTGAAGAGAAAAAACTTTGTTTAACCCTGTTTTTTCACCTGAATCATAATGAAAATTCCTTTGAAAATTACCTGCTTCGTCAACCAACGTAAATACACTGGTTGTGTAGTTTTTTAAATGCACTCCTTTGCCCGAAATAGGGAAAACAAGCTCTTTTTTGGGTATTGAATCATACTGCTTGTATATTTCCACCTGCGAATCCGGGAACACCGCTTCAATATTATATGTCTCCCTGAAATTCAGATTGTAATGGTTTACATATGACCCGCCGTCCGTCCTGTCCCATACAACAATACGCCCCTCGCCTTTTTCCTGCAGAAAATCCCTGACTTTATTAATATCACTGACCAGTGAGATTTCCACCTGCCCCGGAACATTCAGAGGATTCAGCGCTCCGGTTTCAGCATATATAACTCCCTGTTGATATGCTGATATTACATAGGCTTTGCTGCCCGGACGTATGTGCTCTTTCAAAAATCCATAATTTTCCCTGTCGTGTTCCTTGATAAACTTATGAAAAAACGGGCCTGCTTTAAAAGAAACTGCTTTGGTGTATGCCCTTTCAAGCGGCGAGGAAAGAAAAAAAACAAGAACAGCAAAAACAGCCAACAAACCAAAACTTCCCCTGCGTAAAATACCGCCCCGAACTCCAGCCAATATGCTGTCGGCAAATATCCCTGCAAGAGCAACCGGCACATACAGAAGCGGCACCATTGCCCAGTCGTGGCTTCTGCCCTGATAGTAAGCAAATATTGCCGTTCCGTATATCGAAAGCATAAAAACTACGGAATTCTTAGCACGCGCTTCCTCACCTGTATTTTTCGCGAATAACCCCCCGACAGAAAAAGCCAATCCTGCCGCAAGGGCAATAAGAAATAACTGCCAGGGATGAACATCCGGCATCGGCATCAGCCCGAAACCCATCTGATAATAGAGTTTCTGGAACCTCAACATCTCGCCATAATCAGGCATCGCTCCGCTTCTGAAAAAAACACCCAGCGCAAAAATAATAAGTATTACAGAGAAAATTTCAAACACATTAAGAATATGAAACAGCCCTTTCCTGATAACCTGCCCCCACTTCCTGACAGCCTCAGCGGTCACGTGCATTTCCCTGAAAATCAGGACAAAAACCCAGGTAATAATCATCATAATTCCTGTATCAGGGTTCCATAACGCACCCACGGAAAGAAATACAGGTATCAGATAATACAAAACTATGCTCCGTGACTTAAAATACAAAGAAGCCAAAAGCATTCCAACCATCGGGAATAAAATTCTTATTGGCGGGTACTGGTAATAGTCCCTTGCCCTGTAATCGACATAGAAATTAACAAAAGTAAAAAAGAATACGGCGATAAAAGACATAAAGAGTATTAACCTGTTCCTGATTATGGATTTTAAAAAATAGTAAAACGAAATCCACGCGGCCGCTATGAGCACAGACATGATGAACTGGAACTTCCATACCGATAGGCCTCCCATCGCCCTGAAAACAGGCTCAAGAAAGTGCGGATACAACCCGTACTGTGATGTAAGATCTACAAGTATGCTGGCGCCGTTATAAACCTGCGACATCGCGTAAAACACCGCTTCAAAATGATAGCTGTCCCTTACTCTCGGAAGCCCGTCAAAAGAAAGCACAATCACAAGCGCCAAAAGTATGAACTCCGGCAGTAAATAAATTTTATTGAGGACTTTCCTGATCGCACCCTTAAACAGTACAGCAGACACAGCCGCCATAACCGCAATAACAGCCGTCAAAACCAGCTGCGCCGTCATATTTGTCTCATAAAGCATATTATTTATATAGCGGTACGGCGGCACCGAGTCCCTGAATTCTACAGAAAAATTTACTGCCGCCAGAATCACAAGCGCAGCCGCGCTGAATAAGCCTACTATATCCGCAACAGCACAGCTCCTGATAACAGCTGACTTTTCAGTTAATCTGCCAATCGCATACCTCGCGGCAAGGAATAACACCGGGAAAGCTACTATCGCCACCATATATACGAGCCTTTCCATAGGCTCCGGGTTTATCGAATCCCACGCATTCATATTCGCGTATTTCTGCGCGTCTTCAAATTTTATGGGCAGGATACTGGTAACCTTGCACAGCGCAATAGTCAGCAAAAGAGAGAAGTAAAATGACAGTGAGTTTAAGACATAGCAGCTTTTATCCGTTAAAACATTGATTTCTGTATCATCTCGTAAAATCGTTTTCTCCATATATCAGCTCCAGTTTTTATAATAAGTCAGCAACTAAAACCTGCAATGCTACCGAATAAACAAGTATAAATCCCGCGATGATACCCGCCTGCCCGGACATTGCCGTATCATTGCCTTCCCGCCTTTTATGGAACAGAGGCATCACCGCAACAGGGATGACAAACGCTATCAGATACATATACATCCTGTGTGTTTCAGCCCTGCCGAGCGAGCCAAGAAATTGAACAGCTACAACAGCGACAGCCATTATGGAAAACCTTGCCGCTTCCGGGTTCAAAGACCCGTTTCTGAAATATCTGAGGAAAAACAGCCCCAAAACAGGCGCGGTAATGTATTGAGCCCAGTGTACAAAATTTATCCAGGACCACGCCTCATATGCCCTGGTAAGCATCATACCGACAGATACTTCCTTTGCCTTATTAAACGAAGCAATATAATCGTATTTACCCCCGAATATATGCCAGCATATAAAATGAACCGCCGCTATTCCAAACATTACCGCAATAACCGACCGCACCCATTTAACAGTTTCGGCAATGCCTTCCCTGTTTACTCCAAGCCTCTCCCATTTAAGTACGGAAAAAAACACAAACATAAGAAGCGGCCATACTCCGAAATTAAAGTATGTGCACATTCCGAAAGCAATACCGGCAGACACCAGTTTTATAATACTCCCTTTGTCAGACCCTATTACAGCCAGCGCAAGAAACACAATTATCAGAAAAGCAATCATCCCGTCCGTACCTACAACTGACAAGACGAGGCTGTTAGGCGTAAGCGCGTAAAACAAAGCCGCGAAAAAACCCGCGCCCGCGCTTTTTGTAAGATGCTTGCCAAGATAATAAAAAGGTATCACGCCGAGCGCCGTGATAAAGCTGTAAATAAGGCCTGCTACAAGCGCGCTTTTTGAAATAAAGTTTATAATTACCCAGTAAAACATCACCGGCATTATCGGATGCCCTTTTATATGTGACGCGTTGTGATCATTCTGGTATTTAGTGACATAATTTGCTATGAATTCCGAAACATCCGTAATCCTGTTTGCCCAAAAATAATAAGCGGATAAAAGCGGCCCGCTCATTTTTGCCGGAATAACTTCAATTCCCTGCGTTGTAAGGAAGGTCAAAACTATCTTTCCGGCAAATGCCACAAGCACGAGGCTTGGCAGTATAATAATCTCCTTTTTTATCTTTCCGGCCGAATAAAATCTGCAGAATAAAAAAACGGCCGCCGCATATACAGCCACGGCGACAAGACCGGAATACTCCGCGAATTCCTCGTAGTGTACTCCGTCATACCAGTTCATACTGCCTTCATATCCCTTGTATCGCATGGGGAAAAACCACAAAATCTCAGAATCAAGATGTTTAATGTATAAAATAGACACGAACATTGCCAGAATGGCAAAAATAACCGCCGCTACAGCCCACAAAACCGGCCTGTATTTCCTGCCTTCATTCTCAAGGCCGGTGTTAGCACTGTTTTTGGAAATGCTGTCAGCCAGGAATCCCAGGTACAAAATAACAACGCTTATTGAAAACGGCAGATAATACATAAAATCAAGGGGCTTATTATAAAACATAACAGTCCCGGCTGCCGCCGGGATCAGAGAAAGAGCATAAAAAACATTGGGTTTAAGCCCGGCTATAAGGAAAGCAACTACGGCAAGCAACAGAAAAACAACCGCCGACATCAGCGAATACCGAGGCATAAACGTCACATAAATATATCCCATGTACTGGCTGTAAAAAAACGCAGCCCCGGCATATAGATAAAAAACCGCGGCACCCGCAACTCTTAGGATTCCCGCGCCGTTCTTCCGCGCCCCTGTTTCTAAATGTGCTTCCATTTTTCCACCCTGTCGTCCATATTGGTATCTGTCCCGGCAATCAGGTAAGTACACCTGCCGCCGGTAAAACCGCTAAAAAACACCGCCCATCATTACAGAATATATCCTTACAC
>CAYGHG010000096.1:0-10300 GCA_964349515.1 uncultured Spirochaetia bacterium
GATGAAGAAGAAATTGTTATCATTAACTGTAATTGGATTATTTTTGTCAATTTTGATTGCAGGCTGTTCTCCGGGTGGTAAAAAGACTTCTGACGCGGACCTGAGGTTCATGTACTGGGGAGATGTTCAGGAAATTAAGATAATAAAAGAACAGGTCGCAAAATTTGAGAAGGACACCGGCCTTACAGTAAGCGCGGAAAGGGCTCCTTCGGGGCCTCCTTATATGGAAAAGGTCCTCACACAGGTAGCCGGCGGCAGCGCTCCTGACGTTCTATTTGTTGAGGTTAATAACTTCAAGGCTTTTGCTTCAAAAGGGCTTCTTGAGGATCTTGCTCCATACCTTGAAAAAGAAAAAATGTTTAAAAAGAGTGATTTTTACCCTCAGATAATAGACAGGTTCACAATCAATAAGAGCCTTTACGTCCTTCCGAGGGATATAGCGCCTATATGCACAGTTTACTACAACAAAAAACTTTTTGACGAAGCGGGTGTAGAATACCCGACAAGTAATTGGAACTGGAATGATATGGTCAAGATGGGAAAGAAGCTCGTAAAGAAAGACGACGCGGGCAGGATAATACAGTTTGGATATGTTGATGACTGGCCGATTTGGGAAGCTTTTGTTTACAGCAACGGCGGAAAATTTGTTGACAACGTAAAGAACCCTAAAAAATGTGTTATGAATACAAAAGAGGTAATAGACGGAATACAGTTCAGGGCAGACCTGGTTCATAAACACGGAATCACGCCTTCGCCTTCGCAGATGACTGCCATGGGCGGAATGGGAACCTCTGATATGTTTGTCTCGGGCAGGGTAGGGTTGTTCTTCTCCGGCATCTGGAAGACACCGATGTTCAGACAGATAAAGGATTTTGAATGGGATGTGGTAATGTTCCCGAAAGGGCCCACCGGAGTCAGGGGATTCCCGACCGGCGGTTCAGGATATGCGGTTACCTCAGGGTCAAAGAAAAAAGATATGGCATGGAAGCTTGTGACATATCTTGCCGGCAAAGAGGGGCAGATAAAGCTCGCGCAGACGGGCCTTGCGCAGCCTGCGATGATGGAAATAGCAAATTCAAAGCACTTTCTGGACGACAAAGCGCCTAAAAATAAAAAGGTCGTGCTCGAAGGCGTGAAATACATAACATTTATGCCTCTTATGGAAACATGGGAGGAAATAAACGTTTCAATGCTCGCGCCCGCACTTGACAACGTGTGGAGCGGAAAGAAGCCCGCAAAGGAAGTAATGACGAAAGTCGTTCCGGAGATTAACGAAAACTACTTCTAACAGAATATGGCCACAGCCGGAGGATAAAATGGATAAACCGATAGTAAAAAAAAGGATGAGTATAGCTGCCCAGGAGGCTTTATGGGGCTATTTCTTCCTATCGCCCTGGATACTCGGGTTGCTTCTATTCGTGGGCGGACCGATTATAGCGTCTTTAGTACTTGCGTTCTGCGAGTGGGATCTGATTCAGCCCCCTGTATTTGTAGGTTTGCAAAACTTTGAGCTGATGATGAAAGATTCCAGGTTCTGGTCCAGCCTTTTCAACACTTTCTATTACACCTTTTTTGCCGTACCTTTGGGCATAGTGGGGTCAATAGCGGTTGCCCTTCTTATGAACCAGAAATGGAAATCAGTAAGGCTTTTGAGAACCATTTACTATCTTCCTTCGGTTACCGCCGGCGTTGCTTCGGCAATAATCTGGATGTGGCTTTTTAATCCGGATTTCGGATTAATCAACTATGGTTTAAGTTTGCTCGGAGTTAAAGGCCCGCTGTGGCTCGCTGATGAACACTGGTCAAAACCCGCGCTTGTAATAATGAGCTTATGGGGAGTGGGCGGAAATATGATTATATACCTTGCAGGGCTTCAGGGCGTGCCGAGGCAGCTTTATGAAGCTGCTGAAATAGACGGTGCGGGGATGACCGGCAAGTTCTGGCACATAACCATACCGATGCTTACACCTGTTATATTCTTTAACCTTATAATGAGCATAGTCTGGTCCTTCCAGATATTTACGCAGGTTTACGTTATGACCGGCGGACAAGGGGGGCCCGCGGATTCAACGCTTGTGCTCGTACTTTACATTTATCAAAAGGCCTTTAAGTTCCACCAGATGGGCTACGCTTCGGCTGCTGCATGGGTGCTTTTCATAATCATAATGCTCTTCACCTTATTGCAGTTCAGGTTTGCGGGCGGCTGGGTGCATTACGAAGGCGAACTTAAAAAATAAAAATATAACCGGAGGATTATTTAAATGGAAACAAATAAACCGTCATTCTGGCAGAGCAAGAGGCGCCAGGACGCTGTAATGAGCTGGGTTCTTTACCTGGTAACCTGGGTAGGAGCGCTGATTTTTGTCACGCCGCTGGTGTGGATGATTTCAACATCACTTAAGGCGCCTGATGACATTTTTAAAAGGCCGCCGAAATGGTTTCCGCAGTCTAATGTAGTATTGTCATATGACGTTGAGATAAAGGCTCAGAGGGACGGCAAAGCGGTCGTGGTAAAAACTGCTGAAGGCGGCCACAGGATAGAGATAGGCGGCTGGGTGCATTCCGTGCCCTCGGAAGCCAGTTTGAAAATAGCAAAAAGCGACACTATTAAGAAAGGCCAGCTCATAGCGTCAATGCCGAAATCAGGCGTGGTGCAGTTCGGAGAAGACGGAAAGAACAGGGTCATAAAGGTAATAGGGCCCAAAGGCGGGTCAATAAGGGAATACCAGATACTGCCCAATACAAAGGTTAAGGTAAAAGAAGGGCAGGAGGTAAAGCCCAATACTCTGCTTGCGGTGATAAACCCACAGTGGCAGAACTATGTAAAAGCCTGGGCGCCCGAGGCGCTTGACGAGACTTTTAACAGATACCTTATGAACACCGTAATAATAACTGTTGTGGCCATAATAGGAGTCATATTCAGTTCGACTCTTGTAGCATACGGGTTTGCGAGATTTCGCTTCCCGGGCAGGAACGTGCTTTTCCTTGTAATGATAAGCACCATGATGATACCGGTTCAGGTAACCATGATTCCGACCTTTATTTTGTTTAAATATGTGGGGTGGATAGACACATTTCTGCCTCTGATTGTGCCTACGTTCTTTGGGGGCGGTGCTTTCAATATATTTCTCATGCGGCAGTTCTTCCTGACCATACCTTTTGAGCTTGACGAAGCGGCCAAGATTGACGGCTGCAACTACATTCAGACATTCTATATAATTCTCATGCCGCTGGTAAAGCCGGCGCTTGTGACTGTTTCAATATTCGGGTTTGTCTACAACTGGAACGACTTCTTAAACCCCCTCATCTACTTGAACAGCTCGTCGAATTACACTCTTGCCCTCGGATTGCAGACGTTCACTACGATGTACGGCACGGATTATAACCTGATGATGGCGGCTTCCACCATCGTGCTCCTGCCGATACTGATAGTGTTCTTCTTCGGCCAGAGGTACTTCATAGAGGGTGTTGCGACAAGCGGGCTGAAAGGCTGACACTTAACCCGGGTTTTTAAAGAGGGAAAGTGCAATGAAGAGGTACATTTTAAGAAGGCTGCTTCTGACCATACCGGTGCTTTTTGGTATTACTGTCATTACTTTTGGGATAGTGCACCTGACTCCGGGCGGTTATACAAAAACAAATATGCAGATGGACGCGCGCGTTTCGCCTGACGCACTGGCAAGGCTTAACAAACTGTACGGCCTTGACAAGCCCGTAGTTGAGCGCTACTTTGACTGGCTCAAAAGAGTGGCTGTGCTTGATTTTGGAGATTCGTTCAGCGACAACAGGCCCGTCATATCGAAAATAGCCGAGAGGCTTCCCGCAACGCTTCTGTTAAACATCAGCGCGATTGTCATAATATTCAGCCTCGGTGTGTTGATAGGGGTTACTTCGGCGGCTTTCAGAAACTCACTCTACGACAGGCTTATGACCGTGCTTTCCTTCATTGGCTACTCTATGCCCTCGTTCTGGCTTGCGCTGATACTGATGATGATTTTCAGCGTAAAACTCGGCTGGCTTCCCGTGTCGGGAATGGTCTCGGTTAATTTTGAAAGCATGAATGCGTTTGAAAAGACGGCGGACATAGCTTCTCATATGGTGCTGCCGCTTTTTGTCACCGCTTTTGGGGGGCTGGCATATCTTTCAAGGTACGTAAAATCCGGCATGGTTGAATCCCTCTCCTCGCAGTACATACGCGCTGCCTACGCAAAGGGGCTGCCGGAGAAAAAAATTGTATTCAGAAGCGCGCTTAAAAACTCGCTGCTTCCTGTAATTACGCTTTTAGGGCTTTCGCTGCCGGGGCTTATAGGCGGCAGTTTTATATTTGAAACAATATTTTCCTGGCCGGGGATGGGGAGGCTCGCCTACGAGTCTGCCATGGCCTTTGATTATCCGGTAATAATGGGCACTGTCACGATCGCGGCTTTTCTGACTCTGCTCGGCAACCTCATAGCCGATATAACTTACGCGCTTGTTGACCCGCGTATAAGGTACAGGTGAGCCGTGAATAAAATGGCTCTCGCAGGCGCTGTTATGGTGGCGCTTCTGCTGTTAACGGCGCTCGCGGCACCGGTTATAGTGGGGGACGGCTACAAAAAACAGAACATAAGCGAGCGGCTTATGCCGCCGTCAGCCAAACACATAATGGGTACAGACGAGCTCGGGCGCGACCTTTTTTCCAGGATGGTTTACGGCGCGAGGGTTTCAATGACCGTCGGCATAATCGCCGTTGCCATAGCTGCCCTGATTGGGGTCACGCTCGGCGCAATATCCGGATATTTTGGAGGGGTTGTTGATAATGTAATAATGAGGCTGGTTGACATAATGCTCACCATACCCACACTCTTTCTGATACTGATGCTCATAGTGTTTCTCGGGCCCTCGCTATTTAACATAATGATAATAATAGGCCTGACCTCCTGGACGGATATAGCGAGGATAGTAAGGGCTGAGGTCATGAGCTGTAAAAAAGCGGCTTACGCCGAGGCGGCAAAAGTAATGGGCTTTAAAAAGCGCAGGATTATTTTTAGCCACATACTGCCCAACACATTCGCACCTGTCCTTGTTTACATGACCTTTGGGGTGTCGGGCGCGATACTGACAGAGTCGGGGCTCTCTTTTTTAGGGTTGGGAGTTCAGCCTCCGGTTCCGAGCTGGGGCAACATACTGACGTCAGGCAAGGATTATCTGGAGTCTGCCTGGTGGATGCTGGCTTTTCCGGGCATTGCCATTTTTATATCGGTTTTTTCATACAACATGCTGGGCGAGGGGCTGCGTGACTGGCTGAATCCGAGGCTTAGAAATGAACGGTGAAAACAGGAAGCCCGTAATTTTAATAAAGAACTTAAGCATAGAATATAAAACCGGCGGAGCCGGTGTAAAAGCGCTGCGCTGTGTCAACCTCGCTGTTAATTCCGGCGAGGCGGTTGCGATAGCAGGTGAGTCCGGCTGCGGGAAATCAACGCTTGCCAACTCTCTTTTGATGATAGCCGGGCCCTCTGCCCGCGTTACGGGTTCAGTCATACTTGACGGCAGCGAAGTCACCGCAATGGACAGCGGCGCGCTCGCGCAGGTCAGGGGGAAAAAAGCAGGGATGATTTTCCAGGACCCCTGCGCTTCGCTGAACCCGCTTTTCACCGTCAAAGAGCAGATTATTGAAACCATAGAAGCGCATGAGCCGGGGCTTGATAAAGGAGCGATGGAAGTGCGTACTTCAATGCTACTTCTCGAAACCGGCCTTGAAGACGTGAAAAGAATAGAACAATCATATCCGCATCAGCTCTCGGGCGGACAGCAGCAGAGGGTGATGGCGGCGATAGCGCTGTCTTGCAATCCGCGTGTGCTCATAGCCGACGAGCCCACCACCGCGCTTGACGTAACTGTGCAGGCGCAGATAATGAAGATGCTCGCGCGTTTAAGGGAAGAGAGGAACCTCACACTTATACTTATCACCCATGACCTGCACCTCGCTCTTGAAGCGGCCTCCAGGCTTATAGTGATGTATGCGGGGGAGGTAGTTGAGGATTTTAACTGTAAAGAGGGGACCGCGCCTATGCACCCTTACACAGAGGCGCTTTTTTCGGTCATACCCGGCAGGGGGCGGCCGGAGGGTGCGAGGTTTAATCTCATTCCCGGGGAACTTCCCGATATGACACAAGAAATAAACAGCTGTTCTTTTTACGGCAGATGCGCATACTCCAAAGAAAAGTGCGGCAGCAGCAGGCCCGATCTCATTTATGAGAAAGGAAGGGGCGTGCGGTGTTTTTACCCCTTGAAGATACTATGAAAACTGAAGTACAAAGCCTTACAAAGGTTTTTAAGACAGAGTCGTTTTTCTCCGGCGGCATAAGGCGCGTGAAAGCGCTGGATGATGTTTCGGCTGTTTTTGAAGAGGGGCGTATAACCGCTGTGGTGGGGGAATCAGGCTCGGGAAAGACCACGCTCGCGCGTTGTATTGCCGGGCTTGAGCACGCTGACTCGGGTGCTGTTTTGATTGGCGGAAAACCTGCTGATTACTCTGATATGGCGCTCAGGCGTGCGGTGCAGTATGTTTTTCAGGACACATACAATGCCCTGAATCCGAGAAAAACAACAGGCGCGGCAATTGAAGAACCTTTGAAAGTTCATTTCGGCCTTAAAGGCAGCGCGCTGCGTGACAGGGCAATGCAGATACTATACAGCGCGGGTTTAAGCGAAAAACAATACTTGAAATTTCCGCACGAGCTCTCCGGCGGCCAGAGGCAGAGGGCCGGCATCGCAAGAGCGCTTGCGCTTGAGCCGAAAATTTTGATAGCCGACGAGCCTGTTTCCTCGCTTGACGTATCGGTGCAGGCGCAGATACTAAACCTCCTGCTTGACTTAAACGCAAAGGGGCTGGCAATAATTTTCATAACGCACGATCTTAGGGTTGTCGGAGATTTTGCCGAAAAGGTGATAGTGATGAAAAGCGGCCGCATTGCAGAAGAGGGGAGGACAAAGGATATTTTCAGCTCGCCGTCAGATGCTTATACAAAAAAACTGCTTGAGGCGGTGCCTAAGGCGCGGTTTTAGATTCCGAAGCTTCCAAAGGGGTTTTTGTTGTGAAACCGGCTCTTTTTCCCCATCTTTTTCATCATCTTTTTCATGTTGCCAAACTGTTTTAACAGTTTGTTCACCCGCTCCGGTGTGGTACCGCTGCCTTTTGCTATTCTGTTACGGCGCTTGAATTCTATTATGTCGGGCTTGGAGCGTTCTTTGGGGGTCATTGAAAGTATTATGGCTTCTGTCTGTTTTATTTCGCGCTCGTCTATTGTAACGTTGCTGAGCCCCATATTTGAGGCGCCGGGAATCATTTTCAGCATCTCGTCAAGCGGGCCCATTTCTTTCATTGCCTTCATCTGTTCCAGAAAGTCGTGAAGGGTAAAAGAGCCTTTGCGCAGTTTTTCTTCGGTGCGTTTTGCGTCCTCTTCGGTCACGGTTTTCTGGACTTTTTCCACAAGGCTTACTATGTCGCCCATTCCGAGTATGCGCGAGGCCATGCGCTCGGCGTGGAACTGTTCAAAGCGGTCTATTTTTTCGCCTGTGCCCGCGAACTTTACCGGCACGTTTGCCGCGTGTTTCATCGAAAGCGCAGCGCCGCCCCTTGCGTCGCCGTCTGTTTTGGTAAGTATCAGGCCGGTTATGTTAACCGCTTCGTTAAAACTTTTCGCGACGTTTACCGACTCCTGGCCGAGCATTGCGTCGGCTACCAACAGCACTTCGTGGAGGGGGACTTTTTCGCGTATTTTTTTTATTTCGTTTATCATATTTTCGTCTATGTGGAGCCTGCCTGCGGTGTCAAATATAACTGTGGTATAGCCCTCTTTTTCGGCTTTTTCAAGGCCCCGCACGCAGATTTTTACCGCGTCATCGTGAGGCTCGGTGAAAAAACCGCATCCTGCGAGGGAGGCAAGTTTTTCAAGCTGGTCTTTTGCCGCCGGCCTGTAGGTGTCCGCGCCGACAAGCAGGACGCTGCGCGTTTTATTTTTGTTTAAAAGCCAGCGGCCGAGTTTTGCAGCTGTGGTGGTTTTTCCGGAACCCTGAAGGCCCACAAGCATAATGAGAAAAGGGGGCTCGGGTATTGTAAAGACAGGGCCGCTGCTTCCGAGAAATGATGTGAGTTCGTCCTGCACGATTTTGACAAACTGCTGGTCGGGGGATACGGCTTTCATGACAGATTCGCCGAGGGCTTTTTTGCGGACCGCTTCGGTGAATTCCTTTACCACTTTGTAATTGACGTCCGCCTCAAGAAGGGACATGCGGATGTCTTTTAAGACATCTTCAATGTTTTTTTCGGATATTATGCCTGTCCCGCGGATTTTGCGAAGGGCTGATTCAAACTTCTGAGAGAGGGCTTCAAACATCAGCAGGCCCTGAATGCCTTCTTCATGTCTTTGACGCCTTTTGAGGGGTTGCCTTTGCCGAAAACGGCGCTGCCCGCCACCACGAGGTCAACCCCGGCTTTGCAGGCGGCAGGTGCGGTTTCGGTATTTACACCGCCGTCTATTTCTATGATGCAGCTATAACCGTTTTTGTCTATTACTTTTCGAAGTTCACGCACCTTTTCGAGCATGGGTTCCATGAATTTCTGGCCGCCATAGCCCGGCTCCACGCTCATGACAAGCACGAGGTCGAGGTCTTTTAAATATTTTGATATTGAATTGAGAGGTGTGTTTGGCTTTACCGAAACACCGGCTTTTACGCCGAGTTTTTTTATCATTTTAACGGCTGCTTTTAAGTCCTTTACAGCCTCAACGTGCACGGTGATGTAGTCAGAGCCCGCGTCGGCAAAGGCTGCTATGTGTTTTTCCGGGTTTTGTATCATGAGGTGGGTGTCGAGGGGGAGCTTTGTCAGCGGCCTCAAAGGTTTTATTAGTTTCGGGCCGAATGTTATGACAGGGACAAAAGAGCCGTCCATTACATCCAGGTGTACCATATCTGCGCCCGCTTTTTCTATTATTTTGAGGGTTTTTGCTATTTTGGTAAAGTCGGAATCAAGCACCGAGACAGAGAGCATTACATTTCTTTTCATTTGTATTCATACTCCTTTACGAGTTCCTTGCCCACAAATACCTGTGCAAGCGCGGTTCCCATTATCGTGGCGTTTATGCTCAGCACTGCGCCGGGCGCCGTTACTTCGTTGTAAACTGTTTCACTCCCGTTTAAACTGAATATGGTGATTTTGACAAATCTCGGTGCTGTAGTGCCGGTTAAGGTAAATGGTATTTTTATCAGTCTTCTCTTGAGCGAGGTGTCTGACTCCTTTTTTGTTATCACGAAACTGATGGGAGTTTCCGAGTCAACAGGCCTGCCGGCTTCGGGGGACTGTGAAATAATTGTGCCTGAGGGAATCTCTTCGTTGTCCTGTACGGTTATTGCGTCAATGTAGAGGCCGTTGTTTCTTAAAACGGTATAAGAATCATATATGAGTGTGTCAGTGAAGCGCGGCATTACGTATACGTTGTTTTTCGGGCCGAGGCTTTTTAGCAGGTTTACCCTGTATCCAAATGCCGCTTCTGCGCCCGGCGGAGGGGACTGGGATATGATCATAGTGTCCTTGTATATGCCCGAGTACACAGCAGACTGAAGGCCCTCCTCTAAAAAAGCATTTTTGAGTGTTACAAGGGCCTGCGGAGCCAGATTGCCTGTCACATCGGGCACCGCGACGATTTTTGTCCCTTTTGAAACGGTGACGTATATGGTGCGGCCTTTTTTAATTTTTGATTTCGGTTTTACGTCCTGGGATATAACGACGCCCTCGGAGTATATGCCGCTGTAGGTTTCGTCTTCAACCTTTAAATCCAGCCCCATACGCGAAGCGGTTTTCCGGGCGTCGTCGAGGTGAGCGCCCGCAAAGTTGGGGGTGTTTATGGTTGAGGCGATAAAGGCAAACTTGGTCACAAGAGCCGCAGTTACAAGCGAAAGCACCGCGCCTATTACAGCCAGTTTTACAATATATGAAATAGTGGATTTCTGCATGTCGCTCCTCGTTATGTTTAATGATGATTATTATATATGGAAAGACGGGAATGGCAAGGGGAAAAAAATACAGATGAAAGCCGGGTGTTTGAAGGTGGAAAGTGATTGAGGCGGATTAAGACGCGTTTGGAAATTTGAAAACCATAAAACGTGGATTATGATTACTTTTACCTCCGCCGCCTCCGCCCAATACCGCTCTGACCCGGGGCGCTGACTTTTTCAAATACAAGAAACGAATATGTGACAGGTGCGTGAAGTTCCTGCAATCAAGCGGAGGTGTTTGTTTTTTTTGAGGGTGGAAGGA
>CAYGHG010000097.1:0-10278 GCA_964349515.1 uncultured Spirochaetia bacterium
TTATATAATATCGGGAGACAGCCACCAGCTGGATATTGGAAGATATAAAAATATTAAGATAATTAAAGCTTCTGACCTGCTTAAACTACTAAAATAAAAAAGAGAGGGTTGTTTTTGAACAACCCTCTCTTTTTTAATTTTACTTTACCTTGATTTCTTTTGGCTTTTTGGCCTCTGTCTTCG
The DNA here is from genome assembly GCA_964349515.1 of uncultured Spirochaetia bacterium. GTDB lineage: Bacteria > Oederibacteriota > PGYV01 > PGYV01 > CAYGHG01 > CAYGHG01. The sequence continues at coordinate 184 of CAYGHG010000097.1, forward strand.
GTACAATAATTTTCAGCACGCCGTTCTCGTATTTCGCGTCAATCCTGTCAGCATCGGTGTCGCGCGGCAGGGTAAAGCGCCTCTCAAACGAGCCCCGGCTTCTTTCAATGTAGTGGTATTTCTTTTCCTCGTTTTTTTCCTCGTGCTCGCTCTTTCTCTCGCCGCTGATTCTCATTACCCCGTCTTCAAACTCCACCTTTACGTCCTCCTGTTTCATTCCGGGCAGGTCTGCCTTTATTACGTATTTGTCCTTTTCCTCCACGACATCCACTGCCGGTGACAGCGACCTTTCCGTATTTACCGTGCTGAAAAAATCGTCCCACGCGCTCAAGACATCCCTTGGTTCGTACCTTCTCATCAGTTTCATGACGCATCCCTCCTTTATTTTTTTGCCCTGAGTTTTAAGGCCTCCGCGGCAGCCTGAAATCAAAGGGCTGTTTTGACAATACAGTAAAAAGCATAAAGCGTGCCGCGGGAGCAATGCAAAGGGATGATTAAAAATAAAGGGTTTTTTACAGCGGTTTTTTTAGCCGGAGCCGGCAGTATTTAAAAATCGAACAGCGGTGTTTTAAAAAAAAACAGCCTACTGGTACTTATAAACCATGCAGTAGCCGCTCTGTATGAAAGCGCAGTAAACAACAGCGCCTGATTTTATTATGAAGGGCTCTGTACAGTTATTGTCCGTAAAACCATTTTCGGAATTAAGCGCGGTCCCGCCCGAGGCGTCAAAGCGTTTCGCGGCTGATTTTGTGGTTCCTATCCTGTATGCTGCGGAGTATATTTCGTTATAAGCGGCCGCGAAAACCGAATTGTCGGAACTGTTGCTTATGAACGTGAGGCCTTCATCTGACCAGGCTATGCCGTCCCATTTCATTAAAATTGGCGCGCCTCCGTTATAGGTGTACTGGAGGTATATTTCATTTTGACTTACAACATCCATGTCAATATGGGAGGCGGAGTTTGCCGTTGCTATGCCTGTCCCGAAATCAGCCCAGTCATCTGCGCCGTTTTTCCATTTTATACCGATTCTGTTCCCGTTTGCAGAATCAATGTATGCGACAAAGAGTTTCAGCGTGCCGTCATTATAACCGTCAAGTGCAACCGCATTTCCGCGGTTTGTAGGCACGGGAGGGGTAAATAAAGCGCTGCCGTAATTGCCCCAGGAGGAGGTATATACCCTTACCGTTATGCTGTTGCCGTTTGAGGCATCTGCGAATGCAACATAGGGAGTTGAGCCGTCTACATAAAGAGACGGGAACCAGCCCGCGGCGCCTATTGTTACACCTGTGCCGCCTATGTTGGTGCCCCAGTCAGCGCTGCTTTTTGCCATTATTGAGCCGCCTGTGTGCACGACTGCGGCATAATCGTAAGAAGCTGTTTTATAAAGCCAACGTTTTCCCATTTTTGACGGGTCGGGTGAAATACCGATTGACGAACCGTTTACATAAGCGCCGGAAGTATTAACATAACCGTAAGAGAAAGCTGTCCCGTCGGTTGCGAGAGAGGGTTTTGACGAGCCTGTCTGGCTGCCTGACACGTGGAATGACCAGGCACCGGCAGTAGGCGAAACCGTGGGGCTTGCCGTCACTGTGGGGCTTGCGGTATGAGTGGGAGTGATTGTAGGCGTTGCGGTTGCCGTCATGTAAACCGCGTCAAGCCTCAGGTAATATTCGTTTGATAAATCACCGCGCACGCGCACATAAATACGCCCCGGGTCCTGCTTGTCCAGCACAACTATTTCGGTGCCGCCGGTGCTTTCTTCGCGTGTAAAGCCGGCAGTGTATGGCTCCGATGTGTTAAAGACAAAATCCAGCACATAATATGTATTTGACTCGCCCCAGCAGGAGGCTGTGATAATTTCGGAGCCCAAAGAGTCGTAGTAGGCAAAGTCATCATTAGCCTGAGGGAAGATTGAGCGTGTCTGCGTCTCCCCCTTTGCTATGGGTTTGGCGGTAAGCGGGGCATCATCCGGTTCATAGGCGTCTGCCCGGTATGTGACGGTAAAAGTAGGGGCGGGAGTATGAGTTGTCGTAACAGTCCGCGTAGGCGTCGGGGAAAGCTCTGTTAAGCCGTATGACATGGAGTAGGGGATTATGTGGCCGAAGCCCGAGAGCACGCGTATGTAATAAGTGCCGGGTTCAAGATACTGCGAATAGGAGGCCGGCGCTATGTCCTCGTGGCCCGTGTTAAGCCAATAAGGGGTAAGAGACGGGGCTCCCGCTTCGGTGTAATAATAGACATAAGTGCCGGCGTAAAGGGCGGGCTCGGATGCCTGCGCGGTTATTGTAACCACACCGGGGTTGGACAGTATGATTTTGTACCAGTCCTCGTCATCATAGGGCGCTATGACATGGCCGGTTTCAACAGCGCCGGGATTAAGCAGCCTTGCCTGCAGATAGGTGTTGTCAGGCTCGTAGGTGTCGGTCGGCCACGGGGTGACTGTAAATGTCGGCGTGTTTTGAGGTGTTGCGGTATCCTCCTCGGTCGGCGTGGCGGTTATTGTATGAGTCCACGTGGGAATTTCCGGCGTGTCAGTTGCGGTTACTGTGGAGGTCGGCACCCCTATTTCAAAATAATAGGTATCGTGTGTGTAGCTCATGAAAAGATAGCTGAAATTGTGCAGCCCGTTAAAGACAGCTGAAGATTTCGGCAGGGCATTTGTTATAAAAGCAGTTACGTTGTAGTTTTGCCCAACGGTGAAAACTCCGGCAGGTATTGTAAAGACGCTGCCTATGGCCGTGCCGGGTTCCTGCACGTCGTATGTTATTGAGCCTGCTGTCTCGTCATAGACTGTTATCCTGTCTTCGTTGCCGTTGTTGGAAATATTAAGCGTCACGCCTGTGCCCGCGCTGTAGGGAGCGGCAGTAACAGCGCCGGGTGCCGCGGACTGCGCCACAAATATTGAGCCTGATATCGTAACCTCCACCCTGTATGTATCGCCGGGGAAGTAATCCAATGCGCCTGACGCGCCGTCTATCCTGTATGCCTGCGAGCCTGCGTTATATGATAAAACGCAGGCATCAGCTTTTGTCATGTTGCGAACGCGCACCAGCGAGGCGTGGTTTCCGTCGGTTGAGCCGTTGTTGACGCGCACCAAAAACTCTGTTGAGTTGTCGCCGAAGTTATTGAACTTTACCTCGGCAGATACTGTATAAGCAGGCAGGTTAAGAGCGGGAGTAGGCAGAGCCTCTGACTGCGTGGCTGTTACGGTCGCTGTTACAAACGGGGTATTTGTCGGTGATACAAAAGGGGTAAAAGTGCGGGTGAGAGTCGGAGTGCCGAAAACCGGCGGGGGTGTGGGGCCCGCGGGGTTGTTGGGCGCGCAGCTTATATATATGAAAGCAAAGGAGATGAAAACTAAGGATGTCAGCCATAAAAGTTTTTTTCGCATACAGTTTTTATATACCCTCATTTTTATTTGATCACGGTATAATTTTACACTTAAAAAAAATAAAATCAAACAGATATTTTGTTAATAATTTGTTGCAGATGCTTCTTATACGTGTATAATCTTTTAAGAGAGAAAATAAGGAGGAAATGATGAAAAACACGGCAAAATTCCTGCTATTTACATCATTGTTATTTGCTTTTACTTCATGTACTTTTGACGGGCCCGCGGGGCCTGAAGGATCAGCCCTCATAGAGGCTTCCTTTCAAAACGGGCCTTATCCTGCAGGTTACTCGGGCTGTACGGCTGTGTCAATAGGCGACGGACTAATTGAAAACAGTAATTTTTCCTCATCCACCGCCATTATAACAGGGTATCAGGCTTCGCCCTCCATAAAACACAGGTCGCTTGTAAAGTTTGATATTTACAACACTCTGCCGGCCGGCGCAAAAATAAAAAAGGCTTTTCTTGAACTGTTTATAACCGATAATGCCGGTGTTGTTTCGTTTAACGCCGTGTGTCATGATGCGGCGTCAGACTGGCTCGCGTCTGAAGCAACCTGGATAAAATCAACCGCAGTCACAAACTGGGCACAGCCCGGAGGCGACCTCGGGCAGGCCTCGGATACGGTTGCCCTTAACCAGCAAAGCGGCAGGGTGGTCTTTGAATTAAACGCCGCTTCAGTGCAGTCCTGGCTCGACCCGCTCGCGGAAAACAGGGGCGTTATAATAAAATCATCGGCAGAGTCGGGCTCATCCGATAATTATATGGTTTTTGGCTCGTCAATCACAGGCAGCGGCCCGAAACTGACGCTTTACTATACTCTGGAATAGGGGTGCGAGAATGAAAAAAATATTACTCTTTTTAACGGTGATAACAGCGGTGTTATTTGCAGCCTCCTGCCAGAAAGGCGTGCAGGGGCCCGCGGGGCCTGACGGCGAAGGCATGCTTAAAGCGGAGTTTCAGCAGGGTGCTTTTCCCTCTTCTTCATATACAGGGTGTATTGACACGGTAATAGACAACTATATGTCCAATACAAATTACGGGGATTATACAGGCATGTACATATATACGGATTTCGGGGACATCAGAAGATACCTGGTAAAATTTGACCTATCATACATACCCGCGGGCTCTCAGGTGGTATCCGCGTATCTGGAGATTTATTCAGATGATCACGCAAACAACCCGGCCATTACGCCTTATGTTGTCTATGAGGCGTGGGATGAGTTGAATGCCACCTGGAATCAAAGACAGTCCGGCGTGTCGTGGATTGAGCCCGGCGGTGATTTCAGCCCTTCTTCCTCCGGAGGCACGGTTACTATGACTGTTGAGGGAATAACTAATAAATGGGCAATAAACAAGGCGGTGGTTCAGGACTGGATAAACAACCCGCAGGATAATTTCGGCCTTGTTTTCAGGGGAAATGAAACGCTTTCTTACTGGGACGCGTACATCAGGACTGCGGATTATGCCGCGGCTTCGAGCAGGCCAAAACTGACAGTATTCTATATACCGGAATAAGGGGTGTGAAAATGAAAAAACTGACATTGCTTTTTTTAATAACCGCGCTTTTAGGATTTACGTCGTGCACAGTCGGCCCCGAAGGGCCGGAAGGCGCTGACGTTGCCGTGCTTGTATTCCAGCAGGGCGTGCTTCCTTCCGAGGCTTATGACGGCACAACAGACGCGGATATTTTTTCCGCCGCGGGGTATCAGAACACTAATTTCGGAAATTTTTCAACAACTATGTGCGGAAGCGATACTTCCGAGTATCAGCGCATGAGGGTGATTATGAAATTTGACCTCTCTTATGTCACTCCGCCTGACATTGAAGTAACAGAAGCATACCTGCTGCTCAGGGTGGCATACGCTGCCGGGCAGAATACCATAACCGCTTACGCAGTTACCAAAGAATGGGTTGAAAACCAGGCGACCTGGAACATATATTCAACAGGAAACAACTGGACAAATCCCGGCGGGGACCACCTGGCTTCTGCCATGGGAAGTTTTTCATTTGGCGGCTCTGACAGCGGTAAATATTTCAGGCTCAATCTTGACCCGGCATGGGTAAACGGATGGATTGACGGAAGCGTTTTAAACAGGGGGATAATACTGAAAGCCGCGAATGAAGTAACCGGCGTGAATATGGCGGAGCTTGCCTCTTCTGAAAACGCGATAAAAGAACTAAGGCCGAGGCTGGTTGTAAAGTACAAACTGCCGTAGAATAAGAAATTAACAGTTACCAAAACAGCAGGCGCAAACAGCGCCTGCTGTTTTGCTTTTTTGATGTGTTTTCCTCTCCCTTTGGGAGAGGATGAAGGTGAGGGGCGGTTGTATTAAGCCTGAAAAACAAAAACACCCCTCACCCCGGCTTTTTTCCCGGGGGAGAGGGAGAAAGATACTGTCAGGAATTGTGTGTAATTGTAAAAAATGTATTATAACCGGCAATTCTCCTTCTACCCCGCGAGCGGGGTAGAAGGCCTTAGATGAGGGCGTTTTTAAAGCATAAAACTACCCCCCTCACCAAAGCCTCTCCCCCAAAGGGGGCGAGGTGTTAAATGAATAACTAAATTACACACAACTGTGTTCGGTATCAGGGAGAAAACAAGCCTTGATTTTATGGGAGCATGGGTATATAACTAATTATCCTTTCAAAAAACCTTTTAGGGAGAAAAAGCATGACCGCTGAAGAGCAGAAGAAAAAAGAACTCTTAATAGATAAAAAAGCAAAAATCGGCATAGCGGGGTCTGTGATTTCTTTGACAGCCGCTGTTATTGTTTACAACTTCATGAAGCCTGTGGAGATAACCGAGCTTATCTTCTGGGGGCTTTTTGTGCTGCTTACCATAGGCGAGCTGCTTGTCGTGCTGGTGTTTAAGCTGGATAAAAAACATGTGGTGCGCGACTGGGTGGAGCCTGCTTTTGAGGCTATCATAATAGCGATCATAATACGTACTTTCGTGATACAGGCTTTCAGGATACCCACTTCATCAATGGAAGACACTCTTTTGATAGGCGACCACATAATAGCAAACAAATACGCCTACGGTATCACTCTTCCTTTCAAAAAAGAAAAAGTCCTGAAGTTCTCCACGCCCAAACGCGGCGATGTTTTCATATTCCGCTACCCAGAAGACCCTAAGTTCATGTTCATCAAGCGCTGCATGGGGCTGCCGGGGGACACTATTGAGGTAAAGGACAAAAAACTCTACGTCAACGGGGTTGTCCCGAAAGAAAAATATATTTACCACAAAGACATGAGAATGTTCCCGGCTGAATACGCGCCGCGCGATAACTTCGGCCCTGTCACCGTGCCCGAGGGGCACTTCTTTGCCATGGGCGACAACCGCGATATGTCAAGCGACTCGCGCTTTTGGGGGTTTCTGCCCTATGATTACTTAAGAGGCAAAGCCTGGATAGTCTACTGGCCGCCGAATAGGTGGAGGGCGGTAAAGCACGAGAAGGTGGAATTAAATACAGAAAAATAAGTTAAGAAAGACAAAAGACAGAAGACAGAAGTAAAAGAGTAAAAATACAAAGTTGTAGAGAATTAATATAATGGCATGTTTTTTTAAAGTATTAACTTTTGTCTTTTGTCTTCTGTCTTATAAACTTAAAATAAATCCGGAGGTCAATTATGATTTCAATTTACCTCCACATTCCTTTCTGCATGCAAAAGTGCCCGTACTGTGATTTTTCATCTTTTGATGACAAGGCGTACCTCATTGACGATTACATAAAGGCGATGGGTGTTGAACTGAAATATTATACAGACAACTTTGCCGGCAGGCTTAACCTTGAGTCGCACAAAAGGAGCCTTGCGGATAACTTACTCGCGCAGGCGGCTGAGGCGCAGGCCAAAGAAGGAACAGTTCCTTCCGAGGCTGCGAAGTTGATAAGGACAAACACGCTCTATATAGGCGGCGGCACGCCGTCATTTTTGTCCTTCCGGCAGCTTGACGCTTTGTTTACTGAAATATACACCCACTTCCCCCGCCCGGGTTTTAGGGAAGTAACCATTGAGGTAAACCCCGAGACCTTAAGCGAGAACAAGGCAAAGGTCATAGCATTAAACGTTAACCGCGCCAGCTTGGGGTGTCAGAGTTTTGACGACGCGCTTTTAAAGGTGCTCGGCAGGCCCCATGACGCGGAGCGCTCGCGGAGAGCGGCGGAATACCTTTGCAAATTCGGGGTTAAGAACTTAAACATTGACCTCATTTTCGGCATACCGGGCCAGACCGCAGAGGGCGTGGCAAGCGACATACGCGAAGCGGTAAAACTCGGGGCCGGGCACATCTCGTTTTATTCGCTTACGGCATACGAGCATACTCCGTTTTTTGAACGCAGGAATGAACTGCCCTCTGACGATAAGTCCGAAGAACTTTATAATGCCGGCTGTGCCGAGCTTAAAGCACATGGGTTTGAGCACTACGAAATTTCCAACTTCGCAAAACCGGGGGCGCGGTGCAGGCACAACATGGCATACTGGAACCTTGACGAGTACATAGGGATAGGCACAGCCGCTTCCTCTTTCTTTGACGGGAAAAGATATACGAACATAAGGGATATTGAACGCTATGTAAAGCTCATGAAAATACCTGATGACCCGGCTGAAACCTGCGAAGAGACAGACAATGAAAAAATGCTTAAAGAATACATAATGCTTAAGCTGCGCACAGCAGAGGGCATTTCATACGCTGATTTTAAGGCAAGATTTGGTTTTGAATTCGCTGACAGATATAGTAAAATTATTGGCAAATACGCGGGTTCTGTTTACGCGCAGGCGGAAGAAGAGGGTTTTAAACTAACGGAAAAAGGTTTTTTCGTGTCAAACAGCATCATAAGTTCATTTTTTTAGGAGATGAAATGGCGGGAGAATCTGAAGTAAAAAAAGTATGCGAAGCCGCAAAAGAGGCCTCCTACGCGATGATGAAGGTCTCAACAGAGCAGAAAAACGAGGCCCTCTCAAACATTGCAGAGGCGTTTGACACAAACCGTGCGGCAATAATTGAGGCAAACAAAACTGACGTTGAGGCGGCTGTTAAAAAGGGCATTACAAAGGCCTTCATAGACAGGCTGACCTTAAATGACAGCCGTATTGATTCCATGATTCGCTCCGTAAACGACGTCATAGCTCTTCCTGACCCGGTAGGGCAGATCACTTCAAAAATAACCAGGCCGAACGGCCTTGAAATTTCAAAAATCAGGATGCCCATAGGGGTGGTGGGGTTCATATTTGAGGCGCGCCCCAATGTAAACGCCGAGGTGGCGGGCCTCATTATCAAATCCGGCAACGCGGTAGTCATGAAGGGCGGGTCTGACGCCGCGGCATCCAACCTGTTTCTCGCGGGGCTTATAAAGGAAGCAATAAGAAAAGCAGGGCTTGCCCCTGGCGCTTTCAGCGTGCTTGACTCCACAGACAGGGAGCAGGTAAAGGAAATGCTAAAATTAAAGGAATACATAGATGTCATCATCCCCCGCGGGGGGAGCGGCCTTGTGAATTTTGTAGTTGAGAACTCCGTCATACCGGTAATACGCCACGATATGGGCGTGTGCCACACATACATAGACCGCACCGCAGACAATGCAATGGCTGTTTCAATAGCATACAACGCAAAGGTCCAGAGGCCGTCTGTCTGCAACGCCATGGAGACCCTGCTCGTGCACAAAGACATAGCCCCTGTTTTCCTGCCTGCAGTAAAGGCAGAGTACGACAAGGCAGGAGTAGAGCTCCGGGGCTGCGATGAAACAAAAAAAATAATACCCGGCATAAAGGGTGCGTCAGAAGAAGACTGGTACGCCGAGTATAATGACCTGATACTTTCCATAAAGACAGTTGATTCTTTTGAAGAGGCCGTGCGCCACATAAACAAATACGGCTCGCACCACTCGGACGCCATAGTGGCATCCGACGCGCGCTTAGGAGAGCGGTTTCTCCGCGAGGTGGATTCCGCGGCCTGTTACGTAAACGCCTCCACGCGCTTTACAGACGGAAACGAGTTCGGCCTCGGCGCGGAGATGGGCATATCAAACCAGAAACTGCATGTGCGCGGGCCGCTCGCTCTTGAGGGGTTAACTTCGGAGAAATTCATCATACGCGGCACGGGCCAGATACGTGGCTAAGAAAAGGGCCGCCCTGTTCGGCGGCACGTTTAACCCGCCTCACAAGGGCCATTTTTTAATCGCCAAAGAAATCATGGAAGAGTTCAAGCTTGACAAGGTTTTTTTCATACCTTCGTATTCGCCGCCGCACAAAGATTTAAAAAACATCATAGCCGCCTCCCACAGGCTTGAGATGACGCGGCTTCTCATAGAGGGCGAGGAAAAGTTTGAGCTCTCTGATTTTGAGGTGAAAAAAAGCGGTGTCTCATACTCAATAGAAACCATAAAACATTTTCTTGCCGTTTATCCCGATTACGACCTGTACTTTATAACGGGTTCCGACGCATTTTTTGAGATAGATACATGGAAAAACTATCAGGAGGTGCTCTCCCTCATAAAGTTCATAGTTTACCTCCGCGAAGACATTACAAAAGAAAAGATAGAGGGCAAATACCCGGAGTCAAACGCAGTCCTGTGGCCCCACGGCGAGAAGATACACATATCAGCTTCGCAGATAAGGGAGAGGATAAGGGAGGGCGGGAGCTGTGAAGAGGAGACGGGCGGGAAGATATGGGGATATATTGTTAGAAATAAGATTTATAT
>CAYGHG010000098.1:0-10034 GCA_964349515.1 uncultured Spirochaetia bacterium
CTGCCCCGGAATTATAAATACAAACTCAGCCCCTGCCCCCTCTCCCTCTGACTCTGCCCAGATATAGCCCCCGTGTTTTTCCACAATCTGCCTGCAGATGTGAAGCCCGAGGCCCACGCCTTTATAAATCTTTGAATCCCCTTCCTGAATCTGAAAGAAACGCTCAAAAAGTTTTTTTATATGAATCCCCTCAATCCCCCTGCCTTCATCCCTGACCGAAAAAAGCGAGTACTGCCCCGGCGTGATATATATGCCCGCCTTTTCAGCCCTGATTTTTATCACGCTGTATTCAGGCTGTGACATAGTGATATAAACAGCTGAATTTTCAGGGGAGAATTTCAGGCTGTTTGTAACAAGATTTATGAGCACCTGTGATATCCTGAACCTGTCACTGTATGTTTCAGCTCCCGCAGCCGAATCCTCTACAAGCAAAATGGATTTTTTCTCCGCAAGAACAGAGGCTTCCTTAATAACCTCCCTGATTAAATCTGCTGCCACATACTTTTCCTTTCTGATCTCAAAATTTCCGGATTCAAGTTTTGAAATGTCCAGTATATCGTTTATAAGTTTTAAAAGCCTCTCGGCGTTGACCGCAGCCGTTTCAAGATAATCCGTCTGTTTTTCATTCAGCTCCCCTGCAGCCCCCCTCAAAAGAAGCGAAACAAACCCCTTGATAGACGTCAGCGGTGTCCTCAGTTCGTGCGACACCATTGATATGAAGTTTGATTTCATCGCGTCAATTTTTTTCAGTTCTTCTACAATATGCTTCAGCTTATTTTCCGAGGTTTTCCTGTCGGTTATGTCAAGCGCCGTAAAAATCGCGCCCTTTGATGTATCTGCCGGGTCAACCCAAGCCGACGACAAAAATATATCTGTAATCGTGCCGTTTTTTCGCTTCCATTTTGTTTCAACACTGCCCCTGCCGGTTTCCTTCATCATCTGATACTCTATTTCCCCCACCCTTTTGAAATGCTCCTCATCCGGGTATAACATCAGAGATTTTTTTCCTATCAGTTCTTCCCTTGCATATCCCGTCATCTCTTCCATGTACGGATTGACTTCCGTCACTATTCTGTCAACCACCACCCCCATTCCTACCGGCGCGGCGGAAAAAATACCCGCAATTTTTTCAAGGCTGGCCTTCAAACCCTGCTCGGCTTTTTTCCTGCAGGTTATTTCCCAGACCGATTTCATAAGCAGTTTAAGCTGCAGTACATCCGTCTCGTCGTATGGAGCCTCCTTATTCGCAACACCCACCACGGCAACGATTTTAGATTCTTCAAAAACCGGTATGGTCATGAATCTTTCCAAGCGCACGTGCCCTTTTGGATAACCCTTTTTCCCGGGGTCAGGCGCGGCAAAATCATTTACAATAATTGTCTTTCTCTGCCTCACCGCATCGCCCCAAATACCTGTTTTGTCAAGATAGTACTTTGTCTGTTTTTCCGTGACTTCGCACTCTTTCATCACTTCACGCGACCAGGAATTTAACTCAAACTCCTTTTTTTCTTCGTCATAAAAGTATATGTACCCTATTTTGCTTAACGTTATTTTTACCGCTTCGTTGAGCGAAAAATCCAGAAAACCCTGTACTGTTTCCTGGTTTTCCGACATTATTCTTACCAGGCTCTGCAGCCTCTGCCTGTGGAGTTCTTCTTCTTTTTCTGACTCTACACGCCCGGTTATGTCCCTAAAGGCCATTATGAAACCTGACAGTTTTCCTACATCGTCTGTTACGGGAGAACAGCTTCCTTCAATAACCCGCACTCCTTTGTGCGGTGTTTTTACAGTTGCATTGGCAAACCGGCAGCCTGAGTGTGTATCAAACATCCGGCTGCAGGAATCCCGCTCCCCGCTTTCAAAAACAAATTCATTTATTTTTTTTAATTCCAAACCAATCACGTCCTCCGCCCTAAGCCCCGTTATCTCAACCACTGCCTTGTTTATAACAGTTATCCTGCCCTTATTGTCAAAACTTATCACTCCGTCAGCTATGGACTGCAGTGTTGAAAGAGCCTGCATCTCATTTTCCCTCAGCTGCCTGACGCTTTGACGAACCGTTGACAACAGCGCCTCCCTCCTTATGAGGGCTGTATTCATCGCCATCAAAATGAGTATGCCGCCTCCGGTTCCTGCAAAAAGCGTCTTCCATAATGCCCCGGAATATGGCATTCTGCCCTCATTGTGTATATAAACCCGGTACACCCTGCCCAGGAAAAATAAAGCCGAATGAAATTCCCCGGCCTTAGAATCAAATATGTTCTGTTTTTCATCCGGAACCCTGTCAGGCCTCTCTTTTAAGAGCCCGTTTAACAGCACCATTTTCCCGTCAGAAGCGTCAAACATGTGAAGACAGCCCGGGTATTTTTTTTCCAAGGCCATCTCCCTGACAGATGTAACAGACTCAAAATCAACAATCGCACCCAAAATCCCGCGCTGATTTTGGCCCTCGATTTTCCAAACCATACATGCCGTCGATCCAAAAGGGGCGGAAATCAAAGGCAACCATGTTTTTTCAGCCTTTTCTATTGCCTCTGCGGTTTCAGGCCGGGTCAAAACACCTCCAAGCCCCTGTTTCGCCCCCCGCTGATTGAAGCCCTCTTCATATTTTATGGTGTATCCTGTTTGACCTTTCTTCTCCGCCCAAAACCACGCTATAGCCGCCGGCCCGGGGTTGATGGAAGAAACAAAACCCTTAAATTCGCGTTCATCCACATAATCGCTTTGTTCAAAAAAGCTTTTAACCGCTTCAAGTTTTATGTCACGCAGCTGCTTTAGCTCAAATATTTTAGCCCTGAATCCTGCTGAAAAAAGCTCGGAGAAAATTCCCGCATTCAGCCTTTTTTCCCGCTCATCGTTATATGCCGCCAAAAATACAACACAAGCCGCGCATAAAACACCCGCAGCAGCCAGAACCGCACGCCTGCCGTTGACTTTCATTTCTATCATGATAAAAACCAAACAGAAAAAGAGCGATACGAATACAAAAAACAGCGCGGCCGGCAGTGCCTTTAAAGCCGCTTTTTTTCTCCATTCACCCGCTTCTACATCCATACCCAGGACTGCCGTAACCTTGCCGGAAGAATATGAATGCACCGGGGCAAGCGCCGTCATAAAAACCCCCCACCTGTCTTCTGTCGGCCCTGTAACTGCCGCTTCACCCGAAGTGAATATGTCTTTTACCTCCCGGTCCGCCTCATCATAAATCTGGCCCGGAGGCGACTCATCAGGCGAGCCCTCAGGTTCGGAATCAACATAGAAAAAAACTTCGCCGCTTGTTTTTTTTCCCATAAGATACAGAAACTTCATTCCCGGATAAAGCCCTCGGGAAGCTACAAGCTGTTTTTTCAGCCTTGCATAAACATCATTATTATAGTCGGCTGAATCACCCTTTAAAGCATCAATTCGCGCCGTATTAATCATTAAAGATAAATTTACCGCCGCTTTTAACAATTCGGAACGCATCGCTTCCTCAACACCGATGTAATAGGCGCGGGTAAATAACACGCCGGCGAGCGTTATCCCGGCTATTACACAGGCAGAAAGCAGCCTAAAAAAGTGTTTCTTCATTATTGCCCCCTACGCGGCCGGAATCGAAAAATAGAACGTACTGCCTTTTCCCGGCTTCGACTCATACCACATATGCCCGCCGTGGGATTCCACGATCTCTTTGGCCAGGCACAGCGCCATGCCAAATCCGGGATAGTCTTTTTTTGAGTGCAGTTTCTGCGAAAATTTAAAAATTTTATCCCTGTATTTTTCCTCAATACCTATGCCGTTATCCTCAACAGAAAAAACTATTTCGCCTCTTTTTTTCACCCCTCTGACAGAAACCTTCCTGACTGCGTTTTCATTGAACTTTATCCCGTTTGAAACAAGCGCCCTGAACACGTATTTCATTTTTGCCTTAACCCCCCGGAACACCGGCAGAATGCCGCGGATTTCAATTTTGACATCACCCCTGCCCTCGGCAAGTTCCTCGGCAAGTTCCCTAACCGTTACCGACGGTTCAATTATTGAAACTTTTTCGGCTCCCGACCTCGCCCTGCTGTAATCCGTAAATACTGCAAGCAGTTCTTTCAGTTCATTAACCGCCAAAACAAGCAGCCCCGCTATTTCTTTTTCTTCACCGCCTCTTTCAGCGCACATCTTTTCCATCATCTGCGAGTAAACGGAAATCATCCTTAACACCTCTTTTAAATCATGGGAGGATATCTGCAGAAACCTCTCATTGTCACCCGTTGATTTCTTGAGTTCCTCAAATACCTGTTTTAACCGCAATGCCATCGCATTATACTCCCTGACTATTTCCGATATCTCATCGTTGCCCTTATAGGTTATATCTGCCTGTGCAATTCCTGACGGGGTATCCGCAGCTTTCCTCAGGCTGCCCGCAAGCACTACGAGCGGCTCTACGGCTTTGACCGTTAAATACCAAGAAATTAAAACAATAACCCCGATAAGCGCCGCGAACAAAACTCCAAAAAGCGGTAAAACAGAGAGTAATTCCCCCTTTATCAGCTTTTCCGGCACAAACGCAAACAGTTTATACCCCGTATTATCAGAAACGTGGCAAATCAGGAAACCTTCTCTTATCCTTGCGGGAGCGCCGTCCTCTGCAGCTTCATAACCGGAAAATACGTCACGAAACTCTTTCATCCATTTTTCTTTTTCAGGGTGGCTGATTATCCTCCCGCTGCCGTCAGTTATGAAAACATAACTGCCTTTGCCGATATCAGTACCGGCGATAAAATCACTCAATCCCGAGAGTGTTATGTCCGCGCCCAGCACGCCTTTTACGGCACCGTCATTTCCCGTTATTGTTTTGACTATGCCTATATTCACATCCTCCGTGGTCACCGCCCTATACGGCTCTGTCTTAACAACTTTTCCCGGGTCTTTTTTTGCTTCCATGTACCACGGCCTCAATCTCGGGTCGTATTTTGTGGGGGAGGCCCTTTCGTGAGACCTTACAAAAGCCCCGTTTTCAAAGCCAATATAAGCGGAGTTAACATAAGGCCTGGTTTCCATGTGGTTTTTTAAAGTTTCTATTATTTCTTTTTCATCCGCGGAATAACTGTATCTGAATGTCTTTTCGTCAGCTTCTGTAAAATTTGTAAATCCTGCCGGGTTTTTTGTTTTTATTGCCTTGTTCCTTGACAGCACTTCTATGTCATAACCCGCTTCTTTGATCAGATTGGATAAAGCAAAATCCACCTGCCTCAGTTGTTCGGTATAAAGTCTTTGAGTGAGTTTCCAATGATTCCGGTTTAACGGCTGATAACTCACTGCCGCCACAATAATGACAGCGGCAGCGGCTGCAGCTATCTGTAACCCCGCAAGTTTTTCCCTCAGTTTCATTTCCCCATCCTTTCCGGATTCTAAACCCCTCCCGCTCTTGAAATCAATTCCGCCGTTTCTTTACACCCTGCCCGCGCAGCCGCAGAGTAAGCCGTATCCCCCGTCTTGCTGACTGTATTAATATGCGCACCCTGATTTATCAATTCTCTCACAATAACACAGTGCCCTGATTCGGCGGCCGCCATCAGCGGAGTTTCAAGCCCGGAGTCTTTAACGTCTATATCAGCACCGGCACCCAGCAGCGCCTGTACAATCAAAAGATTTCCTTTTCTGCACGCCGTATGAAGCGGCGTGTGCCCAAAAAGGTTTTTTTCATTAACCTTCGCGCCTGCATTCAACAGCGTTAAAACCACCTCTTTGTTCCCGTTTTCAACGGCAAAATGAAGCGGGGTGTATCTTCCAAACCCCTTGTAATTGCAGTCGGCACCGGCATCAACCAGAATTGACACCACATCTCCAAATCCGTTTTTAGCGGCATAAAAAAGGGGTGAGTATGAACCAAACCCCCTTTCATTTATATTCGCACCCTCTGTTATAAGCATCTCCACAACAGCTTTGTTGCCGGCCTGCGCGGCGCGCACAAGTGCCGTATTTCTTTTCTTGTCGTGCTGGTTGAGATTCGCCCCGTGAGACAACAGCAGTTTTGCGCCTTCCATATCATTATTTTCAAGCGCGGCCGAGAGTGCAGAGGTTCCGTTTATGTCCACGCTGTTTACGTCTACGCCGCTCTTTAACAAAGCTTCCGTTATCTCTTTGCCTGCCTTTCTTTTTACCGCAATCATAAGGCTGTTTTCACCGTCGTTATTTTCGCTGTCAGGCCTCGCACGCGCTTCCAAAAGCATATTAACCAGGTCAAGCCTCATATTTTCAACAGCCAGAAGAAGCGCGGTATAATTTCCGTATCCGCCTGCATTTACATTTGCCCCGCACCTTATCAGCTCCCTTACTATTTCCTCCCTGCCTGTCATTACAGCCATTATCAGGGCGGTATTGTTTTCAAAATCCGTATCATCAGGATTGGCCCCCGCTTTAATGAGCATTTTTACCGTTTCCGGGCTTTTGTTTTCAACAGCCGCCATCAGGGCTGTTTTTCTCCCCTGCCCCTTCACATTCGGGTCTGCACCGCGGCGCAGAAGCTCTGCAGCAGTTTCCTTCATGCCTTTTCTGCACGCCCTTATCAACGCCGTTTCATTATCCCTGTTACGATGCTTTATATCCGCCCCTTTTTCAATCAGTTTGAGCGGTAAATCAGTCATGCCCCTGTCAATTGAAATCATCAGCGCCGAATTACCATCCGAGTCCTGGGCGCAGGGGTCCGCGTCATCAGAAAGTATTTCAAAAGCAAGCTCTCTATTTCCTTTTTTCAGAGCCGCAATAAGCTCGGCGGAGTATAACCCTGCCGCCGTTTCCTTTTTAACCTTGCCTGCTATAATCAATTTGACAATGTCCACACTGCCTTTTTCAATAGCAAGTGCCATAGCTGTGTACGAACCAAAGCCTACCGCGTCAGGGTCAGCGCCTTTCCTAAGCAGTTTTAAAGAATCCTCCACGTCGCCCCTGTAAACAGCCGAGAAAAGCCTCTCATTCAAGTCTTTTTTTTCCTCCATCATATCCGCCTCGCATAAAATAATATTCCGGTTTCGTCATCATCGCTGTTTTTTATGTACGAAACCGTCGCCCTGATTCTCGTTACGCCTTCATTTTTCCTAAGCTCAACCAGCCCGTCCCGCGACTGTTTTCCCTCAAACTTCAGCGCCATTATCATGTCCTTTGCGCCTGACAGCATGGGCAGTTCTTTTATGGGCCTGCCTATTGCGTCTTCTTTACTTATCCCGAAGAGTTCGGACGCAGCCGAGTTAAAGATCTTGACAGACCCGTCTATATCAAAAACAACAAGGGCATCAGCAAAGCTTTCGCTCAAATCCCCCGTGAATTCAAGAAGCCCGGTATATGCTTTAGTTTTGTCACTGACTTTTCTGGAAAGTTTTTCGTTGATTTTTTCCAGCTCCAGCGCGGACCTTTCCTCTTCCGCGGCGCGCTCCGCCATCAGGCTTCCGTGCAGGGCAACCACAAAAACAAACGGGATATTCAGCAGCGAAGCTTCGTCCATTGACTCACCCGCAGCGTAGGTTTTAGTGTAAACGTAAACTGCATTTACGACAACAGCGATTAAAACGCTCATTCTCACCGACTGGCTGAGAGCAGCCATGAAAACAGCCAAAAAAACCGCTATAAGAAACGGCATGTCCAGTGTGGTAAGGATATGGCATCCTATGATGATAAGCGCTATGTCCATGACAAAAATAAAATAGTGTGCCTTTACCCCCTTAAACATGCGTTTTGGCATCATCATCACGGCCATATTGCTAACAATAAGCGCCAGCGTGTAAACAGCCGCGGCGTCAAACCTTTCCGCCACAATATCATAATTATATGCCCCGACTAAAAGCAAAGAAAGAGTCAGCATGGATCTCACATAAACAACATACTTTTTGTTCATCAGAGCAAAGCTGCCCATGTTTACCTCCTCTCCAGTATTTCCTTTACCTGCTCTATCAATTCATATGGGTCAAAAGGCTTGATGATGTAGTCATCCGCACCCACCCTTAACCCCTCCTCAGCATCACCTTTCTGGCCTTTGGCGGTCAGCATAACTATTTTTGTATTTTTGTGTTTTGCATCCGCCCTCAGTTTTTCGCACACCTCATAGCCGCTTAATCCCGGCATCATAATATCAAGCAAAAACAGATTCGGGGTTTCCATTTTAGCCGCTTTCTCAAGGCACTCCTCGCCCGAGTTGCACTCAATCACCTCAAAATTTGCGAGCTCCAGGGATATTTTTACTATTTTCACTATATCCGGCTCGTCATCCACCACCATAACTCTTACTTTTTCCGACATGGGATCCTCCTTTTATTTTGAAATTTTCCGAATATAAATAACGTTTGCCGCCGCGAGAAGCGCGGCAGAGACAAAAAAGCAGGTAAACGACAGGGCTTTCATCAGGAGCACCAGGTTCCGCGACGATTCAATTGCCGCAGTCTGTGCTTCAAGCATTGCTTTATCGGCAAATACTGCCGGATCAGACAACCCTGATATTGCGGTTTCAAGCATCGGTACCCCGTACATGACCGCATAAGCATAGGCCGCGAGAGAAGCAATCATCACAACCCCGGCTGCCGCCGGCATTATCCAGATAGCAGATTTCTCCCTTATTACCTCTGTCAGCTTTTTAAGCGAAGACGACATATAAAACAGTGATACTGCGAGTATGACCACAGCCAGCCCGTAAACCAGGGATTCGTAGTTCATTTTTCACCCCTGTACTTCAGCAGTTCGCCTATCAGGGCATTAAACTTCATTACGCCCGCGAGGCATGAAACAGCGGAAATAAGAAGCGCGGCGTAACCCGCGTTCTGGAGGAATGCCGCAACAGCAGCGTCATTTGAGAAAAAAGCCCCGCGCGCAAGTATCAGAAGCGCGTAAAGCAGTATTCCCGAAGGCGCAGCCATAATCAGCGCGTGAAATGTGGATCTGTTAAAGACCACGTTGTATCTTTTTGCGACCAGCCCGAACACAAGAAACCCGGCCCAGAACAAGACCGCGCTCGCCACAGCCGCCGCGTTTCCGTAAACCGATAAAAATTCCGAATCCATCCGTCACCTCCTACTTTGACCCTGCCCAGATTTTTTCAATGATTGTTTTGGCTTTTGTTTTTCCCGCGATTGCCGAGAAATCAACCTCAAGGCTGTTTAAGAGGGAAATCATCTCTTTCATCCCCATTTTTGCCCTGTTTATCCTCAGCTTTGTCATGGAACTGTCAACTATTGCCGAGCCAATATTGCCCAGTTCCTCGCGCGCGATTCGTTCCACTTCAGGTATCTTAAAGCGCGTCTTCCTGATAAGCCCTGCGGAAACTAGCCCATACAGTACAGCCTCAGCCTCTTCCCTGCCGCCGTGGTACTCGTCAATAACCGCGCCGACGCTTGTATCCCCGCCAAAAGCAGCAAGCATGTTCCACTCGTCGTGTACAAAAGGGGTAAAGACATTTTTCCCGCCCGGCATTCTTGTAATCTTCATCACTTCATTATCAGAAGGAATGTAGTCTTTTACATTTTTTCCTGTCTGCCTCAGCCTTCTGGCGCTCTCCATTATCATCTCTTCCGGGAAAATATCCGCGTTATTACCTCCTTCTATTTTGAATTCTTCATCAAAGTAGAAAGAACCTTCTTCGATGACTGTAAGGAGATTAATTGCCGCTTCTTTCACCGGTTCTCCCTGCACAGCCGGGCCCGCGCCTGCAATTTTACCCTGACTTATATCTATATAACCTTTCCTGTACTCCCCCGTTACATTCAGCCTGCCCGTGCGCCCGTAATTGCACAAAAGCCTCAGCATTCCGGCAACGCTGATGTTTCCTGTTGTTCCCTGCATAAAACTCCACCTCCCTTCGTATATTTTGATCACATCACAGGTATTACAAAAATAAAAACACTCCCCTTTCCGGGCCCCTGCGATTCCGCCCAAATTTTTCCTCCGTGTGCCTCTATTATTGTTTTTGAAATATTGAGCCCGAGCCCCAATCCTTTAAAAGCGGGCTTGTCTGTCCCTGATATCTGGTAATAGCGCTCAAATATTTTCGCAAGATTATCTGTTTCCATTCCAATGCCCCG
>CAYGHG010000099.1:0-10022 GCA_964349515.1 uncultured Spirochaetia bacterium
AAACTGAAAGCTGAAAACTGAAAGCTGAAAACTGAAAGCTGAAAACTGAAAACTGCGAACTGCGAACTGCGAACTGCGAACAAAAACTTTGGAGGATTTATGAAAATACTTATCATCGGCAGCGGCGGGCGGGAGCATGCTCTTGCCTGGGCTGCGGCGAAAAGCCCTCTTTCGGATAAGATTTATATCGCGCCGGGAAACGCCGGAACCGCCTCGTGCGGGGAGAATGTGAATATAAAGGTTGAGGATTCGGAAGGCCTGCTTGCATTTGCGAAAGAAAACAATATCGGGCTTACTATTGTAGGGCCTGAGATACCGCTTGTAAACGGGCTTGTAGATATGTTTGAGGCTGAGGGTTTAAAGGTTTTCGGCCCTGACGAGGCGGGTGCGCAGCTTGAGGGAAGCAAGATTTTTACTAAAAATCTTTTGAAAAAAAACAATATCCCGACGGCAGACTTTGGAGAGTTTGATTCTCCGGCAGAGGCAAAGGAATATATAAGAAAGAACAAAAAGTACCCGATGGTAGTAAAGGCAGACGGGCTTGCGGCGGGAAAGGGCGTCATAATCTGCGCTGATGAAAAAGAGGCGCTCGCCGCTGTTGAAGAGATAATGGAAAAAAAGGCTTTTAAAGAAGCGGGCGACAGGCTTGTAGTTGAAGAGTTCCTCGAAGGTGAAGAAGCAAGCATACTGGCGCTGACCGACGGCAAGACCATAGCCCCGCTTGTTCCCGCGCAGGATCATAAGCGCATATTTGATGATGACAAGGGGCCTAACACGGGCGGCATGGGCGCATACGCCCCGGCGCCGCTTATTACCCCTGAAATAATGAAGGAAGTAACAGAGAAGATACTCTACCCGACTCTGACAGGATTAAAGCGCGAAGGCATAACATACAAAGGGGTGCTTTACGCAGGGCTGATGATGACCAAAGAGGGGGCAAAAGTTCTTGAGTACAACTGCCGCTTTGGAGACCCTGAAACGCAGTGCGTGATGCCGCTCTTTAAAAGCGACATAGTATCTCATTTTCTCGCCTGCGCGGAAGGAAGGCTCGATCAGGAAAAAGTTGAATTCATTGACGCTGCCGCGATAAACGTGGTGCTTGCTTCAAAAGGATATCCGGGTGATTATGAAAAGGGTAAAGAGATAACAGGCCTTGACTCTTTCAGCGGCGATTCTTCCATGATAGTCTTTCACGCGGGCACAAAAGAAGAACAGGGCAAAACAGTAACGGCCGGAGGCAGGGTTCTTAATGTCACGTGTGTTGAAAAGGACATTAAGTCGGCAATAATAAAACTTTATTCCGTAATTGATAAAGTCGCTTTTGAAGGCGTGCAGTACAGAAAAGACATAGGAAAGAAAGCGCAGAAATATAAAGGGTATTAGATTGTATTCCAAAATCTAAAATCCAAAACGCCATTAAAACAGGAGGTTGTCATGAAGGTTGCAATTGTTATGGGCAGCGATTCTGATCTTACGGTAATGAATGAAGCGGTTAAGACTCTGAATGAATTTGGGGTGGGCTCATACGTGAGCGTGACTTCCGCCCATCGGACACCTGACAAGGTCTCGGTATTTCTTGCCGAGGCTGAAAAACAGGGGTGTGAGGTAATAATTGCCGCAGCAGGCATGGCGGCACATCTTGCGGGAGTCATGGCGGCGGCGACCATAAAGCCCGTCATTGCCGTACCCATGCAGGGAGGCGCTCTAAACGGCGTTGACGCCCTCTATTCCATGGTTCAGATGCCTCAGGGCATCCCCGTTGCAACTGTCGCGATAGGAAAGGCAGGCGCCGTAAACGCCGCCATACTCGCGGTGCAGATCATGGCTGTTAAAGAGCAGGCTTTGAAGGAAAAACTCCTCGCCTTTAAGAAAAAGATGGCTGAGACAATAACAAAGAAAGATGCCGAACTCAATTCGATTGGCGTCGAGGAATACATAAAGAAGTACCTGCAAAAATGACCAAAGCGGAAACCTGCGCAGAAGCCCTGGCAAAAGGCGGCATTGCGGTGCTGCCTACGGATACTGTTTACGGGATATTTGCTTCTGCATTTTCTGACAGGGGAATTGAAAAGATATTTAAGATAAAGAAAAGGGACAAGAAAAAGCCCCTTCAGGTATTTTTTCCCTCTGCGGCGCTTGTTTCCGTGGTGGCGGAACTGACGCCAAAAAAAAAGAAACTTCTTGATAAGTACCTCCCGGGGCCCTACACGGTAATACTGAAACTGAAAAAAGGGTTCAAAAAAGCTTTTCCTTTTTTACCGGGTGAAACAATAGGGGTAAGGATAATTGAGAATGAGTTTATCAGGCAGGCAATACTTAAAACAGGCGCCCCTCTTGCCGCGACAAGCGCCAATATTTCAGGGGCTCCTTCGCCTGTTAAATTTAAGGACATAGCCCCGGTCATACTGAAAAAAGCGGGATTTGTAAGTAAAAACGACAGGCTGGTTTCCGGCAGGCCGTCCGCGATTGTAGACATGACAGGGGCAAAGGTAAAGGTTATTAAAAGGTAAAGGTATTTCCTCGCCCCGGGGGAGAGTTAAGTACTAAGCGGATAAGCAATGAGCTATAAGTAAATACGATAAGTCAAAAAAACGGTGTAATTACTACAATGCTTTACCTCTCCCTTTGGGACTCTTTATAGTACCCCCTCGAGGGGTAGAGGATTAAGGTGAGGGGCAGTTGTTTTGAGTTTTAAAGCTGGAAAACAGCCCTCACCCCGGCCCTCTCCCCAAATGCAGGGAGAGGGAGCGAAAAAGGCAAAAGCTGCTCACCCCGGCCCTCTCCCCAAATGCAGGGAGAGGGAGTGAAAAAGGCAAAAGCTGCTCATCCCGGCCCTCTCCCCAAATGCAGGGAGAGGGAGTGAAAAAGGCAAAAACGAAAAAAATCTTGCCTAAACAGAATATTTGTTATATATTTTTAAATGTTTGAAAACAGACAATAATCCTACAAGGAGGAAATAGAAATGGCAAACAAATCAGGGAAGACTCCGGAGAACGTAGCCGGCAAGTACTATGTTGACGACCAGTGCATCGCGTGCGGTGTATGCGAAGGCACGGCGCCTGACAATTTCAAGATGAGCGACGACGGCTCACACGTTTATGTATCCAAACAGCCTGCAGGTGCTGATGAAGAGGCAAAGGTAAAGGACTCCATGGGTTCATGCCCGACAAACTCGATAGGCGATGACGGGGAGTAAAAAAAAGTTTCAGGTTTCAAGTTTCAGGTTTCAAGGGAAGACGGAACGCAGAGACAACATAATGATGGGACTTGAAATACATAAAATAAAAAGCCCGCGTGAAAACGCGGGCTTTTTATTTTTACAAATTAGGGCATTCATAACAGATATAACGCAGCGGCAATTAACTTAAATGCATTAATAACCGCTGTAGAGACACACCTCTGCGTGTGTCTCGAATTTGCTTTAGAACAAAAAACAAAACACAGCAAAAACCAGACAGGCGCGGAGGCCTGTCTCTACATTATTACAAATCATTAACGGGTACATATTTAATGTATCACAGGAAATTTCCATATTGAAGCCTTTGCATTGCTGTGTTATAGTAATCATGATTTAAAACCGCTTGTTCAGGGGAAGTCCCCGTTAGATTCGGGGCGCTGTCGCGCAACGGTAATGCGGCTTAAAGCCGCGAGCCCGGTCCACTGAACAGGGGGAGCAGTGCCTTCGCGATAAAGGGATGTTTTGAAATTATAACCCGGCGAAGGCCGGGTTTTTTGTTTTATGCCTTAACTTTTGTCTTCTGTCTTCTGTCTTGATTTTAAATTTGTTTTAAGGGAGCCGTCATTGAACATTTACCTGATCCGCCACGGAGAAACAGACTGGAACGGCAAATTTCTTTTTCAGGGTCATGCAGATACCCCTCTGAACGCTGCGGGGAAAAGGCAGGCAGCCGCAATAGGTAAATGGCTCGCTGGCGCCGGGATTGAACAAATAATAACAAGTGACCTGAAACGGGCTTATGAAACAGCGGAAATAATAAATTCCAAACTGACGGCCAAGGTTCCTGTGGAAAGGGTTAAAAACTTCCGCGAACGTAATTACGGCAACCTGGAAGGAAAAAGATATGACCTTTACCACTCGCAGAGGAGGGGTTTTACAGGCGAAAAGGACGGGCCCTTCTTTCGGAGGATAAACAGCGCCTTCAATAAAGTGATGAAAAAATTCAAAGGTGATAACATAGCCATAGTAACGCATGGAGGCGTGGTGAGGCAGATAGCCGCGAATGCAATCGGCCTTAAAGACTACAAAAAACTGCGTATCTATAACGGCTCCATATCGGAGCTCTTTTATAATCCTGAAAAGAAGGCAATGTTTCTTCTGCTGCTTAACAGCGTGGCGCACCTGCCGAAAAAGGAAAGGAACGCGATAGGGTACCATATTAAAGGAGTGTGAAATTAAGCTATAAGCTATGAGCTATAAGCTATAAATGAGACAGAAGACAGAAGTTGAGGGCAAGACAGAAGACAAAAGACAGAAGTTAAGGGAAAAACAGAAATAAAGTCTTAAAGCACCTTTGCACTTTGAACATTTGCACCTTTACACTTTTCTTAAGGGGTTTTTATGGAAACTATCATTCAGATTTATACAGGCGATGGAAAGGGCAAGACTACTGCTGCTTTGGGGCTTGCGCTTCGGACTGCAGGGGGCGGGATGAAGGTTTTTATCGGGCAGTACTTTAAAGCCGGGAAAATCATCAGCTCTGAAGAAAAGGCCCTGGAAAAGATAAAAAACATCACGTTTAAGAAATATGACATTGAATCGCCGCTTTTCAGCCCTGATGTGCCTCTTGCAGTTATCAAAAATAAAGCCGTGAAAGCTTTTGATGACTCTGTTAAGGCTTTCAAGTCCGGCAAATACGGGCTTGTCGTGCTGGATGAACTTACTTACCTTATAAACCTGAAACTCATAAAAGAGAGCGAAGTAATCAGGGCGCTTAAAAAGAAACACAAAAACACTGAGGTTGTTATAACAGGCAGGGCTGCGTCAAAAGGGCTTATTGAAATAGCGGGGCTTGTGACAGAGATGAAAAACATAAAACACCCGTATGACAAGGGGTTAAAAGCAAGGAAAGGAATTGAATTCTAATGCCTTATAAAACAACTGTAGAGACAGGCCTCTCCTCTCCGCTTTGCTGCGAGGACTTCGCGCGCCTGTCTCGTATTTGCCGTGTCTTGTGTTGTTCGTTTTTTAAAACGAAAGGCGAGACACACGCGGAGGTGTGTCTCTACAATGGATGTGAAAACATTGCGGTGCGGGAAAAACGAAAGACGAGACACACGCGGAGGTGTGTCTCTACGGTGGTTATTAATACTACTGCTGATACCTGCCGGGATGACGGCTCAGACTTTTACCGACGATGTGGGCAGGCAGGTTGAGATAAGTACGCCTGCCGGTAATATCGTCTGTCTTTCGCCCGCGCATACCGAGATGTTTTTTGACATGGGGCTTGAGGGGCATCTGGCTGCGGTTTCGGCGCATTGCGATTATCCTGCGGCAGCTAAAAAGATGAAGAAGGCAGGGACATTTATGAGCCCTGATGTTGAAATGATAACCTATTTGAAACCCTCTGTCGTGATTTCGGGCGGGGGCGTACAGAAAAAAGCAATAGCAAAACTGGAAGAGCTCGGAGTGGCTGTTATAGTGCTGTATCCTAGAAATCACGAAGACATAAAAAATAATATGAAAAAAATATCAAGAATATGCGGGGCCGATGAAAAAGGGGCGAAAGCTGCCGCGAGGTTTGAGAAAAAGATGAAAAAAGCGCTTGTCACCCGCGGTAAAAAAAGAAAAGTATATATGGAAATCTGGAACAGCCCTTTGATGACCGCGGGCGGGAGTTCTTTTCTGGGGCAGGCGGTAGAAACTGCCGGAGGCGGGAATCTGTTCGCGGACAGCGCCTCTGAATACCCAAAGGTTTCGCCTGAGGAAGTGATAAAGCGAAACCCCGAAGTGGTGGTGCTTCTTTACAGCCCCGAAGACGATTATGCGCAGAGGGTTTATATTAAAAATACAATCGCCGGAAAAAACGGAAACGTATTCATATACCATGACGCTGACATCCTGCTGAGGCCCGGCCCGAGATACGCCGAAGGCGTCGGGCAGTTAAGTAAAATAATCGGAAACGCAAAGTGAAAAAACAATACATTGCAGTTCCTGTTTCCATGATTATTTTGGCCGCGGCGGCGGTTGTTGCGGTTAAAAGCGGAAGCGTGACAATCGGGTTTGGTGAAATACTCTCGGCGGTAACCGGCAAAGGAGGGGAAAATTCCGCAATCATAAATCAGATAAGGCTGCCGAGAATCTTTTTTGCCCTGCTTGTGGGGGGAATGCTTGCCGTGAGCGGGGCAGTGCTGCAGGCGGCGCTGAAAAACCCGCTTGTGGACCCTTTCATAACTGGAATATCATCGGGGTCGGCGTTCGGCGCTGCTGCCGCGATAATCGCCGGGCTTTCAAGCCTTATTGCCCCTGCAATAGCGGGCGCGGTGGTGACGGTAATAATTGTTTACAGGCTCTCTGTGACTTATGCGGGGCTTGACGTCACAAAACTGCTTTTAACCGGCGTAATGATAGGTTCTTTTTTCTCCGCCATGATAATGCTTTTAAACGCACTTTTCTCGCGCGACATAGCCCGTGTTGTACTATGGCTGATGGGGGATTTGTCAAACATCAGCCCCTCCTACATAATGCCGTCGGCGGTGATTGCGGCCGCTGTCATCATCCTTTGCATGTTTTTTGCAAACGACTTAAACATTCTTTCCGCCGGCGAGGAAGAGGCAAAGACTTTGGGCGTAAACACGGAACTCATCAAAGCGGTTTTTTTCATAAGCGCCAGCACTTTAACCGCTGTCTCTGTGGCATTGTGCGGGGTAATAGGTTTTGTGGGGCTGATAGTCCCGCATATAGTGAGAAAATTTACGGGGCCTGATTTGAGGCTGGTGATACCGGTATCTTTCATCACAGGCGCGGCATTTCTCCTGTTTGCAGATACCGCCGCGCGTACGCTCTTTTTGCCCTCTGAGATGCCGGTGGGGGTCATAACAGGGCTTATAGGCGTGCCTGTATTCATAACCATTCTTAATTCCAAGGCAAAAAAATTATGATAAGGCTTGATAACATTTCATTCAGCTACGGCATAAACGGTTTTTATCTGGATAATATTTCTTTGAAAATTAAAGAGGGCGGCTTTGCGGCGGTGATAGGGCCGAACGGTTCCGGGAAAACCACGCTGATAAAAATAGCCGCCGGCATACTTGCGGGATATACAGGCACGGTGGAGGTAAACGGTAAAAATATCAGGGGGCTCGGTGATGCCGCGAGGGCGAGGCTTATCTCCTATGTGCCGCAGTCTGATTCGCAGGTTTTTGATTTTACCGTGGAGGAAATAGTGATGATGGCAAGGCGGCCCTATATGGGGCCTGCCGGAATACCGGGAAAGCGCGACAGGGATGTGGTGAGCGCTGCGCTGGAACGCTGCGGCGCGGCATCAAAGCGCTCCAGGCTTTACGGCTCTCTGAGCGGCGGTGAAAAACGTATGGTTTTAATCGCCCGCGCCACGGCACAGGAAACGCCTGTTATTTTCATGGACGAGCCGACGAGTTATCTTGACATACATCACCAGGCTGAGCTGATGGAAAACAGCGCCGTGCTTGCAAAAGATGGTAAAACTGTTGTCATGATACTGCACTCGGTTAATCTGGCATCAGAGTTCTGCGACAGGATAATAGCTGTTCAAAACGGCAGGATAGAAGCTGACGGCGTTCCTGAAGAGGCTTTTACACAGGATAATGTAATGAAAATCTACGGCGGCGGGCTGCGCGTGGCGCAGAGCCCGGTGTCGGGAAAACCAAATGTATTTTTTAAAAAAACAGGGAGGAAGTAAAATGAAAAAAACGTTCTCGGCTTTTATTTTGGCGGTTCTTGCCGCGGGTATTGCGTATGCTTTCACAAGCGAGTATAACACCGTAAAGCAGTTGTATGAGCAGCAGGGGACGCAGCAGCAACAGCCCCGGCATCAACAGCAGTATCAGCCGCAGCAGCCGCAACAGCAGGTGCAGCGTGCCGCTCAGGCAAAGACTGACGCAGGGGATGTCGTAATAACAGCAAGAAAGATAAATGAGCAGGCAGGGCTGGTGGCCCGCGTGGTTGACACGGTCAGGGCGGAGGAGCTGTCTCTTTACGGCGCCATGTCAGCCGCAGACGCTCTGGATTTCGTGCAGGGCATAATGGTAAACAGGACAGGTTCTATCGCGGGGCTGTCAAATATGTGGTTCAGGGGGGCGCCTTCGAAATATACGCTTTTGATGGTTGACGGAGTGCCGCTAAATGACATACAGACAGGCGGTGCGGATTTGTCAATGATTGACATATGGAACACTGAAAAAATAGAGGTTGTAAAAGGCGGCATGTCTTCCATGTACGGCGGCGATGCTGTTGCCGGCGTGGTAAACATAATAAAAGGCGGGGAAAAGGCGCTGGTAAAAGGCGCGGCTGTTTATGGCACGGGCAATTACAGGAAATTCAACCTCGGTTCAAACTATTCGGTATTTAACCTTGACTACAGCGTTTCCGCTTTTCAGGAGGCTGCTGATGACTATTTTGAGAATTCAGATTTTAAGAAAGAGGGTTTTGACGCGCGTTTAAGTTTTGGCAAGGAATTTTATAATAAATTATCAGGCAGTTACGTAAAGCGCGAGACAGGCGTGCCTTTCGGGGATTTCGGGCCCACACTGTTTGCACGGCAGTATGACGAGACATGGTCGGCTTCACTGGAGTCGTCGTATTCACTTGATTTCATGGATGTCAAGCTGAGCGGTTATGCGAGGTCAAATGACATGAAGTTTATTGACAATGACCCCTGGTGGCCTGTTGACGCGAGGCATATAAAAAAAGAGTACTCGGGCACTCTGCTCGGGCGCTATGACGAGGGCGGGTTCTTTTCTTCGGTTGCAGGGCTGGAATACACATACAGGTCGGTATCTTCTACGGGCTATGCTGAAAGGGACAATTCAAATACAGCGGTTTACACAAACGCATCGGCGAAAATCGGTGATTTGCTGATAATTAACGGCGGAGGCAGGGTTGACACGAACTCTCAGTACGGGGTTAAGACCTCCGAGAGCCTGAGCGCGAAAGTAAATCTTGAAGGGAATGTGGAAATAAAAGGGACGATGGAAAAATCTTTTAAATCCCCCTCGTTTAGCGACCTTTACTGGCCGGAGAGTATTTACTACTACTTTGACGAAGACTCGGGAAATACGCTCTGCTCAATACTGCAGGGCAATCCTGATGTAAAGCCCGAGGATGCCGCCTCTTTTGAGGTTTATCTCTCCAGAAAAGAGGGCAAGCTTACACAGTCTGTGTGCTGGTATTACAGGGAGATTGAAAATATGATTAACTGGGGCACAGAGGTGAGCGGGCTCACCTCCACCACCAAGCCGGTCAATATTGAAAAAGCAAAAGTGACAGGGCTTGAGGTAAAGGCCGAGTTTCAGCCATTTGATTTTTGGTTTGTGTCCGGGCAGTTTAACATGACTTTTATCGAAGACGCAAATAACAACACGGGAGGCGCATATACCTTTGGCGGTAACGACACGGGCAGGAACTACAGGATAACGACATGGTTTAAGCTGCCGTATCAGATAAAAATAGCGGCAACAGGCGAATATGTGGAGTATAAAAAAGACGTTAAAGGAAAAGATATTGACCCATATTTCCTGCTGGACGCCAAAATATCCCAAAAACTCAACAAACAGATAGAAATATACGCACAGATTAACAACATTCTGGACAACAGGGATTATCAGGTAATAAAAGGCTACCCCGTGCCGGGAAGAATGGTGTATGGAGGGGTGGAGGCGGTGTTTTAGGGGATAGGTAAGCTTAAAATTGAAAGTTTAAAGCTGAAAGTTAAAAACGAAAACGGTGGTTTAGGTACTAACTTTCAGTTTTAAACTGTAAACTTTAAACTTTTTTTGCTTTCTTTAGGTTGCATAAAAACCTATAT
>CAYGHG010000100.1:0-8329 GCA_964349515.1 uncultured Spirochaetia bacterium
TTTCAACTTTCAGCTTTCAACTTTCAGCTTTCAACTTTCAGCTTTCAACTTTCAGTTTTCAACTTTCAGCTTTCAACTTTCAGTTTTCAGCTTTCAACTTTCAGCTTTCAACTTTCAGTTTTCAGCTTTCAACTTTCAGCTATTATCTGTTATCCGATATACCTCTCGCGATAATTTAATTAATGATCGCTCGGGTACTTTTCACACTGCGCTTCGCGAATACCTCAGCGCGTGTCCAAAGCCTCGCGCTCATCTGACAATTTCCGTCCCTGTCCCTTCCTCTGTAAATATTTCAAGTATCAGCGAGTGCTCCATCGTGCCGTTTATTATGTGCACCTTGCCCACCCCTTCGTTTATGGCAGCGGTGGCGGAAATACACTTGGGCAGCATCCCGCCTGTTATGTCCCCTTTTTTAATGAACTTCTTTACTTCCGAAGCCGTCAGTGTCGGAACGTATTTTCCCGACACTTTCACGCCGTCAGTATCTGTTACGTATATCAGTTTCGCAGACTTCAGCGCCATTGCAATATCCGCCGCCACAAGGTCGGCGTTGATGTTGTAACCGTTTCCTTTGTCGTCAACTCCGAGCGGCGCTATGACAGGCAGGTAGCCGTTCTGCTCCAGAGTGTCAAGAAGCTTTGTGTTTATGCTTACCACCTCGCCCACGAATCCTATGTCCAATTTGCCGTGCTTTTTTTTCTTGGCCACTATCAGGTTATCGTCCTTGCCCGAGAGCCCTATTGCCTTTAACCCGTGCAGGTTGAGGCTCTTTACAACATTTTTATTTACCTTTCCTATCAGCACCATCTCCACGATTTCCAGCATCTCCGAATCAGTCACGCGGTGGCCCTTTACAAATACAGCTTCTTTGCCCAGTCTTTTTGCGAGAGCGCTTATATCGTCCCCGCCGCCGTGAACAATCACCACTTTAACACCTATGAGTTTGAGCAGGGAAATGTCCTCCAAAAACAAATCCCTGTACTTTTGCTCGGTCATCGCACTGCCTCCATACTTGATGACAAATGTTTTGCCGGCAAATTTTCTTATATATGGCAGCGCCTCTATGAGAGTGCGGGCTTTCGCGATCGCGTGTTCCATGATAATCTCCTTATAAAATAGTTTACAGACTGCAGTCTACAGTTTACTGTTTACTGTTCACACCTTTACACTTCGCACTTTACACCTTTACACTTTTCACTCTTACTACAGTATATACTTCGACAGGTCTCCGTCTTTTACCAGATCCTGTATTCTCTCCTGTACATAAGCCTTTGTTATTACAACCTTCTCTTTTTTACCGTAGGGCGCGTCAAAGAGCACCTCTTCAAGGACTCTTTCAATTATCGTATATAGCCTTCTCGCCCCTATATTCTCAACCTTTTCATTAACTTCAAAAGCCATCCCGGCGAGCTCTTTTACAGCCTCCGGCTCAAAAACCACCTCAACGTCATCGGTGCCTAAAAGTGCGGTGTACTGTTTCACGAGGGAGTTCTGCGGCTCGTTTAATATTCTTTCAAAATCCTCCATCGTAAGGGATTCAAGCTCCACCCTTATCGGAAACCTTCCCTGCAGCTCAGGTATTAAATCCGACGGCTTGGCAACATGAAAGGCCCCTGCCGCGATAAAAAGAATATGGTCTGTTTTCACCGTGCCATACTTGGTAACAACAGTCGTGCCTTCCACTATCGGGAGTATGTCCCTCTGCACGCCTTCGCGCGACACGTCAGGGCCTCCCGCAGACCTGCCCGAGCCTGCTATTTTGTCTATTTCATCTATAAACACTATCCCGCTGTTTTCCACCTTGTCCACGGCTTCCTTTATGACTTTATCCATGTCTATCAGCTTCTGGGTTTCTTCATTAATTATCATCTCGCGCGCCTCTGCAACGGTCATCTTTTTTTTCTTAACCTTGCCGCCGGCCGCCATTCCTTCCACCATTTCCTGTATGTTCATGGCCGCCTCGTCCATGCCGCCCGAGAAAATCTCCATCATCGGCATCTGCCTGTCACGGATGGACATCTCAACCGGCTTGTCCTCCATTTTTCCGTCAAGAAGCATTCTTCGCATTTTTTCACGCGTTTCTTTAAACCTTTCCTTTTCCTCTTTAAGCTTTTCCGCATCCTCTTCGGTTTCGGTGAATACTTTTTTTGTCTGTTTTATCGGCGGCACCAGCAGGTCAAGCAGCCGCTCTTCCGAAGAACTTTCGGCTGATTTGCGCACCTGTTCCATGTGTTCCTCGCGCACCATATTAACGCTTATCTTTGTAATATCGCGTATCATTGACTCCACGTCCCGCCCCACATAACCTACCTCTGTATATTTTGAGGCTTCAACTTTCAAAAAAGGGGCCTTTTCTATTTTCGCCAGCCTGCGGGCTATTTCAGTTTTGCCCACACCGGTAGGCCCTATCATCAGTATGTTTTTCGGCGTTACCTCCTCCTGCATCTCGGGGGCAAGTTTCTGCCGGCGCAGCCTGTTTCTCAAAGCCACGGCGACAGCTTTTTTAGCCTTTGCCTGGCCGATAATATGCCTGTCAAGTATTTCTGTTATCTCTTTTGGGGTAAAATCCCGTTCTTTCATCATATCTCCTCTATTGTAATGTTGCTGTTTGTGTAAATGCATATGTCAGAGGCAATTTTCATTGACCTCTCCGCTATTTCCCTTGCGCTTAAATCCGTTGAAGAAATAAGGGCTTTGGCGGCCGCAAGGGCGTAGGGCCCGCCCGAGCCTATAGCCGCGATACCGTCTTCCGGCTCCACCACTTCGCCGCTGCCGGAGAGCATATACATAGTATCGCGGTCCGCCACTATCAAAAGCGCCTCAAGCCTGCGCAGCGCCTTGTCCATGCGCCAGTCTTTGGCAAGCTCCACGGAAGCGCGCTGCAAAAGCCAGTTGTGCTCCTTTAACTTTGATTCAAAACGTTCAAAAAGCGTGAAAGCGTCGGCAACAGAACCCGCGAAACCTGCCAGTATTTTCGTCTTGCCTTCAATCACCCTCACTTTTTTCGCGGTGTGTTTCATCACCGTGGCGCCGATTGTCACCTGTCCGTCGCCTGCTATAACCGTCTTGTTCCCTTTTTTAACGCACAAAATAGTCGTTGCGTGCATGTGTTTCCTCCTAAAAAGCCATAAACAAAAAAGGCTTTGTGAATGGTTATTTTATCACAAAAAACAGGGGGTTTTAAAGATGTATTTTGCCTCAGCATGCCTCAGGCGCCATGCCGGGATGATTGCTTTTTATTCCGTTTTTAATGCTGCCTCTACCGCACTTTCCGCGGTTTTATGCTTAAAACTAAAACCCTCCCGTAAAAGCCTTTCAGGCACAGCCCTTTGCCCTCCCAAAAACATCTCATCAGCGAGCCTGCCGAGAACAGCTTTCAGCGCAAATGAAGGGATTGATAATAAAACCGGCCGTTTAACAGCCCTGCCGTATATGAATGCAAACTCCCTGTTAGCCGCAGGAATAGGCGCGCAAACGTTATATGCCCCCTGCATGTCCCGCTTAATAATCATCATTTCAAAAACAGCCGCCAGGTCCTCATCCGATATCCAGGAAATATACTGCCTGCCGTTTCCAAAAACCGCGCCGGCATAAAATTTAAAAGGGATGGAATATTTTTCCAAAAACCCTCCTTTGCCCAAAACAACCCCGAGCCTTGCAATACAGGTTCTTACGCCCGCGCCTTGTACCGAATCCTCCCACTCTGTGCACACCCGGGAAAGAAAAGTGTCCCCTGCGGGCGAGGCCTCTACAACCTCTGCGTCCCCGCTGTTTCCGTAATACCCCGCAGCCGAAGGCTGTATCAAAACTCCCGGTTTGACCGCAGCACGCCTTACCGCCTCAGCCACCCGCCTGCCGGCTTCAACCCTGCTTTTTAAGATTAACTCCTGTTTTTTCTTTGTCCACAACCCTGACGCAATATTTTCTCCCGCGAGATTTATCACAGCCGCCGCGCCTTCAACCGCCGCATCCAGATTTTCCCAGCCGGCGGCATCATAAAACCTGCCGGGCCGGATACCGCGCGATATACCTGTCACGCTGTACCCTTTTCGCGACAAACCTTCCGCAACAATACCGCCTATGAAACCTGTAATCCCCGTAATAACTATTTTTTCCGCCATGAACACATGATATTACCGCGCAGCACTCCGGTCAAGAGCCTGTTTGATAAATTTTTATACCCCATTCCCTTTAAACGTTTTTTAGCGGGCATATCTTCACGAAAATATTTCGCAGCGCAATTGTTTGCAGGCTTAAAATTTGACAATACAACCGCACGGGTATATACTCTTAACGGGGAATAAAATCAAAAAACCAAGAGGTGAAGGGAGTGAAATCCGTTCCTGAAACTGTATCGCTTGTCAGAATAGATTCCCCTCTGTGGTTAAGGGAGGAAGAAGCCTCTCCTCTTGCGGCCTCTCTTAAAAAACTCGGTTTTTCCTTCTGCGGATTCTATAGAATAAAAAAAATGCCCGGTATGACCATATCCGGTTTCTGCCACACCGGTAAATCTGTAATGGCGGCAATTACCGAGCACGAGACACGCGGCGTGTGGCTGGACATGACAGTGGAATTTTCAAATAACGAAACCCTGACCTATTCAAACTCGTGCGGCAGGACGGGCCCTGAAATACCCGGGCATACCGTTATAACCGTCAGAAACGCGCGGGCCGGTGAGCTTCTGGAACAAATCATGAGGGTCGCCTCCAGAAACGAGATTAAAAAAGTATCCCCTTCTGACTTTGCTTCAGGATATGAGCGGTTATACAGGGCTGCAGCAGCGCGCATCAACAGCGCCCGGGTTTCAACGGAGGCAATCATGGACAACGAAGGCGTACTTATCACCAGAATAACGGAATCAGAGATAAAAAGCCTGCCCGCCACTGCAAAGGGCGCAATGACAAAAGAAAAGGCGTTTGCGTTTCTCAAAGCACACCACACAATGCCGGATTTTGACGACACCACAGAAAACTACATAACCCGCTTTGAGGAGGTGGTTGACTACTTTATCGCAAACCACGAACCCGCCTGCCTAAAACCCATTATTTTTTCAATGAGGCCCGGCACGGACGAGTTTTTGGAGGAACTTGTCTATGAACTTATCAGGGAGTACCCGCGCGGGCAGGTAAACGAGGCTGTGCAGGCTGCGCTGGAGCACAGCGTAGGCGGAGTGCGCCAAAAAGCGGCGGAAATCGCATCTCACTACCCCTCCGCCACGCTTGCCGCTTCCATAAAAAATATAGTGGATTGCACAAAACCTTCATCCGATGAGTTTCTCGCCTCAATAAACGCACTAAAAGCCATAGCGTCAAGGTGCAGAAGCGAAGAGGCCGAGAAACTCATAGTCGCCGCTTCAAAAAAAGCCTTTGCAAGGGCAAAGGAACTGTACGAAGCCGGAGACTTCGAAAAAACGCTCAAAGTCCTGGAGCCGTTCAAAGGTTTTCACAACAGGGAAACCGCAAAAATTTTCAGGGAAGTGTCAAACAAGTAGGGGGCGGGATATTTTTTTGTCTTCCTTAACCTCTGTCTTTTGTCTTCTGTCTTAATAATTTCTTATTAACTTTCTTTAAAACTCCGCCTTCACCGATATCACGTGGTTTCCTGCCGGCGCGTCAAGGCTCCCCCAAAGAGCCAGCCTGTAAGTGTAATCCACCCCTACAGTCACGTCAAACTGGGTTACAGAGAGCCCCGCTCCCGCGGATGCGTAAGCCGGATTCGCGGTATCTATGAATGTATTGTATCCGAACCGGATAAATAGCAGCGAAGCAAGGTTGTACTCAAACCCCGCCGCAAATCTTGCATAATCGTAAAAATCCTGTATGTAATCAAAAGCCAGTGAAAAAGAGTTGTCATTGTCAATTTCCGCATGGTTTGCAACCCCCGCCCTCAGGGTAAGAGGCAGGTTAAACGACCCGAGTTCCGGTTCACCCGACTCTGACGCAGGCCTGAGCATTTTAAGCGGCAGGCCGGCATTTAGAAGCGCGAGCCCTGCCCTGAATCCTTTTTCACCGTCAGGCGCCCATATTGCGCCCAAATCCAGCGCTGCGGTAGAACCCTGATAAAGCCCTACAGCCTGGCTTATGAATTTTACCGCTATGCCCGCGTAAATATCCTTTAGAAATTCTTCGGAAAAATAGATTTTAAGCGGCGCGGCGTAAACCCCCGCAAGAGAGAAATCATTGTATGTTAAAGGCGGGTCTGTCGCGTCTTCGTTGTCTATGTCCTCCATCCACCGGAGGTTAAAAGAGATTCCCACAGAGCCTTCAATAAACGATGTATCAAGCTGCTGGGCAAAAGCCGCGTGTTCTGCGTAGAGCTCTGCCATGCCGGAATAAAGTATCTGGTGTGTGCCTGATATTTTTCTTGATTTCATAAAAGCAACACCCGCAGGATTGTAGTCAATGCCGTCAGGGCACATCACAGATGCTGTATATGCCTCGCCCATACCGAGAGGCCTTCCGCCCGACGCTGTTTTTAGTATGTCGCCGGCTGTTTCGCCCGCGCCGTAGCCCGGTGCGGCCAATAATAAAATTATGGCTGCTGTCAGGAACCTGTTTTTCCCCATTTTTTCATCTTTCCGTAGAATTTGAACAGCTCCTTAAAGGCCCTTAAAATAACTTTGAGTTTTGCGCCTGTCTGCGTGCCGGCCGTCCTGGGATAGTGATGCACTCCGACTTCTCCTATTTTGTAGCCCAGTTTTGTGGCCTTTGCCAGCAGTTCTGTTGAAATCAGCGCGCCCTCTGCCTCGGGCTGTGTCCGCTCTACTATCTCTTTCTTGAAAAGTTTAAAGGCGCAGTCAACATCCTTTACCCTGAAACCCAGAAGAAGTTTTACAAGCGTCCCCCACATAAAAGCGTTAAGTATCCTGTGGGGCGGGTCCTGCCTCTTCATCCTGTAGCCTGTTACAAAATCATATTTATCAGTCATTTTTATCAGCACAGGTATTTCAGATACGTCAAACTGGTTGTCACCGTCGGTAAAAAACACCCAGTCAAGTTTCGCGGCATACAGCCCTGACTTGACCGCGCCGCCGTAACCGCGGTTTACCTCGTGGTTTATTACCTTTACCCTTTTATCTTCGGCCGCGAGTTTCTCTGATATTTCTTTTGTCTTATCCTTTGAGCCGTCGTTTACTATTATGACTTCAAACTCCGTGCAGTTCTCAGAAAGCACCTTCACAAGTTTGCGCGTCAGCGACTCTACATTTGCCTCTTCGTTATGAGCCGGAAAAAAAGCCGAAATTTTCATCAAATTGCTCCTTTAAATTTCCAGTTTCGTCCATATTTTAATTCGTTCTTCTGCTAATTCTTAATCGTCCTTTTATCCATTTCGTCTCACTGCTAATTTCGCCTAACTGCTGATTCTCTTTAATTCGCCTCTCTGCTAATTAGAACTGCCGCTTCATTTCCCAGCCTTATCGAATAACTCATGCCCCTGTCCTCGGGATATATCATGGACATGTTGGCAAGGTAAAGATTTTTCAGCGGCCCTTTGTAATCAAGTTTTACCTTTGAAAAACCCGTCGGCACGACAGGCTGGGCAAAAGGCGTCCTGTTTACAGCCCATGCTTTGACTTTTGATTCATCAAATTGCGGGTAGAGTTTTTTCAGATAATCAAAAAATATTTTTCTGATTTCATCATCAGCCGCTTTGTAAAGAGGCTTGCCGGTTGAAATGTAGTTTCCTATGTAAATTATAACGTCTCCGGAATATTCTTCTTTTTTTACAAAATTAGTGTGCTCTACCACAGCCACAAAAGGGCTGTTTAAGTCCGCTATGTTCATCCAGTACACAGGCCCGTTTATCGACTGCCCTGTCCTTACCACGAGGTTTATCGCGCCATAGTAGTCAAGCGACTCAACCCGCCTGTTATACTCCGCGTCTTCCGTCTTTACCAGCTCTTTTAGCAGCGCGGGCGCGCATGTCACAAGAACTGCGTCGTGTTTTATGTCCGCGCCTTTCACCCTGACTCCTGCAGCGGCGCCGCCTTCCGAAATCACGGAAGAAACCGCGCTGTTTAACTCTATCTTTCCGCCTGCACTGACAAAAGCCTCAGCGAGTTTGTCCACAAGCGCCTGATAGCTTCCGTGCATGTAACCCAAAACCTCTTTTGTGGCGCCCTTTTCACGCGACTTAAACCTGCAGGCAATCCTGCCGTACATCCAAGTCATTGCAATTTCAGAGGCACGCTCAGCGAATTTTTGTTTTAAGAGAGGCCCCCATATTACCTCATAAGACTTTTTGCCCATGTATTTTTCAATCCACTCTTTGGCTGTTATCTTTTCATATTTTTTCCAGTTATTTACGTAGCGCAGATACATTGACATAA
>CAYGHG010000100.1:8429-10021 GCA_964349515.1 uncultured Spirochaetia bacterium
GTTATCTTTTCATATTTTTTCCAGTTATTTACGTAGCGCAGATACATTGACATAACCCCGGTGCGTATGCGGTCAAGAAGTGGTATGGGGGTGAATTTGAGCAAATCCATCGGGGTGGTAAAGCTGTATACTTTTCCATTGTACATGAAACCCATCTTTGACTCTATCCACTCAAAGTGCTCCTGCATGCCGAGCTCTTTTATGAGCGCAATCATGTCAAGGTCGCTCTTAAAAACATGCCTGTAAAAGCAGTCAAGTTTCTGCCCGCCAAAATCAAAAGCCTGGGCAAGCCCGCCCGGCTGTGAGTCTTTCTCATATATGGTGACTTTATGCCCTTTTTGCGAGAGCCTGTATCCGGCAGTAAGCCCCGCAAAACCGGCGCCTACAATTGCAATATTCATTATTTTTCTCCTGATAAAAGTATGAATAATTATAGCATATTATCAAATACAGTTAATAGTTAAAAGACGCCCCCTCTCCCTATTTTTCGGGAGAGGGCCGGGGTGAGGGGCAGTTGTTCTGATTTTCAATTTTCAACGAAGCACGGGAGAGGAAAATATTTAAGTCCTAAATCCCTCGGTTATTTTCTTTATCCAGAGTTGAGGCGGACCTTAAGTGTCCGTCTCGTACTTGTCGTAAGGTCTTAAAGTATTAAAGCCGTCTCCTGCACCATCTTTTTTACAAACAAACTATCATGTCTTTTACTTTTACGGAAGGATGCCTGTAATATACCCCGGGTTTTCTCCAAAAATGCTGTACTGCCTTTTTCGGGCACCACTCCATACACGCCAGGCACGTCTCACACCTGCCCTGCCACACCGGCATTTTGTTCTGAATCCGGATATTCTTCGCCGGGCACACTATTGCGCAAATGCCGCACCCATCGCATTTTTCATTTACAGTTATGCTCCTGTCGGTCTTGTGCAGCAGCTCCCTGTAATTTGCCCTTGTTGCCTTCTGTACTTTTGAGTATTTAGCTATTTCAGCTATATACAACCCGCACAGCATCGCATACAGCGGTTTCATGAAAAAATTGAGAACGGTTTTTAAAGACCGGTTTTTTTCTCTTTTGCCGGCTCTTATGCGGCAGCAAATATCATTAATTACAGTTTTTGAAGTGTTTATTATGGTTTCAGGGTCTTTTTCTACCGGAAATGGAATGAACCCGTAATCACAGTTGTTCATCGGCATTCTGACAATGAACTCCGAATGAAGCCTGCCCCCGGCCTTTTTCACGTATTTTCCCAGATTCTTTACTGCAGGAAGTGCGTTATAATCCTCGCGGCCGCCGCATGTACATACCGCAAATATGCTTTTCTTTCTTATGTCCTGTATTTTTTTTACAAAATCCTCGACTATTAGCGGCACACCGTTGAGTTGGGCCATGTACGCGGGAAAAACTATGCCTATTTTATCAGATGTGTCGGCACGTTTCTTTGAAATAAGGGAGGAAATAGAAATAACCTTTCCGCCTATTTGCGAACCGATTTCCCTTGCCACGGCCAGCGAGTTCCCCGTTCCCGAGAAATAATATATCTCAATCGCCATTCCGGGAATTCCTCCATATTATTTTTGTAAAGTATTTCTAGTAT
>CAYGHG010000101.1:0-9885 GCA_964349515.1 uncultured Spirochaetia bacterium
TTTCCTGTTCCCCTGCCGCAGCCTCGCATCTCGCCCCCGTAATGTTCAGATATTTGTTTATAGAATAATCGTACCACTCGATAGTATTCTTTTCAATATATTTCCCGCCCCATTATTGTATCATTCAAAGTGTAAAGGTTAGTATTCAAAAAATAACCAATTTAGCCTTTGAATACTTTACAGTAGTAAAAAGCCCTGTGCAAATAATTTCTTTTCTCATAGAACTTATGGGTGCGTTTTCTGTGGACTGCCGTTTCCAGGTCCACTCCTTTGCACCCTTTTGCCTTTGCATGACGTTCAACAGCCGCGAGCAGCCTGCTGCCCGTCCCTTTACCGCGCAGTTTCTCATCAACCACCAGCTCATTTAACCTGCACATTTTCCCGGCCTGCCAGAGCATGCAGCGTATCTGTGTCCCGGCAAAACCTGTGATTTTTCCTGCGTCAACACAGACAAATGCCGCATAATTTCGGTCTTTAAGTGAATTAACGAAGACTCTTCTGATAGCTGCCTTGTCGAGGGTTTTTCCTTCCCAAAGGCTGCATAAGAGTTTAAACACAGCTTCAAAGTCCTTTATGCCTGCTTGTCTAATCCTAAAATCAGCCCGCCCTTTTATTCGGGCATATTGTTGTTTTGCTTTCATTTATTTGCCTGCCAGACCGGTTGTTTCAAAAATGCATCCGTTATCGCCGCGATTTTACCGGTATTGTTCAGGTAAATAAAATGCGAGCCGTCAAGTATTTCATATTTTGCATGCTTTCCGATTCTGTCTAAGTGCATTTTCTGATACTCCTGCGGCGTCATCTTTAACTGCGCGTTTGGTGTTTCGTATGTCTGTTTTGATATTATCTTGAAATACGGGACACTTTCCGGATACGGCATATCCATCACCTCTTTAATAGCTTCAGACGAGTTCAGAATCTGTTCAATCAATGTGTCATTTATTGTAAATGCCGCAAAGACTATCATATCGTTTATCTC
Source organism: uncultured Spirochaetia bacterium (assembly GCA_964349515.1). Taxonomy (GTDB): domain Bacteria; phylum Oederibacteriota; class PGYV01; order PGYV01; family CAYGHG01; genus CAYGHG01. The sequence goes on from CAYGHG010000101.1 coordinate 980, forward strand.
TTTCCCGGTATAGCCGCTGCCGAGAAGCTTCTTTTTATCCGTGATTAACGCCGCCAAAAGGCCGGTCACGCCGGTTGACTGCTGTAGTTTTGCAAGCGGCAGAATTTTTTTCACGCTGTCAGGCATCTTTTCATAGTAGCCGGTGCCCGTACCGTCGAGGGAAATAATCCCTGTCACTTCCCGCGGATACGCAGCCGCGTAGTACTCCGCATATACCGATGATATGGAGTGAGCCATGAGCACATAAGGCGGTTTAAAGCCGCCTTTTTTCAACGCTTCCCTTATTTCTTCCGTATAATTGGCGCACGTACGCTCCCTTTTGGTTCCGCTGCTAAAACCTGTACCGAAGTATTCTACGCAGACGGCGGTATTTTTCTCCGCCAATTTACGCATCAGCGGCCCGAAATCAGCGGACGGCAGCGCAATTCCCATGCCGGGAATAAGGACTATTGTTTTACTACCCGAGCCTGCAGAATAAACATGCATTTTTCCGTCATAAACATCTACAAGTTTCCCGTATGGCATTATTTTCGCGTATTGGCCCTTGAAATAAGCGGCGCGAAGCACGGTACCTGCCGCAATAACAAGCAGGTTAAACGCGATTATGACCCCTATAATTGCCAGAAATATCTTAAAAATCTTTCGTTTCGGTTTTACAGCCGGTTTTTCATTCATAATGTATTCTCCTGTTATGAGCCCGTTATGGCATATATAGAAACTTCATTTGCGCAGTTTTATAACATACCCTTTTTCAGCCGCAACAGATTCAATCACTGTGTGCATGACCGCTGATTTCGCCTTCATCTCCGGCCCAACGGTTCGGCGCTCCGCCTCTTTGATGGATTTTTTCAGCTCATCAATACCCATGACTGTTGCCGCAATGCAGTAAAAACTTTTCGAACGGCCATCGTTATATGAGGAGAGCATCTTTTCCAGCAGTTTTTCCCTCTGTTTTTGAATCTTTTCAAACCCTGCTACGCCGTGCTCTTGCGCGTATTTAATATCCGCTTCAAGTGTCTGATAGCATTTAAACGAATATTTTTTCTTCCCTGCAGCCCTGTGTTTTTTCCACAGGATGCAGCTGTTATTATCAGGGCATTCCACACAAAATTCAACACCCTTTTTCTTCAGCGCGCAGGTTATAAACGGGCAGCCTGCCGCCATCCTATAGGCGCTCTTGCAGCCGGGGCATCTGCTCTTTGACTCTGTATGGTAGTTCGGGCATAGCCTGCACGAAAGCCCGCAGATGCCCGCTGAAATGTATTTGATTTTCAAATGATCCGGCCTCTTCAAACCGCCCTTAACCCCTTCTTTATCTCGGCTTTCATCAGCATGTCTTCAACCTTTGCCTGCAGTTTTGCCGGCGAAAACGGCTTTAGCATGTGCGCGTCACCGCCTGCCTGAAAACATCTTTGCGTGCCCTCAACCTGATCTACGGCTGTCAGAAAGAGAATCGGAATATTCCTGGTTTTCGGATCACGCTTGACCCTCATGCATACCTCAACACCGTCCATAACAGGCATGAGGACATCCATAATGACGAGATCAGGAGACACTTTATTGATGATTTTAACGGCTTCTTCACCGTTTAGTGCTGAATATATGTCAAAATTTGCTGAAAGCGTGTCTCTGACTGCATTGATTATGCCCCCTTCATCATCAGCAATCAATATCTTTTGCTTGGCATCTCCCACAAATATCACCCCTTTCTTGTTTCCCCCACTAAATCATCTTTCAATAAGAGTATATTTGCGAAAAACTGAAAAATCAAGTTTTTTGATTTTTTAGTTTTTCAAAAAAGCCGTTTTTTGATGTTTTTGCAATATACTTATAAACACTGCATTCCGGTACCGGTTATTACAACTTTTGTCTTCTGTCTTGATTTCACCTTATAGCTTATAGCTTATAGCTTATAGCTTAAATACCCCCCTTTCCAAAGCAAAGGGGGTTAGAAAAAACAACAAAAACTACCAGCCGTGGTTCGCTACAAGACCCGGCATTATGTTTGTGTCCATCCAGGATTTGAGGCCCGCGGCAATCTTTGCCTGCGCCGATACTATCGGGTGGGTGTTGTCTGCGGCGTAATCAGAGGCCGGCAGCGGGAAGTCAGCACTTATTGCCGGGTTTCTGAGAGGTACATACAACACCTTTGGGTCATTAAAGGCGGTTACTACGTTATTTATGTAAGTGCCGACTGTTGTGCCGATCCATGACGGCACTGGCTCGGTGCAAAGTATGTATGCATTTGGATAAAATGTCCTGAGCGATGTCAGAAAGCCCGTATAGGCGTTTTGAAAATCTGCCTGTATGGCAGAATTCGGATTGTCGTTTGTGCCGAGCGCTATCACCACTACATCAGGCTGCCAGGAAGCAAAATTCCACGTCAGCGAAGCGCCGGAAGGCGCGTTTTCAAAATAGGTATAGGGGAAAACCTGAGGCATCGTATAGTCAGGCGCACAGCCGCTGCAGTTGCGGTACATTCCTATGCCGCCCCTGCATATTACCCTGCCCTCTGCGCCGTAAAGCCTCGCAAGCTGCATTCCAAATGCAGTATCTACATTTGATACGCAGCCGCCCCACTCGCATGGCAGATCTGCGGTAGCTGTTGGCACCGCTGCTGCATATTCATTCTGCGAACCGCAGGTTATGGAATCACCTATAAACTCCATCTTCCTCACCGGCGCGCTGTATGACGGCGCCGTGAGCGTTTTGCCTGTATCAAGGCCGAGCCCTCTGAAAGTATCAACGCCTGATATTCCTTCCGACCGCCTGACTATCATTATTGTGTGCGGCCCGTCAGAGAGCCCCTTTACCACATAAGGCGTCTGTGTAGGCAGTGCGCTCGACGCATTGCGGCCCGTATTTACCCTGAACTTCGTAAAAGCGTTATGGTCAGAGAAATCGTCAATCGCAAACGCATACCAGTCATCCCACTGCGAGCTGATGTTTATGGCAACGCTGGTTCCTTCAAAACCCGCCACTATGTAATTCGCACCCCATCCAACCTTTGGCTGGAGAGGGTTTGCGTGGTTCCATCTTCCGTAATAATGAATGTTCGGGTCATTCGGCGGCTGAGGCGTGCTTATCAGAGTAGGCGTCTGCGTTATTGTTGACGTGGCTGTAGCTGTCGGCGGCGTGCCGGTTATGGTCTCCGTTGCCGTCGGAGAAACTGTGTGTGTAGGTGATATGGTGGGGGTGTTTGTGGGTGTGCCTGCTGCAATGATATCAACAGCGTCAATGTAAATTGAACCGTTATAATCCGCCCCCGGCTGCATGTTTATTCCCAGCCTGCCGACATTTGTGTGGTCAGGATTAGCACCGCTTACATAATCCGGATATGCCACATCAAACTGCAGAGTGGTCCAGCCGCCCTTGGTAAAAGAGTTTATCCACGGCCCCTGCTCCCAACATGACATAGCCGCCCCGCTTTGAATAAATATCGAGCCGCCAATTGTAGGCGCGTCAGACGGAATATATACCCTTGCTATGATTTTCATTCCTGTCATATTTGCAACTGCAGGAGGCTCTACCCGCACGGCATTTCCCGTACCGCCGGCAAAACTGCCTTGAATCCGCAGCGAACGTCTGCCCAGATATGAGCGGTCATTTGAATTGGTAATTGAAGTAACACCGCCGTCTCCTTTCACCCAGTTCATGATAGTCCCGTCTTCAAAATTGTAAACAGCATTGTCAGGTGTCATGCTGAGCGTAGGCTCAGGATCCGGGGTATCAGAAGTCTTGTTACAAGATATGATAGCTGCCATAACTAAAAAAGCAATCACGAAAACGCTTAAGATTTTTCTCATTTTAAACTCCTCTAAAATTTACTTGGTAAATCGATTTTATAATGAAATATTAGCAGTTTTAATCGTAAAATGCAAGTAGGGTATATCTTGTGGGTTACTGCACTCAATAGTGTGCAATCATAAGATAGCAGACTGTTATTCGTAATTGCCCTTCTACCCCGCTCGCGGGGGCAGAAGGCTAAAGACGATGGAACATTTACAGCCTTAAAAAAACATCTGTTCAAATCGTCCCGGAAATCGTCGCCGACTGCGCCCCTGAAATAGAGGCGTTTTTCCACACAGAACCCTCCTTAAAAATCTTGAGAGTCACAGTGCCAGAACCTGTGTATCTGGAGCAGGTCACAGAAATAAAGGCCCCCCTCGGAACAACATAAACCGAAGAGGTATGAGGAAGATCGTACGTACCTCTCACAACCCCGTTTGGCGTCGTGTATTCCGTAAAGACCGAGCCCGGCTGTGTGGCAGTTACTTCATAATATACCTCTACATTTGAGAATGTGCATTTCGCAGCAAAAGCAAGCCCTACAAGTACCGCCACAATTACAATCAGTTTTTTCATCTTATCCACCTCCTGTCTTATTCCCAATACAAGTATAACCCCGCACTCCTTAATATGCAAGTTACACGGCTTTCAATCCTTGAACAGCGGCCTTTTTAATGATAGAATCACTTATAAAACATAGGAGGAAAAGCCATTAACTTCATAATCTACAAATTACGTAATCTTATAGCAATATTCAGAAATGACCCTGTAACCGGTTTAAAATACAGGATTGCCGCAGGGTATATCAGGCTGGCTTTTATACAGCTTGCCGCGGTAAAAATAATGAAATTAAGAATTAATTCCATAAAGATTCTCGGTTTTAAAATGAGATTTTTTGACCTTAATGACTTCGTAACGCTGTTTGAAGAAATATTCATACACTGCGACTACAAGTTCCATACAGAAAACAAAAAGCCTGTGATACTTGACTGCGGCAGCAACATAGGGCTTTCTGTAATATACTTCAAGCTGCTTTATCCGGAATCACAAATCACAGCCTTTGAAGCGCACGGCCCGGCTCATTCCCTGCTGAAACTAAATATTCTTGAGAACAATATCAGCGGCGTAACAATCATAAACAGGGCGCTTCACTCCGTATCAGGCAAGAAAATGTGGTTTTATTCAAACTCCGCAAACCCCGGCGCCCTCGGGATGACGCTGGTTTCCGGCAAACCCGGCCACGACAGAAAGGACCCTGTAGTATCTGCAGTGCTTTCCGCATACATAAAAGGCAGGATTGATTTCGTTAAAATGGACATAGAGGGGGCTGAAACGGAAGTTTTACCTGAAATATTCAAAAAAGGGCGCGCAAAATACTTAAACCGGATGATTGTTGAATACCACCACCACGTCCCGGCAAAATCAGACAAACTCGGTTCGGTTCTTTCCCTTTTTGAAAAAGCCGGGTTCGGCTACTGCATAACGTCCTGGGCAAAACCGCCTTTCAGCAAAGACATGGGTCAGGATATGCTGATTTACTTTTATAAAAAATAGTTACGCTGTCTTCTTAAGCGCAGGCACGGCTGCCGCCGCAGGCGCGCTGTGATAGCCTGCGAACAGCACAAAATAACCGTCAAGCCCGCTGTTAAGAATCTTTTCAGTTTCATTCATTACAAACTTCACTTCTGCGGGTTTTACTCCTGCAGCTTCGCCAAGGCCCCACCTGGGCGCATCAAAAATAACAGCAGGGTTGTAATCATCCGCCTGGATTACCGCAAAAACAGGAACGACCGTGGTTTTATCCGATTTTTTACCGTAAGAGGTCTGAATAGCAAGGCCCGTCCTGTCAGGACAAATCATTACTATTACATCCTGCTTTTCATTCAGCTCCTTTACAACCGCCTGCCGTGCCGCCGGTGCCGCGCTGACTTCATACCCGCCCTTCACAAACATCTGTTTTATTTTTCCGTACAGTTCCCTGTCTGCGCCTGTTACCAGAGCTTTTTTTATCTTTTTCATCTCAATCACCTCCTTATTTTAGTCAACTAATATACAGCAAACAACGTGCCGCATAAACAGCCGGACTAACAGCCGTAAACAAAGGGTTTTTGAGAAATCAAAGCATGAACATGCATAAGAAATATTATGCCCGGCCTGCTTTACGGAGTAAAATCGGGATTAAAGGCGGTTTTAAGGCGCATAAAAAAAATATTCGGAAATCTTATGGTTTTATCTGGTATTTCTTTATCAACAGCTGAAAATTCTGGCGCTGCATTTTTACATCTTTGGCCGCTTTTGAGATGTTCCAGCTGTTTCTTTTCAGCGCCTCTATGACAAATATCTTTTCAATATTTACTACAGCTTCATTTCTGGCGATTTTTTTAATTTTTTTCAGCTCATTGGAATTTTTTGCAATGTCCGAAGTTTTATGAATCTCATTCTTTCTTAAGTTTATAGGCAGGTGGGAGGTTTTGATTACGTCCCCGTCCGCCATAACCACCACGCGCTCAATGACATTCTCAAGCTCCCGTACATTTCCCGGCCAGCCGTAAGACTGAAGGGCGAGCACGGCATCAGCGTCAGGAACCTTTGGCGCTTTCCCCCTTTCACGGCAGTACTTTTCCAGGAAAAATCCGGCAAGAACTGGTATATCCTCCTGCCTCTCCCTAAGCGGCGGCAAATGCAGGGGCACAATATTTATTCTGTAATACAAATCCTCCCGAAACGAGCCCTCTTTTATCATGCCGTCTATGTTTTTATTTGTGGCTGTAATGATTCTGACATCTGTCTTAACTGTTTTTACCGAGCCTACCGGCTTTACTTCACGTTCCTGAAGAACTCTCAGCAGTTTTGCCTGAATAGAAGGCGAGATATTCCCTATTTCGTCAAGAAAGAGTGTTCCGCCGTCAGCTGCGGCAAAAAGTCCCTGTTTATCGGCGGACGCGCCGGTAAACGCGCCTTTGATGTGGCCAAATAACTCGCTTTCAAGAAGGTTCTCCGCAAGGGACGTGCAGTCAAGTGATATGAAAGGCCTGTCTTTGCGCAGGCTGTTATGGTGTATTGCTTTTGCTGCCAGTTCCTTACCGGTCCCGCTTTCACCTGTAATAAACACCGAGCTGTCTGTCGGCGCCACTTTTTTTATCACTTCAAAAACAGCCTGCATTTTTTCGTCACGGCCTATTAAATTTCCGAGGCTGTACTTTCCGCGCAGCTCAAGCTCAAGCGCCGCGGTCTTTATGGCAAGCCTGCTGTTCTCAAGCGCCTTTCCCGCCCTTACTACAAGTTCATCGGGGGTAAAGGGTTTGGCGACATAGTCTGACGCCCCGTTTTTAACCGCCTCAACAGCGGTATCAATAGTGGAATACCCCGTTATTATTATAACTGCCATATCGGGCCTGATTTCCTTGATGCTTTTAAGCAGTTCAATACCGCTGTAGCCGGGCATTTTCATGTCAACCACCGCGAGGTCAAAAACTTCCCCTCTTATCCGCTCAAGCGCAATCCTGCTGCTCTGCAGTGCGTAAGTATCATAACCCGCGCTGTTTAATATACGCGTGCAGTTTTTGCAGACTACCGCGTCATCATCAACGACAAGCACCTTTACTTTTTCACTCATTTGCTTTCCGCCTCTTGACCGCCGCTTAGCGGCAGTTTTATCGTAACCATGGTTCCTTTACCTTCGGCACTTTCAATTGATATCTGCCCGTCAAATTCCTTTATTATCCCGTAGCTCACCGCGAGCCCCAGGCCGGTGCCCTGCCCTGCCTCTTTAGTCGTAAAAAACGGGTCAAACACTGCATTGATGTTTTTTTCAGGTATCCCGCAGCCTGTATCTGAAAATTCTATGTTTACAAAACCGCCGGCCTGCTTTGCCCTTATCGACAGCCGCCCGCCGCCTTTCATGGCTTCAAGGGCATTGAGGGTGATATTCAAAAAAACCTGCTCAAGCCTGTTTTCATCAGCGGATACCGCAGGAACTGCCGGGTCAAACACAGCATCAATGCTGACACCTTCGTCTTTTATGCGCTGTTTTACCAGCGTGAGCGTCTTGTCAATTACAGCCTCAACCCTCACCGGTTTTTTCTCCGCCGCAGACGATCTTGAAAAATCAAGCAGCCCTCTTACTATGTCGCGGCACCTTATCGTTTCGCTTATTATGATTTCAAGATCTTCCCTGCACTTGTGATTTTTTGGCAGGGCTTTCAGCACCATGTGCGCCGAGGTAAGTATTCCTGTGAGAGGGTTGTTAATCTCGTGGGCGACACCCGCCGACAGAGTGCCGAGGGAGGCAAGCTTCTCGGCGTTGACGGCACGCTTTCTCGTGTCTTCAAGCGCCGCAAGCATCCTGTTAAAGTATCCGCCCAATTCGCCCATTTCATCGCCTGACTGTGAATCCGCCTTCGCCCGGGCGTCGCCTGCCTCAATTTTTTTAATTGTTTCAATGAGCCTGCCTATTGAACCTGTCACCTGAAGCGGTATATAGTAAGTCATAACCGCCCCTGTAATAATAACCATGACACAAAAAAGCACTATGGCGCTGATTGCCTGTATCTTGGTCTCTTCAGACCAGCGCGCGGCGTGGGCCTGGCGGATTTTTGCCTTTTGCACTACAGGATATACCATTTCCTGCAGCCGCATTGCGGAATCGGAGGCTCTTTTCAGTGATTCATCCCTTTGCAGTATATCTGTATGCTTTGCGCCCGCTTCCCTGACCCCTTTTTCATAATCGCCGAGCAGTTTTTCCATCGCCGCAAGCTCGCCGCCGAAGAGCCCTTCTGTGTCAAGCAGCCGTATTTTATCGGTGTTATCACGGATTTTGGCTGATTTTTCGGAGACAACAGAAACATAGCCCCTGTCACCTCGCAAAATATAGTTTTTCTCGGCCCTCGAAGCCTCAAGAAGTGATATTTCAATCTCGTATGCCAGGCTGAGTATGTCTGTATGCGAAGACGCGGTACGCGAATCGTTTCTAATATTCACGAGATATTCAATAGAAACCACGCACATACTGAGAATCAGCACCATCATGCTTGCAAAGCCAAGAAAAATCTTTGTACGTATATTCATCAGTTTACCTCTTAAATAGTGTATTTATCCAAGTGTAAACCTTTTCACCG
>CAYGHG010000102.1:0-9336 GCA_964349515.1 uncultured Spirochaetia bacterium
GATAAGGACAGCTACAATTTTCAAATTGCAATTTACAAGTTGAGAGAACAAAAAAACACAGGCATATATGTTTTAACTTTTGTCTTTTGGCTTCTTGGTTTTCTTATGGGTTATGGCTTAATGACTTAAAACTTAAAATCAAATCCCCTACGCCCCTTTACCCCTCAAGGGGGTACTATAAAGAATGGGCAAGGGGGTTAAAAGAGACCGGTTAACGACACAAACGGGCCGCTTAAATCGATGTCGCGTTTTACCGTGCTTGTGCCGAGAGTGTAAGTTGTGGGGCAGAAGATGTAGCCGATTTTAAATGCCGGTGAGAAACCGAGTACTATTTTCATTTCTAATGTATCTATATTAAGCTCCTCATATATATTAAGAGACTGGTTTCGAATTCTTGACTCAAACACTGTTTTTCTCGCGCCAAAATCCGCTCCGATATAAAAAACCTCCTGCCATTCACTCCTGCCTTTTGTATAGGGCATTATCCTAAAATTAAACCCGGCTCTCATGAACGACATGTGCCCTATCTCGTAATCTGCCGCATTTTTTACCCCTTCAATAATCGGCGGCATGTCAGCTCCTATGTAAACACCGGCGCTCAGCCAGTCAAAGGGCCTGTACGCAACCCCTATGTTCATTCCAAGATTCATCACAAAAGCACCCATGTTATAGTCTGACCTGAATTCATCCCCCAGCATCAGAAACTCGGCATTTAAAAAATCAAACTCAAGCTGTAAATAATCAGGATATGTCCTTTTAAATGGGTCGGGCTTTATTTCCCTCACCCCTTTTTCAAGCAGCTTGTAGGGTTCCTGCTTTTCATCCTTAAAATCCGCCTGCTTTGTTTTTGAAACCGGTTTTTCTGTTTTTGTTTCAACAACTTTTTTTACCTCTGCCGCTCCTCCAAAAACTTTTTTTACTTCATTCATCGGTATCGTTACTGCCTTGCCGTCGGGCCCTTTCAGATATACTGCATCCTCGTCCTGCCCTATCATTTCCCCTTCTTTTATAGTGCCGTCGTTCATTATGACTGTTGCCTTTGCCGCGAAAAGCATCGCCGGCACAAGCAGTGCCAAAAGGATTATTGTTATTTTCTTCATCGCGTTCACCTCTCAACCGGCTTGATCTTAATAAGCCGCTTTTCCCAGTCTATTTTATAAGGGTCATCAGGGTCTTTTTTCCAGCTGATTACTTTGAGTTCGGCATTTTTATTTTCAGACAGTATCTGTGCCAGCCCCTTTGCGTTTTCAACACTTTTCCCGGCCGCCTCGTAGATTATGTTTGCATTTTCAAGCCCTGCTTTCTGTGCAGGACTGCCGTTATATACCGAGTAAACCAGCGCGCCGCTGAAACCCGTGTCTGATATCTGCTCATCGCTCAAATTACCGAAAGAGTAACCTGTTGACGGCGGCAGTTTCTGCCCGTTTGCCCGCAGCAGCGAGTAAAAAGCGTCTGCGTATTTCTGTGCCGATGCCTTTGTCCCGCAGTCTATGGACAAAGACGTTGAAGAAAAAACATACAACACATTGTTCATGATAAGTATGTCGGATATTGACCTGAAATCCAGCGAAACGTTTTCTTCTTTGTTTAAAGTATTGGTGGTGGTCTGGTAAGAACCTCCGTAAACCGGTATGTAATTCCAGCCTACGAAGAACCCGCTGTAACTGGGCACGTAATCGGTCTGGCTCAGTATTTCCTGCCAGCGTATGTTCGCGCGGAAAGTGAATTTGTCAGCGTCAGCAAATGAAATACTGCGGCCGTGTATTTTTCCCCCGCCTGCGAGAGACTTTAATACCGATAAAGCCTCCTCCTGCGAGTAAACATACTGCGGCCTGTACCAGTCAGCGCCTGACTGCTGATTAGGCCAGCTGACATTGCGGATTGTATTGGCGCACCCTGCTAAAAAAAACGCGGACAGAATAATCAGTAATATTTTTTTACTCATAATCCACCTCAGTATTTGATATGCTAATTATACAATAACATTCCGGCCCCTGCAATTTAAGGTTTTTCAGCCTTAGCCATAATAATCTCATACTCTCTTCCGTTTCTTGCGGCGGTGTAAATAGAAAATACAGCCGCGTTCTTAAAACCGGCTTCCTCCAGTTTTTCCGCCAAAAACCCGGGCTCAAATCCAAAGTGATTTACCCCTGTATTGTCGGAATGAAAAGAACCGTCTTCTGATGCAAGATCAGCAATGGCAATCAGCCCCCCGCTTTTTAACATGGCAAAAAAAGAACTAAAAACAGCCCTTATGTCTGTTATATGGTGGAGTGTCATGGAAGATACTATATGAGTCACAGGGGGGGCGGCCCATTTCTGCCTCTCAGCGTCAAAAACAACAGCGGTTACGTTTTTTACGCCTGAAGCCGCGGCCTTTTCTTTCAGAACACCGAGCATTCCCTCCGATGAATCTGCGGCAATAACCCTGCCGGCGTGCTTTGCAATTTCAAAAGATACATTGCCGGTGCCGGCGCCGTAATCCAGCACGGCGGAATCAGTGCCAAAAGATAACGCCGTTATCATTGCGTCAGCCACAGTTTTTGCCATACTAACCCGTTCCGCGTCCGAATCCCAGTTTTGAGCCCGAGTGTCAAATGTGTTCAATTATGCCGCCCCTGTATCAGTCGTTGCGTTTTAAATAATATAACGCGAAAACAAGCACGCCTATGACTATTATTAAAATTGTATCGCGCACAAAATAAGTATACCCCATCATTACCGCACCTGAAGCCATGGACCAGAAATTCTTTTTCTTTTTTCCCTGCATGAAAACGTAAAAGCCGAAAATACCGAAAAACAGCGCCGCTACTATGCCTGTGGCGGAAAATTCCCCCATGCCCGTTGTTTTCAGGGCCGAAGAGTCTATGAGCCGGCCGCCTTCGCCTGAAAAAATATCAGCAGGCACTTCAGTTTCAGCCATGAGCAGCGCTGCTGACACAGCGGCAAAAAACAAAAAAAGTATAATTTTTTTCATAATTTATTATATAACAAAACTTGCGGTTATGCGCATTTGTTTAGTACAAGATACTTTACACAATAGTGTGTAATATCATCTGCTGTAATTTCCTCACCCCTCGGGGGAGAGGCTTAGGTGAGGGGGCATCGTCTTACTTATCGGAGTTTTAAAACCCGCTTAATACTATGTGATACCGACACTTATTGTTTTACCGCAAGAGTGTCCGTCTCACGCCTGTAGTCTATTATTGCAGCGCTTAAGGCAGCCTCCGCGCTTATTCTCGCGAACCTCGCCTGTTCAGCTCCATTTACAGCGTTAATAAGGTCGTTTAATGAAACACGCGCCTGGCTGTACTGCCTCTTTTCCTCGCGCAGCACCGCTTCGGCAGTTTCTTCCTTTTCTGCGGCAAGAAACGCCTGTTTTTTACGCGTTTCAACAACTGCCTTTAGGTTTTCAATCTCCATCACGTATGTTTTCCTGCCGTAGCCTGCGGCAATGCGCGAGCGTGCGTTTTCTATCTTTTCAATTTCGTACCGCGCCGACTCCTGCGAAGAGGCAAACAGCGGCAGGCTCGCGGAAAAGCCTGCAAAAACAGAATTAGAATTTGAAAACAGCCCGTAGCCCTCGCCCTGCGACCTCATTTCAGCGCTTGCTTCAACCGAAGGAAGCAGCATATTAAAAGCCTTTGCCTCGCTCACCCCCGCCTTTTTAACCGCAAGTTCCGTTATCATACCCGCCCTGGTGCGGCTGAAAATTTCTTCAGCGCTTCCCTCAACAGCCTTTTCGGCGAAAACCAAAGGTTTAACAGGCACCGGTTCCGGGTCGTTTAAAACAAGCTTTATCAGATTCAGTGATTTAAGATACTTAAGTTCAAGTTCTGCGGCGGCTGATTTTTTTTCTATCAGCTGCATCATTGATTTCTGCACATCCGCGTCGTACGCCACCCCGCTTTTCTTTCTTTCAAGCATGTTTTTATGAAACCTGCCGGCTTCGGCAAGCGCGGCCGCGCCGGCATGCATGGAAGCATAATCCGAGTACCACGAGTAGTAGGCTTTCATCAGCTGCGCGGCATAGTTTTCATAAGCCTCGGCAGCCTGCAGCAGGGCTATTTGCTCCTCATACCCCGCTATTTCATCAATTATCCTGTCGCTGAACCCAAAAGCGTTTCTGACAACCGGCACAGAGAGCGACAGCGATGCGGAAGATGTTTCCGTACCGTAAATATCCTTTGCCGCTGCGTAACTGCCGGAAATTTTAATTCCCGCTTCCGGAAAATATTTTGAAAGCGAAACGGCTGTTGAGCCGCCTAAAGCCCCGCTGCCCGGCAGTGCATACCCGTAAGAACCCCTTACTGACGCAAGTATGTCGGCCGGTGTTTTTGACAACGCCGCCCTGTATTTTATTTTCATCTCTTCAGCCAGCAGCAGCTCAAACTGCCCGTCATTTTTTAAAGCCGCCTGAATAAATTCATCGGGCCCGTACTGCGCAGCAGCGGCCGGTAAATAAGCAAAAAGCGACAGTATTAATGTTATCAGTTTTCCACGCATTTATTGCCCCCCGCTTCTTTGTGTTTAACGTGGTGCTGCCAGTCCCTGACCGCGCCGTAAACGCACGGCACCAGCACAAGGGTAATTATTGTCCCGAACAAAAGCCCCCACCCCATGGCAAGCATCATCTCGGCCAGCATCGCGTCAAAACCCGCAACGCCGTAAGCAGTCGGGAAAAGAGCCACAACCGTGGTAACGGTTGTAAGCATCACGGCCTGCAGCCTTGTTTTCGCAATGTTCGCTATCTGTCTGTCAGACATCTCCCTGTGGTGGCAGCGGTCATATTCCCGGTCAAGTTTTACCAGCATCACTATGGAGTTGTTTATCACAACCCCCAAAAGCCCTATCACCCCTATAACGGAGAAGAATCCAAAAATAAACTTGCCGTGAATCAGGAAGGCAAATATCACGCCGACCACCCCGAAAGGAATTGTAAACATTATTATCAGAGGTTTTGTAAACGAACCGAAGAGCAGCGTAAGCACTATGTATATAATTGCTATGGTGATTATTATTGCCGTCAGAAAATTCCGCCCTGACTCCCTGCTCTCCCTTACCTCGCCGTCAAAAGCCAGGGACACGGACGGAAATTTTTCCATCACAAGAGGAAACACCGTTTCCTCCAGCTCTTGCGCTATGTCAAGCGGTGTTCTGCCTGATTTTGCTTTTATACCGGAGTAAACATTCGTAATTCTCTTAAAATCCTCCCTCTCTATCTGGGCAGGAGTCCTTGTCCTTTCCACTTTGACCACATTTCTTAGCGGCACCAGGTAATTGCCTCTGTTTTCTACAGGCATGGAAAGAATACTCTCAATCGAGCTTTTTTCCCCCGGAGGTATGGTCGCCCGCACCCTAATAGTCTCAGTTTCACCCTTTATTTCATATAAAATAGCGCCTTCCACCGCCGCCCTCAAAGTCCTCCTCACATTATCAGCGGTGACCCCGAGCTTTGCGGCACGGTCACGGTCAATCTCTATCTTAAACTCAGGTGTCATTATTACCCTGTCAACTTCCGCGTTTTCAAGAGAGGGCATTTCATTCAACTTTGCGAGTATCATGGCGCACGCGGCTTCCCTTGTCTTTTCATTGTTCTCCCTTACCTGTATTACTATGGGGGTCCCGCTGTCCTGTCCAAACCACGAACGTGAAAAATTCAGTTTTACAAAATCCTCTTTATAAGGAATAAACGCCTTTTCCCACTCCGCGATCAGGCCGTTTAGCGTCTTTTTACGTTTTTCCCTCGGTACTATCTCCACCCTTATGCTGAATTTGTGTTCTTCGGCAGCGCGCCATCTGCTGCGGGCAATTTCCGTCCTGTATCCTATGACTTCCCTGCCCAAGTACTCAGAAAACACCTGTTCAAGTTTTGTCGTCAGCGCGGCTGTATCGGCGCTCAAAGTCCCGGGCTTTGCCTCTCCTATCAGTGTTATCGTTCTGGTCTCTTCATTCGGAAACATTACAAATTTCATCTTCATATTCAATACGGTAAAAGCCCCTATCAGCAGTATTACCGCCCCGGCAAAAACAAGATATTTGCTGTTAAGCATTTTCTCAAGAAATTTGCCGTAATGTTCTTCCACGTTAATGAACCAATGTTTTGCCCGCTCTTCTTTTACTTTTCTGATCGTTTTACTTTTCTTAAACATTCCCGCGATTGATGCCATCCATTTCGGCAGGCGCATGTTCATATGCCCCGGCAGTATAAACAAAGACTCCAGCAGGGATGCACCAAGCATCATAAAAACTATCGGCGGCAGATACTCAAGCATCTTGCCGAACCTTCCCTCAAACATGAAAAACGGTATAAATGCAATACAGGTCGTGATTACACCTGCAAAGACAGGTTTGAAAACATATGCCGTGCCTGTTACCGCAGCTTCACCGAACTCCACCCCCTGCGAGCGGGACCTCGATATGTTTTCAGCCACAATTATGGCGTCATCCACTATCATACCCATTACTATTATGACCGCCGCAAGCGTAATGTTGTTTATCGTGTATCCAAAAACATACGCCGCAACTATCGTAAACGCAAAAGTAAACGGGATTCCCACCGCCACCCAAAACGCCGTCCTCCTGTTTAGCACCAGAAGCAGCGCGGTAAGTATGAGCGCCATTCCTATGGCGCCGTTTGAAAATATTATAGCAAGCCTGTTTCTCACGTCATAAGAATTATCATTAAGCGCTATTGCCTCTATGTTTGTATCTTTTAACACCGTAGAGCTGAATTTTTTCAGGTGGCTGTTTACTGCATCTGTTGACTCAAGTATGCCGCTGGCTCCATTTTTTACGACAGTAAGCAGTACGCCCTCCCTGCCGTTTATTTTCTGTATTGTTTTTTCCCTTTTAAACGTCTCCCTTACGTCCGCGATGGAACCCAGGCTGACCTTTTGCCCTTCAAAACCCGCCTGTACGATTACATCTTTCAGTTTTCCGGAGGAATCAAGTTCTGACGCAAGAGTCACCCTTGATTCCAGGTCATCTTCAAGGCTTCCCGCGGGTATTCTGACATTTGCGGATGATACTTCCGTCATTATTTTGGAAAGAGGTATGTTATACTCCCTCATTTTTTCCGGGTATGCTTCAATGTTTATTTCAGGAGCCCTGTAAAACCCCCTGTTGACGCTGTTGATTTCTTTCAGGTTTAAAAAACCCTCTTCCAGCAAAAGCGAGTATTTCTGGAGTTCTCTGCGGCTATCATCATCCAACAGATGTACATTCTTAAAAAACAAACCAATGCTGATTATGGAACGCATTGATGCCTTGAATTCCCTGACGTGCGGGTCATCAATTACTTCCGAGGGCAGCCTGGCGTCGCTGACTGCGGTTCTTATTTCATTAATAACCGTTTCCCTGTCAGCCTCAGGCAGCAGCTCAACGCGCACGCTTGACGAGCCTGCCGCGGACGTGGAATTAACCTTTCCTATGCCGTCTATGCCCTTTACCCTGTCCTCTATCTCACGGGTCACAAAGTATTCCACTTCCTCGGGAGAGGCGCCGGGATATGAAGTGTTGATACGGACAAAATCCATTACTATATTGGGCATATCTTCTTTTTTAAGCTGCCCAACAAACAAAAATGCGGCGATAATTGTGCCAAAAAAAATAAGGTTGCCGAGTATCTTTCTCTCTGCGAAATACCTGACTAATCTTTCAATCATATTTCCCCGATTCTTATATGTTTAGAGCATGAATTAGACGCCCGTGCCGCCTTCTTTTGTTCCCGTGTTTAAGCCGCAATGATATGTATTGCCCCCCCTTATTGCAGCTTATAACTTGTCCTTACCGCATCCCGGGTCCACGTCATATACCGTAATCTGCCCTGTTATGCCCTTTACCTCAACTGTTTTTGCATCCGCGCATTTAATCTCATCTTTTACAAGCGCATATGTTGAGTGGCTGATTGTTATCATTCCTGCTTCACATATTTTCTCAAGCCTGGCGGCTATGTTTACCTGCGTGCCTATGGCGGTGTATGACTGCCTCTCAGGAGAGCCGAAATTTCCCACTACGCACTCGCCGGTATTTATGCCGATTCTTATGCTAAACGGCCTCTCTATGCCTTCGTCATACCACTTCTGCCTGAGAACGCTCATCCTGTTCTGCATCTCTATTGCCATTTTTAAACAGCGCAAAGCGTGGTCACTGTCGTTTGTTTTGGAAGGCGCGCCGAAAAATATCATGATGGCGTCACCTACGAACTTATCCACCGTGGCACCGTATTTTCTTGCTATTTTTAACATTTCCGTCATGTACTCGTTTAAAATTCTGGCAAGGTCCTCAGGCGGAAGCGAATCACTGGTTTTCGTGAAATCCTTAATATCAGAGAAAAAAACTGTTATCTTGGTTTTTTCTGTTTTATTTGACAAAAGTTTTCCGGTCAGAATGCTGTCCACAACTTCAGGCGGCAGATAGCGTGTCAGCTGCTCGCTCCTTATCAGTGTTTCAAGCTGCGCCTGTACTATGTTCTCCAGTTCCAGGCTTTTCCCTTCAAGTTCCGAACTTAAACTCTGCAGCATCTCTTTCTGGAAAAAAATCTGCCGTGTATTTTTTCCCCTGTGATACGCGGTAAACAGGGCTATGACAACAGCAGCCGAGTTGACTATCAGCATTTCCAAATCGGCGCCCTGCTCGGGTTTAAAGGCAAGCGAGCCTGCTATCATGAAAACCGCGGAAATTGCCATCAGCAGCCCCAGTTTCTTAAACGGCACGCTGATAAGCAGCGCGGCCAGAATCAGCGCCACAACATACTGTACAGAGGGCCTGCCTGCAGCCTGCGACTGAAGCGTTGTTGCCATTCCGTAAAAAAGTATTATGACTGCATTGGCATAGAGGTAAAATACGTGGTTGTTGTTTATTTCGTCTTCGTTTCTGGGCCTGTGAAAGAGATAAAACGCGGTCAGAGAGGCGATCAGCCCCACCTGAAGCCAGTCGTACCACGCGGTAAATACATTCATCCCCTTTACGTTATCTGCGAGTATTACGGACAAAGCTATGGAAAAAGCAATGAACACCTGCACCATGGCGAGGTAGCGTATGTTGGAGAATACCGCATGTTTTCTGTATTTTTTTTCGTCATCTTTAGTGGCTTCCTTTTCGAGCCCCTTCCACGAAAAGCTGTCCGGGTTGTAGTACATATCTATCATAATAATACCGCCTGATTATTTTTTTGTATCAGAAATACTATACCATTACCGCTGTCATTTGGAATGTTTTTTTAAGGTTAATTTCTGATTACAGAACAACTTAAAATTTGCAATCTACAAGATGAGAGAAAAAAACACAGGCATGTATGTTTAACTTTTGTCTTTTGGCTTCTTGGCTTTCTTA
>CAYGHG010000103.1:0-9066 GCA_964349515.1 uncultured Spirochaetia bacterium
TTTCAGCTTTCAGCTTTCAGCTTTCAGCTTTCAGTTTTCAGCTTTCAGCTTTCAGTTTAAAATCCGCCCTTTACTTTTCCCTTCTCCTGACTTATTATATACGCGTTAACAAACCAAAACGGAGGCAAAAGTGTTCGTATCAATAGTTATTCCGGCTTTCAACGAGGAACTGCGGCTCGGCTCAACCCTTGCCAAAATCAAAGATTATCTGGATTCCCGGGGTTTTGAGCACGAAGTAATAGTCGTTGACGACGGAAGCAGCGATAAGACGGCTCAGGTAGCCGAGGATTTCAAGGGCCTGTCCCTGCGAGTGTTAAAGAACGAAAAAAACTCGGGCAAGGGCTATTCCATAAACAGAGGCATGCTTGAAGCCAGGGGAAACCTGATTTTGTTCTCCGACGCCGATATGTCCACCCCTATAGAATTCTTTGACTCTTTCATAGAACACCACGAACGCGGTTTTGACATAGTGATAGCCTCGCGGGCCATTGACCGCTCTCTCGTCAGGAAGAAACAGCCTTTTCTCCGGGAAATGATGGGGCGCGTCTTTAACCTTTTTGTGAGGCTCATAACAGGGCTTCCGATAAAGGACACCCAGTGCGGTTTTAAAAGTTTTAAACGCCAGGCTGTACAGACCATATACCCAAAACAGACGATATTTGACTTCGGTTTTGACGTGGAAATACTGTATATCGCCAAAATGCGCGGCTATAAAATCATGGAGGCTCCGGTTGAGTGGTACGATTCCCCCGCTTCAAAAGTAAGCGCCTTAAAAGACTCCTTTATGATGTTTTTTGATTTAATCAGGATAAGGTTGACTTCGTACGGCGATAACTGATGCTCACCATCGCTTTCATAGCGGTTTTTCTCGCGGCAATAATTTTTTCTATGCTGGGTTTAGGCGGAGGAACTCTTTACGTCCCCATTCTGATAGCAATAGGCCTTTCATTCCACGGCGCAGCCGCCACCTCCCTTTCCCTCATCATAGTGATGTCCCTGACAGCGGCCGTTATTTACCACCGAAACAAACTGATTGACTGGCATTTATTTTTTGTTTTAGAGCCGGCTTCAATAATAGGCGCCTGGCTCGGCAGCAGCAACTCCCACCTTTTTTCCGAAAAAACCCTGCTTATAATATTCGCCGCGATTATGGTGGTTGCTTCTTTCTTTCTTTTAAAACCCGCCCTGCCGCGAAAGGTAAAAGAGCGCGAGTTTCCCGGCTTTTACCACAGGGATATGGCCGGGTGCCACTATACGGTCAACCTCTGGGCCGGCATACCGCTTGCTTTATTCGCAGGTTTTATCTCATCAATACTGGGAATCGGCGGAGGCTTCGCAAAAGTTCCTATGATGGCGCTGCTCTTCGGTGTGCCTATAAAAATAGCAGTGGCCACCTCATCTGCGATGATAGTCCTGACAGCCGCCACAGGCCTGGCCGGCCACTCAACTCTCGGCAACCTCAACTACAAGGTGGTGCTGATCCTCTCACTCGCGGTTCTTGCCGGAGCCTTAATAGGCTCAAAAATATCGATAAAAGCAAATGATAAATTTTTAAAACGCACATTTGCAGTAATCCAGATTTTAACCGCGGGGTGGATGGTGTATAAAGCGCTGAATTCGTGAAGGCAGTCTGAAGTCTGCAGCCTGCAGTCTACAGTCTACAGTTTACAGTTTACAGTCTAGAGTCTAGAGTTTAGAGTTTATAACTTCTGTCTTTTGTCTTCTGTCTTCTGTCTTCTGTCTTCTGTCTTCTGTCTTTCCCTTATAGCTTATTTTTCATAGCTTATAGCTTATTTTCACCGCCCCCGACAGCAGCAGCAATATTATTCCCGCCAACAGCCACGGTACGTAGTTTTCCTCGTATATTTCCTCTTTTTTCAACGCGGCTTTGTTCTCGTCCATTTTTGCAATTTCAGCGGCTATGCTTTTAAAAACATTTCTGTCTCTTATGCTGTAGTGCCTGCCTCCCGAAGCGGCGGCAATCTGTTTCAGCTCCCTGTCGTCTAGCTTCGAGATGACAACCTCGCCCCTGTAAGTCTTATAATAGACCCTGCCGAACGCATCCCGTCCCTCAGGTATTCTGCTTCCTTTTTCAGTGCCCGCGCCTGCCGTGTAAATTATTATGTCTTTTTGCGCCGCAAGCCGCGCCGCCTCGGCGGGCGAAGACCCCGCGTTGTTCTCGCCGTCGCTTATCAGTATTATAGCGCGCGACTTTTCCGCCTTTTCCTCCATGCGCTTTACCGCCTCTTTAACGGCATCTCCTATGGCGGTGCCGTCCTTTTCAAGCATACCCGGATATACCGAATCAAGTATCAGCTCAAAAGCGTCATAATCAAGGGTGAGAGGGCACTGGACAAAAGTCGTGCCCGCAAATACTATCATTCCTATCCTGTCCCCTGACAAGCCAAACAACATTTCTTTTAACCCCCTTTTTACCGCATCCATCCTGTTGGGTTCAATGTCAAAAGCCGCCATACTGGAAGATACGTCGAGCAGTACCATAATATCCCTGCCCCGGTATTCCCTCTCTTTTGTAACCGGTTCCCCGAGAGGGCGCAGGAAAGCTGTAAAGATAAGCGCAAGAGCCGCTGCGAGAAGCGTGTATTTAACAACAGCGGCGGCAAAAGAAAACCTAACCCCCATCTTTTTTGAAGTATGAAAATCAAAGTATTTTTCCGCATTTTTGGATATGACAAGCGCCCTGAAAATATAATACCCTGCCGACGCCAAAAGCACGGCGCCGAGTATATATGCATAAAGCTCATTTACGGCAAACTTCACGATACCACCCTGATTCCCGTGAACACTTCAAACAAAAAAGAAAACAAAAGCAGGAGCAGCCCGGCCGCGAGGAAATAAAAAAAGTATTCCTCATATTTTTCATAGTGCCTTACTTTAATCTCCTGTTTTTCCATCCTCGCTATGTCGTCATATACTTTTAAAAGCTCTGATTTATTTTCAGCCCTGAAATACAGGCCGCCGGTTGCCGCAGCCGCTTCCTTTAGCGTTTTTTCGTCAGGCTCTTCCCAGTTAAGCGGCCTGCCGCTGTACCTGTCCACAGCCTGCCTCTTGTTTCCGAACTGGTCGGTATAGGTCATAGGCGCGCCGCCTTTTTTTCCTATTCCTATGGTATAGAGTTTTATCCCTTTAGCGGCGGCCATCCTCGCCGTTTCCATTGTATTAAGCCCTGTATTGCTTACGCCGTCTGTGGCAAGAATTATCACCTTTGAACCCGCAGAGGGCTCCAGCCTGTTTATTCCCGCGAGTATCGCATCCCCCACAGCAGTGCCGTCAATTCTCACCGTTGAAAAATCCACCTGCTTAATAAATGATCTGAGTATCTCATAATCCGCGGTCAGCGGGCACTGGGTAAAGGCCCTTCCCGCGAATACTATCAAGCCGGCCCTGTCTGTTTTCAGCCCCGACACAAACCGGGTTAAAACCTCTTTTGCGGCCTCAAGCCTGTTTGGCGGAAGATCATCAGCCTGCATTGAGCCCGAGACGTCAAGGCACATCATTATGTCTATCCCTTTCATCTTGTCTTCAGTTTCTTTGCTTACGCCCTGCGGCCTTAACAGCGCTATGCAGAACAACAAAACCGCAGCAGCCTTCAGGATATCAGGCAGGTAAAAGCTTATGCCCGGGCCGCCGCTCCTGCTTTTTTTTCCGAACACGGCAGGCGCGGCCAGCCTGCCCGGCCTGAAACTTCTGAATAAAACAACAACCAAAACCGCAAGAACCGCGGCAGCCGCAAAGAACAGCAGGTTTTCATTTGCAAGCCTCATCTCGCCTGCCTTCTTTCCCGCTTTTTAAAAAACGCGGTAAGGTTCTTTATGTACGGCTCCCCGCATCTTAAGTAAATATAATCCGTACCTGTCTTTTTAAAAAGCCTCTCCAGCGACGCGTCGACTGACACGGTATTTTTCCGCGCCAAAGCCCTGCCGGCAGCAGCCGAAGTATTGACCGGGGCAAAGCTTCCCGTTTCCGGGTCGTAAAAGGAAACCAGCCCGATATCGGGCATCTCATAGTCCCGCCTGTCCCGCAAAATCACGGCTATTACGTCATGCCTGTGCCTTGTTTTTTTTAACTGTTCCGAGAAATCAGGCGCTCCGAAAAAATCAGATATGAGAAATATGGTGGACCTTTTTTTGAGCATATTGTTTATGTGGGAGAGGGCGGCGCCTATGTCCGTCGCCCGGTTCTTTCTTTCGCCGTAAATAATTTCCCTGATTATCCTCATTATGTGGCGCCTGCCCTTTTTAGGCGGTATATACTTTTCTGTCTGCGACGTAAAACCAAAAAATCCGGCCCTGTCGCCGTTTAATGCCGCGGTAAACCCGAGCGCGGCGGTGAATTCAAACATCAGTTCGGACTTCAGGCTGCCGCTGCTTCCAAAGTTAATTGATTCACTTAAGTCGGCGGCAAATATTACCTGAAGTTCCCTCTCTTCCACAAATGTCTTTACAAAAGGGGCGTTCATCCGCGCGGTAACGTTCCAGTCAATCATGCGCACGTCGTCGCCCTCGCAGTATTCGCGCACCTCGTCAAACTCAACCCCGCGGCCTTTGAAAGAGGAAAGATACTCCCCCTGAAGCACCGTGTTAACAAGGTGCCGGGTGGTTATCTCTATGCGCTTTATTTTTTTTAATATTTCAGGCGAGATCATAAAACCACCTTATGAAAAAAAATACGTTCTGCGTTTTCTGTTTTGTTTTTCACACCTTCACACCTTTACACTTGCTTTTCAAGGCACCTTAACTTTGCCGATAATCTGCTTTATAACGCTGTCACTTGTCACGTCTTCCGCCTCGGCTTCATAAGAGAGTATCAGCCTGTGCCTTAAAACTTCCGGAGCTACTGCCTTAACATCATCAGGCGACACGTATCCCTCGCCGTTTAAGAAAGCATTGGCCTTTGCGGCGGTAATCAGCCCTATAGATGCCCTCGGTGAGCAGCCGTACTCTATTAAATGAGCCAGCTCAAGTTTGTACTCTGCGGGTTTTCTGGTGGCGAAAACTATATCCGCGGCGTAATGTTTTATTTTTTCATCAACATATATGCCGTCTGTTATCTCCCTCATTTCCATTATCTCTTTTGGCTTAAGTATTACAGACACCTTAATCTCTTTTCCGGATGTCATCCTTTCGATAATCTCAATTTCCTCTTCTTTTGCCGGATAACCAATAACGGTTTTCAAAAGAAACCTGTCCACCTGAGCCTCAGGCAGCGGGTAGGTCCCTTCTGTTTCTATCGGATTCTGCGTCGCAAGCACTATGAACGGCTCCTCCATTTTAAAAGTTTTGCCCGCTATCGTAACCTGCTTTTCCTGCATGGCTTCCAGAAGCGCCGACTGCACCTTTGCCGGCGCCCGGTTTATTTCATCCGCAAGCACAATGTTTGCAAAAACAGGCCCCTGAGAAATACTGAAAGAGCCCTCTTTTGCGTTATATATCCTGGTGCCTGTCAGGTCGGCAGGAAGCAGGTCGGGGGTAAACTGTATTCTTGAAAAAGAGGCTGCTATGGTATCGCTCAGAGTTTTAACGCTGAGCGTTTTTGCCAGGCCGGGCACGCCTTCGAGCAGTATGTGGCCCCGCGCGAGAAGCCCCATAACAAGCGCCCGCAGCATTCCCTCCTGCCCTACTATCACTTTTCTGACCTCGCTTAACGCGAGATTAATCTTTTCTGATTTTTCCCTGTCTTTTTGGGAAAGTTTGACGATCTTGGCCATTTTCGCCTCCTTCTATTTAATTATTACTTTTACGCCGGGCGACGCGTACCGCCTCAGCTCTGTTACTTCTTCATTTAAAAGCCTGATACAGCCCGAGGAAGCGTCCTGCCCGAGAGACGCGGGGTCGTTTGTGCCGTGTATGGCAATGCCGCTGCCGGGGCCCGGATAAGAGCCGTCATTTCTCAGCGGCAGATAGCCCCTTTTTTTGGCCGCCTCATGTCTTTTATAATCCTCTTTTTCGGGGTAGCTCAGCCTCATAAATACCGGGCCGTAGGCGTTTTTTCCCAGATCCTCTTTTGTCCCCCACTTCTTATAGCCGTCCTTTGCCCTGAAAAAAACCGCGTTCATCAACGCAAGTTTTTTTCTTCCGGCTTCATAAGCTTTTTTCAGTTTCAAAAGTTTTTTCTGCGCCTCAGCGCAGTCTTCCCCGCAGTTTTGAACTTCACGTTCCGCTTCAGCGAGAATTTCAGGCTTTGCCTCTTCATAAATCTCCGTTATGGTATAGGCGCCTTCAGGCGTGGCGTTGTCTCCTGCATAAATTTTGTTTTCAGGGTTTATCCCTGTGGATATGCGGCAGGCTGCCGAGGTGTTAAGATTGGAATCAACAGCGTAAATCATTTTTTCTTTTTTGTCGGCAATCAGAATGTAATCCTTTGAATACCCCTCAAAATATTTTTTATACCCCGTAAAATCCGAGGCACAGGCAGAAACACAGAAAACAAACAAAAGAATAAAAACGGCGGCTCTTTTTTTCATCAGTCCAGGTGCGTTATGTGGAGCCCGGGCCTTTCAATTATCTTAAACTCAACTCCGGCCTCTTTAAAAAGCTCCTCAAACGCCTTATCAGGATAGTGTTTAACAGTGACAAATTTTTTAATTTTGGCATTCACAACCATTTTCGCGCAGATGATGCAGGGCGAATGCGTGCAGTATATGGATGCGCCCTCGGTCCCGGCGCCGTGAAGCGCTGCCTGAATTATGGAATTCTGCTCGGCGTGTATGGCGCGGCATATTTCATGGCGCGTGCCCGAGGCTATGCCCATCTGGTCGCGCAGGCAGCCAAGTTCCGTGCAGTCTTTTACCCCGGCGGCCGCTCCGTTGTAGCCCGAGCTTATTATGTGGTTGTTTTTAACTATGACCGCTCCTACGTGGTGGCGTATGCACGTGGAGCGTTCTGCGGCCAGATATGCCATCTTCATAAAATACTCATCCCAGCCCGGCCTTTTATAAGGGGTGTAACCCAGTTTTTTAAGCGCACTATCCAGGGCCGCGCGCAGTTCTTCCACGCCTGCACTGTTGTCAATTTTTATGTCCGCCATCTCATAGCATTTATTCAGCTGCTGGGCGTTGGGGTCGGAAGAATTTTCTTTTTCCTCTTTTTTAACAAATTCGTCAAAGCTCACAAACGCTTCGCCCTCGCGGGCGCGGCTTTTTGCCCTTTCATAGCGGTTTTTTACATCCGCATTTACGCCTATCAGAATGAAGTTTTTCAGGCTTTTTCTCAGTTCCTCTATTTCAGAGGGGTTTCTTATGGAATCTATAACAGCCTGCGGCATGTTTTTTATTTTCATCGAGGTCATTCTCGCAAGCACCGAGGGCCCGCCTGCGGCGCGCAGTTCGTTGCCTGTTGCTATCAGGTTGTCCCTGGTTATTTCCATCTCCCTGCTCTTCAATTCGGAGCGCAGTATGTCAGAGAGCGAAAAAGCGGCAAATCTGTGGCTGTCTACAAGGTGCCTTATTGCTTCGCCCTTGCCGGCCGCGTTCGGCCCTGTGAACCCTATGAACATAGGAGCCTCCTTGAAAATATTTGCTTATATTATAAGGAAGAGCCCGCTTTTTGCAAGCAAAAAGCGGGCTGTAAAATTATAAAGTAACGGGTTTTACTTCAAGGCCCTGTAAAACACCTCTTTTTTCATTTCCAGCCTTTCCACTCGCCCTTCAGTAACAGCCCTTTCAGCGGCCTGCAAAATCTCCCCTTCCCCCGCGTTTATGACCATAAGCATATCGCTTATTTTCATCGGCCTCAGGGTAACGGCGGTTATAACCGCTTCCATTACGGTATCGGTTTTTATGAATCCTTCACCGGTATATTTTCCTATTACCTCCGCCTTGGGCCCGAGTATTGCCGCGGCGCTTTGCAGTTCTTCGGGTGTCAGAGGTTCGGCGTAATCCTCGGCCCGCGCGCGCACGACTGTATTTACCTGTATTTTTTCTATGTTTTTTATCTGTCCCAGGTAATCCGATATTTTTTTCAGATTTTCTTTAGTATCGTTAAGCCCTTTAACCAGCATAACCTCCACCCATAACCTTCCTTTGAAAACGGCGCAAAACTCCCCGAAGCCTTTAAGGATATCCGTGAGTTTGAGCGAAGGGTGCGGCCTGTCAGCTTTTAAAAAAGCCTCCTCGCAGGCGGCGTCAATGGAAGGCAGCAACACATCGGCTTTCATCGCATCAGCGCGGACCGCAGGGTCTGAAAAGAGAGTTGTATTCGTAATCAAAGCGACAGGAAGCCCGAATTCTTTTTTTACGGCATCTATCAGGCTGCCGAGGTTTAACGCGAGTGTAGGCTCGCCGGAGCCTGAAAAAGTAAGAAAATCCGCCCGGCCGCCCGAAGCAAAGTAACCCTTAAGCTCTTTAAGCAGGCTGTCTGTTTCAACAAATATCTTTCTTTCACACACATAGTGCACGGTTCTGCCCAGCTCGCAGTAAACGCAGTTAAGGTTGCATGATTTGCAGTTTAAGGGGTCAATTCCGAGCGAAAGGCCGAGCCGCCGGGACGGCACAGGTCCGAATATATGCATGTTTGAAAACCTCGTTAAAGTTTAAAGTTGAAAACTGAAAGCTGAAAGTTTAAAACTTAAAATCAGTACCGCCGCTTTTTCCGGCTCCGTGTGCTGTACTAACTTTCAGTTTTCAACTTTCAGCTTTAAAATTTTTACTGCGCCATTACTTCCTTAAGCTGCGCCACCAGGTCGTCAACGCTTATGCCTTTCGTGATGTACCCGTCGGCGCCGCATTCTTTTGCCCTGTCCTTGATATCTTCTTCGTTAAGCACGGTATAGAGCAGTACCTTGACTCCCTGAAACCTGGAATCGCTTTTAATCCTTTTACAGACATCAAAACCGCTTTTACCCGGCAGCATCACGTCAACAAGCACTGCATCCGGTTTCGGGCCGGTTTCAAGCTCTTTTATGCACTCTTCAGCATTCGGCGCTTCCCTGACAGAGTAACCAAACTCATTCAAGGCTATCCTTGTAAGCACGAGTATTCCCGGCTCATCATCAACCACAATAACGCTTTTCTTTTCACCAAACACAATACCACCCCTTAATAAAAAA
>CAYGHG010000104.1:0-3533 GCA_964349515.1 uncultured Spirochaetia bacterium
TTACCGGGTATAACAAATTTATTTTATAATTACACATGATTCCTGACAGTATCGTTTCAGGGACACTGTATGTAATAGTGTTTATCACCATTTATAGTAATTTCCTCTCCCCTTTTTGGGGGGGAGAGGCTTTGGTGAGGGGGCTTGTTTTTACAACTATGCCCTTCATAATATCAGAGTTGATGTATTCCCGGTCCAAGGCTACTTACAGAAGGCTTTTCACTTCAGCCGCCGAGTTTTTTGATATTGGTATAATATATAAAAACAAAAAGCCCGCCATCTTTAGGATGGCGGGCTTTTGATTATACACCGCTACCGCGGTACCGCGGAAATCTCTTTTGAGTATTCACTCTCTTTATCGTTCGGTCCTACAGACGCCACCACAAAATAACACCTAATCCCGGTTTTCAAAGGCGAGACATTCAGGTAATACCTCTCAGGCGGCAGGACTGTCTTATTCAGTTTGTGGTACTTGCCTCCCGGCTTGTAGCTTATATACACGTTGTAACCTTTTACATTTTTATCAGGTACTGTTTTACCCTCTTTGTCTTTTACCTTTGCAAGATCCCACATAACAGTTATCTTTTTCTTGTCAGCTTTCAGTTTTACAACCCGCGGCGGTTTTACCTGCACAGGTGTCGGGGTGGGCGTCGGTTCTCCCACGTTTATGGAAAGCCCT
Organism: uncultured Spirochaetia bacterium; assembly: GCA_964349515.1. Classification (GTDB taxonomy): domain Bacteria; phylum Oederibacteriota; class PGYV01; order PGYV01; family CAYGHG01; genus CAYGHG01. The sequence goes on from CAYGHG010000104.1 coordinate 680, forward strand.
ACCCTGTGGGACGCCCCCAGGTCGCCGTAAGGTATAAAAGCATAATCAACACCGATATCAACGCCGTCAAAGTTCCTGCTGTATCCAAATCCGGCTGTCAGCCCTGCAAGAGGCCCGAGGTCGCTTATGAACTGGTTTCCGTTAAACCTGTATCCCAGCCTCGGTTTAACAACGTTTCCCTCTATGTTATAAGCGTATTCAACCCCAAAATGAAGCCTGTAGGGCATATTTGCAGGCTGTAAGGGCAGTATGCCGTCTATTGCAAGTTCAAGTTTATCGCGTGGGTCTTCTTCCGGTGTAAAGAGCCGCGGAAATTTATACCCTACCCCAAATTTGAGGTTAAGCGGCAGCGGCGCGTCAGGAGCGCCTTCCACCTGGTTCATCTGCATGAAACTTACGTTCTGGAAAACAAGCCCCACGTCAAACCCCGGCATGTTTGTATTTGCAAGTATTCCTATGTCAAGCGCGGGTATCCACCCCTCTTCCAAAGCCACTTTCTGGTTTATTAATTTTAAAGTGGCGCCGACTGAGAACATCTTTGCCGCCTGCCAGCTGTATGAAATACCGAGCACAGTACCGCCCGCTCCAAAATACTCATCCCTTGCTTCCTGGTCATACGAGTAACTTCCGTCAAGTTCTTCTTTCGTTACAAAAACATCCTGTACCCTGACGAGCAGGGCTGTTATGCCTATGGTACCCCAGATATCCAAGCCCAGCTGTTCAGCCGGGAAACCAACACCGAGGTATTCGTATGTTGTACCGCCAAAGTTTTCATTGTGCATAAAAGAAAACTGGGGATTGACAACTTTTACAAGAGCGCCGGGGTTCCACCACGCAGCGTCAACAGTGTCAACTATAGCCGTATATGCCTCGCCCATGCCGCAGGCACGTGCGCCTACGCCGAGGTTGAGGTAAGGTGAAGCAGTAACGCCGCCATACTCTGCCGCGTTAAGCGAAGCTGTGATTAAAACTGCCGCAAAAATTGAGATTAGTTTTTTCATCAGCTTCACCCCTATTGCCCGTATACCGTCGGACATTTATAACAGACAATTATCCGGTACACCCTGTTATCGCCGTCCGGCGTCTTAAGTACGAGATAGTAAAGCCCCGAGACAACTTTTGTCCCGTTTTTGTTTTTACCGTCCCAGCTGAAATACCCCATGGAGGCCGAGAACACGCCGTCCTTTACAAGCGAACCGTCCATGGAGTAAATTGACACCAGAGTCCCGTCAGGAACCTGCGCCACTTTGAACAGTCCTGTCCCGTCATTTGGGTTGAAAGGGTTCGGATAAACGTGCGCGGCACCAAGGTCAGCCGGCATAGTAGCAGTCGGCGTAGGCGTAGGACTTGTTAGTGCAATTTGAGTTAAATCCGGCGTAGCCGTAGGAGTGGTTGTTGAGGTGGGCATAGGGTCTATGTAACCGCAGACCTCTGTCACCTCTGTAAGTAGCTTTTCGTGGTACGAAGCATTGACCGTTGTAGCACGAAGCGTGTCATAACTAGGATCAGTCCCGCAGACAACAGGCAGGACCTTATAACAGTAAGTCTGGCCGCCGTTAACTTTTGGTATCGGCACTGAATTGCCGTTTATGTCTATGAAGAAATCTTTATCATCTATGTATTCAGAAACACTTGAAGCCACAAGCCCGACAGGCACATAAGGGTCGCCCGTATTGCCCGCGCCTACGGAGCGGTATATGTGATAACCCGTCACAGGCACAGAGGGTGTCTGCTCAGCAAAAGGAACCGGCGTCCACTGCACGCGCGCGCCTACAGGCATTATCCCTGTATATGCAGTGTTTATAGTAGTGGCAGGCATGTCATACTCCGGCAGTGCCGAGTCTGCACCCAGAGTAAGGTAATCGTAATACATAATCACCGATCTGGATCCTGACGGAAAACCCTCAGAAGGCATAGGTTCCCTTGACCACTGAGAAAAATCAGTATCAACAGCGTTGATTATCACATCTGTTATACGTGAAATATTGAAATATGTCCCTGTATAAATATTATACTGGTTTGCAAGATATTTAAGGGATAACGACAGATGGTTCCTGAATGGCAGCCTGAAAATATCAAGTGGTGTGTCATCAATTTCGGGCTGCACAGCTATTGCCTGGGATGTCATGGTCATAGAGCCGTCATAAAGTGACATTTTCTGGTAAACTTCAGCGCCTACTCCAGCGTTTGCGTAACCGTTAAAAAAGTAGTAAAACCTTATGTAATCAAAACAGGACCAGTCACCGGCAACAGTAGTAACAGAACCGCATCCTACATTTTGGAAATTTTTCTGCAGCTCAGGGCTTGCAGATACAGCGGCATAGTTTGTAAGGCTGAAATACTGGGGAGAGTATGAATTCCTGCCTGTCCAGGTTACCTTAAAAAACTGATCTTGGTTTCCGCCAATTATTGCATTTGGAGCTCCAATATCTGTATTACCAGCCCCACCATACATAAGACCTGTAGGTATGGGATGGCCTGCTTCATAAGACCCACCCTTCCAACCAAAATAATCATTTTCAGAACCTACAGGGGGAAACCTATGTGGGATAAGATGTATTGAATCAAAAGCATTTACAAGATTCGGACCATATAAAGGGTTTGTAGCCCAGACAGCAGGGTCAAAGGCCTGAAGCTCTTTCTTTTCGAGCAGCATAACAACAGTAAAAAACAGTAAAACACTAATAATTACAAGGATATTCAGCCTGGTTCTGTTCATTTCGCGCTCCTTGTCTTTTTTTTATATTATACAACCATAGAGCTTTTTTTGCAATCAAAAGCTTACTCCCTCGCCCTCCGGGAGAGGGCCGGGGTGAGGGGTATTATAAATAGTCCCCTTCGGTCGAGGGAGAAA
>CAYGHG010000104.1:3633-9050 GCA_964349515.1 uncultured Spirochaetia bacterium
AATCACTTTTTTAAAACAAATTCCTTATAATACTTTATCGTCTCTCTTATCCCTTCCCTCAAACCCCACTCCACATATTTCCTCTCCCTCCGGGAGAGGATTAAGGTGAGGGGTTTTTGTTCTTTATTAAGAAGAAAGAACTTCCCTCACCCCGGCCCTCTACCCCTCAAAGGGGTACTATAAAGAGTCCCCTTCGGTCGAGGGAGAAAAATCACTTTTTTAAAACAAATTCCTTATAATACTTTATCGTCTCTCTTATCCCTTTCCTCAACCCCCACTCCGCCTTAAATCCTGTCATTTCTTTTGCTTTTGTATTGTCTGACGCCCTTCTTTCGTAGCCTTCAGCCATTGATGTATCATAAACAGCTTCTATTTGAAGCCCTGACTCTTCTATGATTGTCTGCGCTATTTCTTTTACGCTGTGCTCGGAATCACTGCCTATGTTTACAGGCTCTGCGGTTGTGCTTTTTTCCGCTATTTCCAGCATGCCGCGCACCGCGTCTTTCACATACAAAAGCGACCTGGTCTGGTTTCCGCTTCCCCAGACCTTGATTTTACCGTCAGCTGAACTAAAAACTTTGTTTATCAGCCCTGCCACTATATGCGCCTCTTCTATGCCAAATTTATCCCTCGGCCCGTAAGTATTAAACGGCCTCACAACCGTACATTTTACATTTTTATATTTTTGCAGGTACCGGGCAGACAGCTCCAGCGCCCTCTTTGCCCAGCCATAGCCCTCGTTTGTCTCCTCAGGCTCTCCTCTGAAACCCTCTGACTCAGGGGTGGGTATTATTGCGTCATGAGGATAAACACAGGCCGAGCTGACAAAAAGCGCGCTTTTTACCCCTGCTTCAATAACCGACTTTGTGACCGCTGAAGTCATAAGCAGGTTATCGGCATAAATCCCCGCCATATTGGACATATTGTACCTGATGCCGCCCACCCGTGCCGCAAGATGCATAACCATATCCGCGCCCTTAAAAGCCTCAGTACACTCTTTATGGTCAAAAAGCTCTGTCTTTCTGAACTTTATTCTGCCTTTAAGCGGGCTTGTCTTTAAATGTCCCTCAGTACCTGAAGCACATAAAACCTCCGCCCCCCTTAAACACAGCTCCTCACAAAGATGCGAGCCTATAAACCCGCTCCCCCCCGTGACAACTATCCTCCTGCCGCTGTAATAACCGCTGCCCGTCATATCACAGCCCTTTCAGGCTTTTTTCAAAAGCCAGTTCTATAATCTTAATTTCTTCATCACCGATATACTGATGGCAGCCTATGTAAAAGCCGTTTGCCCCCGCGTACTCGGCATTATCAAGCCTGCCCTCATATAAGTTTTTATAACCGCTGTAGGCCGGCTGGTGCAGAGGTATGCATCCAAAAAGAGGCCTGCTCTCCACCATATTTTCTTTGAGCCGTTTGCGCAGTTCAAGCCTGCTTATTGCGGCCGGTTTTTTTATGACCAGAGGGTAAGCGAGATAGCTCACGTTTTCATCGTATGCAGGAAGCTCAAGAGTGCCGGAAAATTTCTGCAGTTTTTCATTCAGCGCCCTCACGTTGGCGCGCCTTTTTTTCAGGTTATCCTCCATCTTGTCAAGCTGTACCAGCCCGAGCGCCGCCTGAAACTCCATTGTTTTAAAATTATAACCTATCACTTCATGGGTAAAGCGCGGGTCCATATCGCGGCCGTCAGAGGGCTCTTTCGGGCAGTTTCCCGTGTTTCTCACACATTCATTGCAGTCACACGCCCTGCCGTTTGCCTTTATCTGCCTCACAAGATTCGCAAGCTCCCTGTCATCAGTTACAACAGCTCCCATCTCGCCTGCCTGTATGTTGTGAGCAATGTAAAACGAAAAATCAGCCATTATAGAAAACTGCCCGGCATTTTTGCCTGATATTTGTGTGCCGTGCGCCTGCGCCGCATCCTCAAATACAAGCAGGTTATATTTATCCGCAACTCTGCGTATCCCTTCCATGTCACAACCGTAACCCATCAGATGAACAGGCAGTATCAGCGAGTACCCCTCAGGGCCGGTTTCCCGGATTTTTGCCTCTATTGTTTCGGGGGTTATGTTAAAAGAGCCTTTGCCAATGTCCGCGAAAACAGGCTCCAATCCTGCAATAACAACAGCGTTTACCGTTGATATGTATGTGAGGGGTGTCGTTATGACTTTTGTACCTTTTTTTATCCTGCCCGAGTATATGAGGCTCATCAGCCCGGCTATCAGCGCGGATGTACCGGACGATACCGCGATACAGTATTTCACCCCTGTATTTGCAGCAAACTCCTGCTCAAAACGCCTGACCATAGGGCCCTCGGTGATTTTGCCGCTGTCTATTACTTTAATCAGTGCCTCGCGCTCCTCAACGCCTATGCGCAGGTCTCCGACATGTATCATCGCGGCCACTAAAAGACAAAATCCTTGTCAATTTTGCTGTTTATCCACTTGATATCCGAATCAACCATCATTTTCACAAGCCCAAACATATCAACCTCGGGTTTCCATTTAAGGGCTTTTTTTGCCTTTGACGCGTCTCCGAGCAGGAAATCAACCTCTGCTTTTCTGAAAAGTTTTTTGTCTATTACTACATGCTTTTTCCAGTCAAGCCCCGCGTAGGTAAAGGCAGCCTCTACGAATTCACTTACCTTGTGCGTCTGCCCCGTGGCTATCACAAAATCATCCGGCCTTTTCTGCTGAAGCATGAGCCACATCGCCTTTACATAATCGCCGGCAAAACCCCAGTCTCTTTTTGCCTCCAGGTTTCCAAGCCTGACCTCTGTTGCAAGTCCGAGCTTTATTTTTGCCACATGATAGGATACCTTTCTCGTCACAAACTCAAGCCCGCGCCTCGGCGACTCGTGGTTAAATGAAATTCCCGACACGGCATATATGCCATAACTCTCCCTGTAATTCAGCGTCACCCAGTGAGCCATCATTTTAGATATGGCGTAAGGGCTGCGCGGGTAAAAAGGCGTGGTTTCATTTTGCGGTATTGCCTGGACCTTGCCGTACATCTCGCTTGAGGATGCCTGAAAAAATCTGATTTTTTTATCTATAAGGCGTATTGCTTCCAGCAGGTTTATGACGCCTTTTGCGTCTATGTCTGTAGTAAGTACAGGCTGTTCCCATGAAATAGGGACAAATGACATTGCGGCAAGATTGTATATTTCGTCAGGCTTGGTTTCTTTTACAGCCTTGTAAACAGAGGAAAAATCGTGCAGGTCGCCGCTTATGAGCTCTATCTTACCCATTATGTCCCTTAAGCGCCAGTAGTTGGGAGCCGACAGGCGCCTGACCATACCGTAAACCTTGTAGCCCTTTTCAAGCAACAGCTCGGCAAGATACGAGCCGTCCTGCCCTGTTATACCTGTTATAAATGCTGTTTTTCTTTTTATTCCCATATCAGGCACCTCTTTAATCTTTTGTAAAAAGCTCTTTCAGGTACAGCCTCACAAACTTAATCCCTGTAGGTATTGATTTAGCCTTGCTCTCGCCGCCTATCCTGTCACCCTCAATAGTCGGCATCTCGGCAATCTTTAATCCTTTTTTAAATGCCTTAATTGAGCTTTGGAATTCAATGGCAAAGCCTTCTGCAGTAAGCCCCGAATCAAGAAGTACCTGCCTCTTAAATCCCCTGAACCCGTTTATCGTGTCTGTTATATATTGCCCTTTTTTATTAAAACTGATGTTAACCATCCAGGTAAAAACCTGATTTGCCCATTTTCTGAGCGGCAGGAATTGTCCGTCCTCTTCATTGCGCGAGCCTTTTGCAAACCGGGAGGCTATCGCCATATCAGCACCCTCCTCAAGCATCGCGAAGAGCTTGTCAATATCAGCAGGATTTTCATTGCCGTCAGGGCTGAAAAAAACAATAAGCTCTGATTTTGAGGCAGAGGCAGCCATCAGGAAAGCCACACCGCGCCCCTTTTTTTCCTGTATCTTTACCTCCATCCCCTTTTCCCTGAAAAACTCAATTGTCCCGTCAGTTGAGCCGGGGTCAATTACAAAAACCTCGTCATATTTTTTCGGAATCCGGTCATACAAAGCACGCACAGCCTCTATCTCATTCCAAGTAAGCACTACAAGGCATTTGGTCATTATATTCCTTTCATTTTTCGGAATTTAATAAGGCGCCAGCATTGTATATGGTATCTCTTTTACCCACCCGCCGTTTTTGGAATACATCACCCGGAGCAGCGCGTTTTTCTCAAACACCAAAGGCGTCCCCGTAAAATTATATGTAATGATTATATCATGCCTGCCTTTATCCAGCTTCACTGTCCGCGATATTTTCCCCGCCTCTTCATTTGAAAATACCTTCTGTCCGTTGATAATTATCACTGTATCATACATCGTATCAGCGGTAAAAGTATATTCCGCTTTACTGCCGGCAATAAACTTGCCCGTCCACTTCACTTTATAAGCTGCTGTATCCTCCCAGCGCGGCACCCTGCTGCGCAGGAACGAATACCTGTGAGTGGGTGATATTTCAAGCTGTTTGTAAACTCTGCCTGTATGGCATGTATAATCTGCTGTCAGCCCGTATAATTTCTGCGAATTCAAAAAGAACTCGTCGCCTACCGGCTCAAAAACTGCCTGCCCGGGCTTTTTCCACATAAGCACCGGGGTCTCTCTTATATCTGAAAATTTCACCGTGATTTTATGCAGGCCCCTGTAAAGGTTCAGACTGCCTGCCGCAGCCGTACCATCTATATAAATACTGAATTTATCGGCTCCCGTTGCCGTAAACTCATACTTTCCGTATGCGGGAATGAATACAAGCCCCTTCAATTCCGACAATTCCATCCTGTCAACACGTTCTATTTGGCTGTTTTTCACCGCGAGTTCTTTTACCCCTTCCGGGCCCTTATAAACCGCAGTTAAAGCCTGCGCGCGGCCAACAGCATCCGCCTCAAGCTCGGCGCCCACATAAAAAAGCCTGGGCTTCGTAATATCAGGGTTTCTGTAGAAGTACTTTTTATTTTCAATATCAGAGTAAAAATCATAATGTTTCTTCATGGCAACATTGTCATAATATTCTTTGTAGTAATCCATCTTGCTTTCATGAACAGCTTCCGCCATTATGACTGTTTTCTTTCCCTTTTTATTATACAGCAGGTTGTGCTCGGGCAGGTCTGTGTTGACATAAGAAATGTCATTGCCATAAACAACAAAAGAGGTCTGATGAAGGAAGAATGGCGAAATATACAGCTTTGTATCTTTTTCAAAGCTGTTGGGGTATTTTGCCATAGTCGCAGGCACATGGAAAAATTCTGCTTTCACATTATTGTCATTTTTATGGTTAAGAAAATAAACCTGATATGTCCACAACGCGCTGTATGATAATGCCATAACCAGCAAAACCGGCATTACTACCCGTCCTATATTGACATTGATCGCGAGCACTGACTCCCATAT
>CAYGHG010000105.1:0-8660 GCA_964349515.1 uncultured Spirochaetia bacterium
CCCTGGGGCGCGGGGTTTGCTCCAACCGGCAGTTACTTTTTAGTAGCCGAGTTTGGAAATAACAGGATACAGAAGTTTACGACAGCCGGGGTATTTTTGGGAAAATGGGGGGCTGCGGGCGCCGGGGACGGGCAGTTTAGCGCGCCGCGCGGGGTTGCCTTTAATACAAATTGGAATTTTATTTATACTGTTGAGTCAGGCAACAACAGGGTACAGGGATTTGATTCTTCGGATGAAAATGCTTTTTTAACCAAGTGGGGAAGCACCGGGGCCGGCAATTCACAGTTTAATGCACCTTTTGGAATAGCTTCGGGCGGTTCGTCGGGGGATATTTATGTTTCAGATACATATAACCACAGGATACAGTACTTTGATTTTTTTGGCGGTTACAAAGGGCAGTGGGGCGGCAGCGGCACGGGTAACGGAGGTTTTGACAGGCCTGCGGCTGTTGCAATAAACAGCACATTGTCCCGCGTATATGTTGCTGACACGTATAATGACAGAATTCAGTATTTCAGCCTTACAGGCACTTATCAGGGGCAGTGGGGTTCTGCGGGCAATTCAAATACCCAGTTTGACAAACCCATAGGAATCTGCGTTGACCAGTCAACCGGCAGGGTTTTTGTCTGTGACTTAAACAACAACAGGGTGCAGGTATTTACTGCCGCAGGGGAATACATAATGACGATAACAGGCACGCCTGCGTTTAACGGCCCGCGCGGCGCTGCCTATGATTCTGTGTCAAAAAGGCTGTTTGTCACAGATACAGGAAACCATACGGTTCAGATTTTTACCATAATTAATTAAACTGTGTGTTTATAATTATTGACACAGCATGACCTATCTGATAATATCACTTCCATAATTCTTAAAATAGAGGGGAATTATGAGCGCTCTTGTTAATACATTCAACGCCATATTTCTGCCTTTATAATTTTATTTTATTATGGAGGAGGAAGAGATGAAGAAACTGCTTTCAGGCAAGAGGGGTCAGGGGATGACGGAGTACATACTTATAGTCGCCCTGATAGCAATCGTTGTAATAGCCGGTGTAAGGCTTTTTGGAGGCAAGGTAAACGAAGGTTTTGAAAGGGCTGCTGACCAAATAGAAGAAAATACAGGCGGATAGAGCTTTTTCCCGCTTCGGGGCTGAGGAATGAAACTGCCCTGAAGCGGGATTTGCTTTTTGTTTTTTTTTATGCTATAATATCACTAACATAGTGATATTGCGAGGTGATAAATGAAAAAGTTGCTGATATTAGCAGCTGTTTTAATAGTCTTTACAAACTCTTATGCAAAGGAGAGTGGTATTTACATGTATAAACAGGCGATTTTTGCAGGCGGTTGTTTTTGGTGTATGGAAGGGCCTTTTGAGGCTGAAAATGGAGTTGTTGATGTAAAAGCAGGTTATACCGGCGGTAAGACCAAAAACCCTTCGTACGAAGAGGTGACAAGCGGCAGAACCGGGCATTATGAGGCGATAGAGGTCACATACGACCCGGCGAAGGTTTCTTATGTAAGGCTGCTTGAGATTTTCTGGCGGCAGATAGACCCGACAGACAACGGCGGGCAGTTTGCAGACAGGGGCAGCCAGTACTATACTGCGGTTTTCTATCTTGATGACGGCCAGAAAAAGGCCGCAGAAAAGTCAAAAAAAGAACTGGGAGCGTCGGGAATATTTGAAAAACCAATAGTCACTGAAATCAGAAAAGCTGAGGAGTTTTACGAGGCAGAGGCATATCATCAGGATTATTACAAAAAAAATGCCTTTCATTACAACATGTACAAAAAGGGCTCGGGCAGGGAGGCGTTTTTAAAGAAGACCTGGGAGAATTCCAGAAAAGCAACACTCAAAAAGAAACTGAGCCCGCTTCAATACAAAGTCACGCAGGAGTGCGGCACCGAGCCTGCCTTTAACAATGAGTACTGGGACAATAAAAAAGCGGGGATATATGTGGATGTGGTGTCGGGCGAGCCGCTTTTTCTGTCAAAGGACAAGTTTGACTCCGGCACGGGCTGGCCCTCTTTTACAAAGCCCGTAAAAAAAGAGGCGGTTACCGAGCACAAGGACACTGCTTTTTTTATGACAAGAATTGAGGTAAAATCAAAATCAGGAGGCTCCCACTTGGGGCACGTTTTCAATGACGGGCCGGGCAAGGAAGGGTTGAGGTACTGCATAAACTCGGCTTCGCTGAAGTTTATTCCGAAAGAAGAGATGGAAAAGGAAGGTTATGGTGTATATTTGGAACTTCTGGATAATTAAGAGATAAGTTTGGTGATACAAGACAGAAGACAGGAGACAGAAGACAGAAGTTGGTGATGCAAGACAGAAGACAGGAGACAGAAGTTGGTGATGCAAGACAGAAGACAGGAGGCAGAAGTTGGTGAAACAAGACAGAAGACAGGAGTTAATGGTAAAAACGGAACATTTCTAATGTTTTTATGTCTTATGTATTGTTTTTACTTTTGTCTTCTGTCTTTTGTCTTATGAACTTATTTTTATGTCTTATAAACTTATTTTTACGGAGGGCTTTATGGATATCGGGAATCCTGATGAGAAAGATTTAAATGAAAAGAAACCGAGAAAATACCGGGTTGTGGAGGGTTTTTTGCAGGAAGACCGGGACTCTCTCATATTTTTTGAAAACGGCATAGACCCAGCCGGCAGGATCAAATTCAGCGAGATAAAATCAATAGAAATTAAACCCGCAGGCACGCTCTATGACGGCTCGGTGAAAATAAACCTGCTCCCAAAAGGCGAGCTCAACTACGCAATCAAGAATTACCAACAGGAGGATTTTGCAGAGCTTAAGGCAAGGCTGGGCAGGTAAGATGATAAGACAAGCAGAAAACTGAAAGTTTAAAGGTGAGAGTTGTTACTTTGCAGGGCAGTAGTTATAGATTTTTTTAATTTAGTATAATAAAACAAGTTCTGATACTTCTCCCCCCCCCGCTTCGCGTGAAAAACGATAAGTCAAGAAAAGAGAAATAGATTTAATACACAATGCGAAAGGCAAATCCCACTCGCCCTCCTTTGGGAAAGGGGGTTTTGTTCACTCCAGCTCGAACCTGAATACTGCAAAGCCTTTTTGTTCATTTGTATCTTCTGACTTTACAAATTTGAATTTTTTCAGCGCTTCTACCGCGTATTCTGCGAGATCCCTTTGGCCTGTTACTGACTCGATTGAGACGCTGTCTTTTACTGTGCCGTCCGGCATCAGGGTAAACGACAGAGTTACCACTGCTTTTGCGCCTTCTGATTGTGCCCAGCCGGGATAAACCGGGGTTTGTGAATGGAGCAGTTTTCTTGCAGCCGCGTCGCCGTAGATTTCAAGCTTTTTGTGGGATGTCACTTTTATACTATTTTGCGGCGTTGTTTTATCCGGTTCCGGCGCGCTGAGAGGCTGAGCGGTTTTTATGGCAGGCGATGACGATGAACTTTTACCCTTGAGAGAAACTGCGCCTGCGGAATGCGGAGTCAGCCCTGTAGTTTTTGCGGTCATGGACAGGGCTTTGATATTTGCAGGAGAGGATTTTTCTCTGATGTCGGATGATAATGATGTTTTGCCGGAACTGAGCGCCGGGGTTATGATTTTTCTTCCGATTTCGTTTTCGAGTGATATTTGTTTTGAAAAACCCGCGTCCTCAGGTTTTGATTTGTTGAGCAAAACAGGGGGCCCGGATTGCTTTGCGCCTTCAGGCAGGGATGTTTTAAGCACGCGCAAAGGCTCTGTGATTATGGCGCCGGATTGTCTGACGGGCAGTATTCTGCTGAATATGTTTTTTCTGATTTCCGGCATTTCAACGGGCAATGCGGCAGTTGTAGGCCCGGATACCTCTATTATGGATATTTCCGTAAGCAGATAAGAATCAGTGTAGTTTCTTCTTTCGTTTATGTGGAGCAAAAGCAGGAGCAATACGGCAAAGTGAACCAGTGATGAAAGGGCCAAAGAAGCCCCAAGGCCTTTTCTGCCGGTATCATTCGCGAACATTTTTGCGCCTCCATAGAGTATTTGCTTCCATGCCCGGTGACACCGCAGGAGGAAAAAGGTTCCATGGACGAACAAAATGTAAATGATACTGTCAGGAATTGTATGTAATTAAAAGTGATAGTATATTGCAATTTAGCCTCTCCCTCCGGGAGAGGGCTTAGGTGAGGGCGTCTTTAAAAGCATAAAACTACGCCCCCTCACCTAACCTCTCCCCCTTTAAAGGTGGAGAGGAAATCATATTACACACTAATGTGAATAGTATCAAAGCAAATCAAAGGGTTGCCATACTGCGGCAGTTCCTGTATATTGAATCAAATACGCCGGCGCGGGAAGAGAGGTGGCATTATTAAATTTACACGCAAACTTAGAGACTTAAAGGGTATTAAACCAGAAGAGGCAAAAGAACTTGAGAAAGTAACGGAAAAATATGAGTTTAAAATCAACGAATACTACAAATCTCTTATAAACTTCAATGACCCCGCAGACCCTCTGCGCAGGCTTGTCATACCGGATATGCACGAACTTGACACGGGCGGCGTGCTGGATCCGTCAAACGAATCAAAATATACAAAAATGCAGGGTTTGCAGCACAAATACCCGTCTACCGCACTGCTTCTGGTCAGCACGGACTGCGCCGGCATATGCAGGTACTGCTTTAGAAAGCGCATATTTATGCGCCGGGGCGGAGACGGCGTAAAAGACTACAAAGCGGCCTTTGGTTACATCAGGAAACACACTGAAATACAGAACGTACTTCTGACAGGCGGCGACCCGCTGCAGCTTTCAACGGCAAAACTCGCGTCAATTTTAAGAGAGCTTCGCGCCATAAACCATGTCGGGATAATAAGAATAGGAACGAAAATGGCGGCGTTTTACCCCGACAGGATAATTGAGGACAAAAAACTGTTGGCGCTTATCAAACGTTATTCAACCAAAGACAAGCGCATATACATAATGACACATTTTGACCATGTCCGTGAAATAACCCCGAAAGCAGTAAAAGCCGCATCCATGCTTATCGGCGCAGGCGCCATACTCGCGAACCAAACGCCTATAATCACGGGAATAAACGACAAACCTGAAGTGCTGGCTGATTTGTTTACAAAGCTTTCATATATTGGTATTTCTCCGTATTATGTCTTTCAGTGCAGGCCCACCTCCGCGAACATGGCTTATGCCGTGCCGCTTGAGAGAAGCTATGTAATTTTTGAAAAGGCGAGGACCATGGTCTCGGGGCTTGCAAAAACCGCCAGGCTTGTGATGTCAACCTCGGCGGGGAAAATTCATGTAATAGGGCTGACAGACAAGGAAATAATACTGAAGTTTTTCAGGGCCGCAAAGCACTCGGACAGCGGCAGGCTGATGATATTTAAAAGAAACAAAAACGCCTACTGGCTGGATGATTACAGTGAGGTCAAAAAGGACATAAAGTTGTTCAAGGGCCTGGATAAATACGGGCCGGATTAGAACAGAAGCTGGAAATACAGGCATAAGACAAAGTCATTTGTACGGTAAAAAAACACTGCAAAAAATCGCCCTTGCGGCGATTTTTTTATTGTGTTATTATCTTTCAAATTATCACTAAGAGAGGTAAAAAATGGACTATTTTTCCTATAAAAGGGGCGTATTACAGGCTGAGGATGTCAAAATAAGCGAACTTGCCGCGAAATACGGCACGCCGCTTTACGTTTACAGCCACAGGACTTTCATAGAACACTTCCGCAAGCTGAAAGCTGCTTTTTCAGACCTAAGCCCGCTTATATGCTACTCGGTAAAGGCGAACTCAAACATAGCGCTTCTGAATGAAATGAGGAAAGAGGGCTCGGGGTTTGACGTGGTGTCAGGCGGAGAGCTTTTCCGCGCCCTGAAAACAGGAGTTGACCCAAAAAAGATAGTGTATGCAGGCGTGGGCAAAACAAAAGAAGAGATAAAGTTTGCCATAAAGACAGGCATATTGATGTTTAATGTGGAAAGCGCGGAGGAGCTCAAGGCGATAAATGCCGTTTCTGCTTCCATGAAAAAGGTAACGGACGTGGCGCTGAGAATCAATCCTGATGTTGACGCCAACACCCATGCCTATATCACAACCGCAAAAAAGGGCAATAAGTTCGGCATAGACATAGACATAGCGCCGGCTCTCTTTACAGCCGCAAAAAAGATGAAGCACATAAAGATAAAAGGCGTTGATATGCACATAGGCTCGCAGATAACCACGCCTATCCCATACATCTCCGCTATATCAAAGATTGCCGCTTTTATAAAAGCGCTTCAGCAAAGCGGCTCATCTGTTGAGTACATGAACATAGGCGGCGGGCTGGGCGTTATTTATGATGAGGAAAAGCCGGCTACGGCAGACATATTTGCAAAGGCGGTAAAGCCCCATATCGCAGAGCTCGGGCTCAAAGTCATCATGGAGCCGGGCAGGTTTATCATGGGCAATGCGGGAGTACTGGTGGCTTCGGTGGTTTATAATAAAAAGGGCAGAAAGAAAAACTTCATGATAGTTGACGCGGGTATGAATGACCTGCTCAGGCCGAGCCTCTACGGCGCTTTTCACAGGATACTGCCTGTAAATGAGTCTGTAAAAAAAGGCGCTATATATGATGTGGTGGGGCCTATTTGCGAAAGCGGTGATTTTCTCGGCAAGGACAGGACGCTGCCCGACCTGAAAAGCGGTGACCTGATAGCGGTTCGCAGCGCGGGCGCATACGGCATGGCGATGGCATCAAACTACAACTCGCGTCCGAGGGCTGCCGAGGTGCTGGTAAAGGGTGACAAGCACTATCTGATAAGGGAACGGGAAACCTGGGAGGAATTGACGGAAAAGGAAAGAATGATTAAATAAAAAGAAAGTATAGAAGACAAAAGACAGAAGACAAAAGTTAAGACCAATGTAAAAGGCGGAAAGCATGAAAAATTTGAATTTTACAAAGATGTCGGGCGCGGGAAATGATTTTATCGTCATTGACAATATGGCCGGTAAAATCAATCTTACGGTGCCTCAGATATCAAAAATGTGCGCGCGTCAGACAGGAATCGGCGCTGACGGAATAATAATGCCCGAACGCTCAAAAGATTATGATTTTTACATGCGTTTTTATAACAGTGACGGGTCAGAGGCTGAGATGTGCGGCAATGCTTCGCGCTGTATATCCCGTTTTGTGCATCTGCACGGCTATGCGGGAAAAAAGATAAAGTTTCTCGCAAAAGACGGGCCCCATACCGCTCAGATAATGGCGGGCACAAATGTAAAAATTGAAATGACAGACCCCACGCCGGTGCAGGACGGTATTAAGGTAACCGCCGCAGGAAAGGAATTTACAGGCGGGTTTGTAAATACAGGAGTCCCGCACTTTGTGATTGAAGCGAAAAAATTGGATACGATTGACATAGTGACGCCGGGCAGGGAAATACGCTTCTCAAAGAAATTTGCCCCCAAAGGCACCAATGTGATGTTTATTGAAAAAGCAAAAGAGGGCTATGCCATACGCTCTTATGAGCGCGGTGTTGAAAATGAAACGCTTGCCTGCGGTACGGGGGCCACAGCTGCGGCTATAGTGCTTGCTTCGCGGCGCAAAACAAAGAGCCCTTTGGTTTTTTACGCTCCGGGCGGCACGCTTAAGATTTATTTTGAAAATCAGGGCGGCTCATTCAGGAAAGTATATCTGGAAGGGCCCGCTGAAATAGTTTTTGAAGGAAAATACAGCTTATAACGGAGGCATGATATGTTTCAGGGTCTTTATGTTGCGATAGTCACACCTTTTAAAAACGGTAAAATTGACGAAGAGTCATACGCCAAATTAATTGAAATGCACGCGCAGGCAGGCACAGACGGCATTGTTCCTGCCGGGACTACGGGCGAATCGCCGACGCTCACCCCGGAAGAGCACGAGCATTTAATCGAGCTTACGGTAAAGCTTGTCAATAAAAGGATGAAAGTAATGGCAGGCACCGGCTCAAACTCAACTGCGGAAGCTGTGGAGTACACTGTTGCGGCCGAGAAAGCAGGCGCTGATGCCGCGCTTGTGGTGAATCCTTATTACAACAAGCCCACACAAAAAGGCCTTTATGAACATTTCAAGGCTGTGGCTGAATCGGTAAAGATACCTGTTATTGTCTACAATATTATGGGGCGCACCGGAGTGAATGTATCTACGGAGACAATGGCAAAGCTTTCAAAGATACCGAACATAAAAGGTGTCAAGGAAGCAAGCGGAGACCTCTCGCAGATGACGGATGTAGTCAGACAGTGCGGCGAAGGCTTTGACGTGCTGTCGGGCGATGATGCCCTGACGCTTCCGCTTCTTGCGGTGGGCGGCAAAGGCATAGTATCGGTTGTGGGAAATATAATACCTAAAGAGGTCAGGGCGATGGTTGAGGCTTTTAACAGCGGTGATATAAAAAAAGCGCGTGAGCTTAATTACAAGATGCTGCCGCTGGTCAAAGCTATGTTTATTGAGACAAACCCGATACCCGTAAAAGCCGCGATGGAGATGATGGGGCTGATAGACGGTGAGATAAGGCTCCCGATGACAAAGCTTGAGGGCGAAAATCTGAAGAAACTGAAAGAGGAAATGGTTAAATACGGTTTGAAGCTGAAAGCTGAAAACTGAAAGTTGTAAACTGTACTTTATTCAACGGAGGTAATGATGGTAAAAATTGGGATAA
>CAYGHG010000106.1:0-8446 GCA_964349515.1 uncultured Spirochaetia bacterium
TCAGGAACGGCACGGGTGAGTATCTGGGGACCATTGAGGTTACCAGGGACATAACCGCCATTAAGAAATTAGAGGGTGAAAAAAGGCTGGTTTAGCGGAAGGAGGGAAAACATGAAACAGATAAAAGTGGCTTTTTTTGATGCCAAAGAATATGACAGGGAGTTTTTTGACAGGGCAAATAAGAATTACGGTTTTAAGATTAAGTATTTTTCCGAAAGGCTTAACAAGGATACAGCGGAGATGGCGGCGGGATTTGACGCTGTGTGTGCTTTTGTGAATGATTCTGTTGACAAAACAGCGGTTGAAAAACTAAAAAAATCGGGAACAGGGCTTGTTGCCCTGCGCTCGGCAGGCTATAACAACGTGGATCTAAAGGCTGCTTTTGGAAAAGTACATCTGGTAAGGGTGCCTGCGTATTCCCCGGGCGCTGTAGCGGAGCATACTGTGGCGCTTATGCTCAGCTTAAACAGAAAAATACACAAGGCATATTACCGCACAAGGGACAATAATTTTTCAATACACGGTTTTATAGGGTTTGACATGAAAGGCAAGACAGCCGGGGTAATAGGCACAGGCAAAATAGGCAGGGAAGTGGCGGGGATTCTGTCCGGATTTGGCATGAAAATACTGGCTTATGACAAACATCCCGACGAAGGGTTTAAAGCGGAAAAAAAAGGGGTTTATACCACACTGGACAGGCTTTACAGGGAGTCTGACATCATAACCCTGCACTGCCCGCTGAACAAGGACACCTATCATCTTATAGGCGGCAGGGCGATAAGCAGGATGAAAAAAGGGGTTATGTTAATTAATACCGGCAGGGGAAGCCTGATAGACGCCAAAGCCCTTATCAAGGGGCTGAAAACAGGAAAAATAGGCTACGCGGGGCTTGATGTTTACGAGGAGGAAGACAAATACTTTTTTGAGGATTTTTCCGGCAGGGTCATGGGTGATGACGTGCTTGCCAGGCTGCTGACTTTTGGAAACGTGCTTATAACTTCACATCAGGGTTTTTTTACGGCAGAAGCGCTGCAGAACATAGCCCGGACAACGATGGAAAATATTAAAAAGTATTTTGAAAAAGGAAAGCTTGAAAATGAAATATGTTATAAATGCACCACCGATGAGTGCAATAAAAAAAGGAAAGGAAGGTGTTTCTAAATGGAAAAAATAGCGGACATAAAAAATGAAGTGCAGTATGCGGGTAATTCTGTGGTTTCAAATACGCTGATCAGTAAAGGCGGCGGGACAGTGACACTTTTTGCTTTTGACGCGGGGCAGGGGCTGTCGGAACATACCGCGCCTTTTGACGCGCTTGTGCAGATAGTTGACGGAAGCGCCGAGATATCCATAGGCGGCGAGGTTCACAATGTAAAGGCGGGGGAGTTTGTCATAATGCCGTCCGGTGTGCCGCATTCGCTGAAAGCTCCTGAAAAGTTTAAAATGCTGCTGGTGATGGTGAAGCAGTAGAACAAGTCTGGAAGACAAAAGACAGGAGGCAAAAGTAATAACAAAAACAGATTTCATGTTTTTGCCTGTAATATCCATAAATTTATCTCCCGGAGGCTTCAATGAAAGGAACACACGCCAAAGAGAGGCTGAGAAAAAAAGCGCGCGGCCTTGCCATATTTACGGTTGCTTACAACATTGTGGAGGGGGTGTTGTCAATAATCGCGGGGGCTGCCGCAGGCAGCGCCGCTCTTATTGGTTTCGGGCTTGACAGTTTTGTGGAGTCGCTTTCCGGGGGAATAATGGTATGGCGCTTCTCGGAGCGCAAAGCTATGACTCAGGAGCAGGAACACAAAATAGAAGAGCGCGCAGAGAAACTCGTGGGCTGGACTTTCATAATACTTGCAGCTTACGTGGCTTTTGAGTCGGCTGAAAAACTTTTAACGCGTGACATGCCCGGGGCCTCGGTGTTCGGCATTGTAATAGCCCTGCTGTCCCTTATAATAATGCCCATATTATATTATCATAAGGTGAAAACAGGTAAAGCGCTTGAAAGCCGCAGCCTGATTGCCGATGCCAAAGAGACCCTTGCGTGCATGATGCTGTCCGCCGCGCTTTTGGCAGGCCTGCTCCTTAACCTGCTGTTCGGGCTGTGGTGGGCAGACCCTGCGGCAGGGCTGGTCATAGCGTTTTACCTTGTCAAAGAGGGAAGAGAGATTTTAAGCGGCGGATGCGGGTGCGGGAAAGATGAGTAAAAGTTAAGAAGACAAAAGACAGGAGACAGAAGTTTAGGGAGGTATATTTGGTCTTGTCCTTAACTTTTGTCTTCTGTCTTTTGTCTTTTTAACTTGTTTTCAGGTGTGATATACTTTATTTCATGAATGAATACAAAACATTTCACAACATAGGTGTAGACGGTAAAATAGCTGATGAGCTGGAAAAGTCAGGAATCACCGTCCCCACCCCCATACAGGAAAAGGCGGTGCCTCTCGCGCTCGCGGGTTCGGATGTCATCGGCATAGCAAAGACAGGCACGGGTAAGACGCTGGCTTTTGGCATACCTATAATTCAGGGGATTTTAAATACCGGCGGCAGGGCTCTTGTGGTCGTACCGGTGAGGGAGCTTGCCCTGCAGGTGGATGAGGCTCTGAAAAAAATATGCGCTGTTTTCGGAATAAAGACTGCCGCGCTGATAGGGGGCGCTGACATGGAAAATCAGGTATCGCAGCTTTCACGGAATCCTTCAATCATTACCGCCACGCCGGGCAGGCTCATAGACCACATGCAGAGAGGAAGCGTTACAACTGCGGATGTATCGTTTCTCGTCCTTGACGAGGCTGACAGGATGCTTGACCTTGGGTTTGAAAGGGAAGTCTCAGAGATACTCAGAGACATTCCTGATAAGAGACAGACTTTCCTGTTTTCTGCTACAATGCCCGCTGACATTATAAAAATCGCCGAAACTCACATGAATAACCCCGTGACTGTTGAGATATCCCCGTCAGGAACCGCCGCGGAGCTTGTGGAGCAGGAACTCTATGTAATCAGGGAAGAGGCAAAGAAAATAGTGACAGCAGACCTGCTTTCACAGCACAGCGGGCCTGTGCTGGTTTTTACCCGGACAAAAAAAGGCGCGTCGCTCGCGGCGCGTGCCATAAAAAGAGCGGGCTTCACCGCCGCTGAAATACACTCTGACAGGGGTCAGACAGAGAGGGAAAAGGCGCTCGCGGGGTTTAAATCCGGAAAATTCAGGGTGCTGGTCGCAACCGACATCGCGGCGCGCGGGATTGACGTATCAGGAATAGAACTCGTCATCAATTATGACCTGCCGGATGAAGCTTTGAATTACATACACAGGATTGGCCGCACGGGCAGGGCGGGTAAGAGAGGAAAGTCTGTTACGCTGGCTACTCCCGAACAGGCGGCCGGTGTAAAGTCCATAGAAAAAATAATGAATAAAGAGATTCCGGTTGTAAAGCACGAAGCGGTACAAAATGAAGAGTTCATGGAAATACCCTTTAACTCCCCGCATGTCAACCCTATGATGCTTCACAAAGAGAAAATTAAAGCCAGGGATATCGCGTCAAAGGAAAAGAAAAACAATGGAGGCAAAAACAGGAAGGAAGAAAGATGGAAATAAGAGGGAACATATAAGCTCGGAAATTCTTTATTGACCAAAAGCAGCATAGAGTGTATATTAATTATCATATTGTAATCAAAACAATAAATAAGGGCGGGTGACATGGAAAAAATCATACTCAAACAGTCAAGGGTTCTTAAGATTCTGGCAAACAAGCACAGGCTGAACATACTAAGCCTCATAGCGGGTAATGAGGTAAACGCCGGTGAGCTTGTGAAAAAAACAGGTTTAAGCAAGTCCAACCTGTCCCAGCACATTGACCTGCTTTTGGAAGCCAAAGTAATCAGCTCGAGAAAAGAGGGGCTGAAGGTTTACTATACCGTTATTGACAAGGCAGCCGCTAAGAAGAGCCCGCTTATGGAAGAAATAGTAGTATCTACATTGAGAAAAAACGTATCTAAATAATTTAAATTCATCTTGACAAATATGATTACTATGATATATATACTACCAAGTGGAGTAATATGGTAGAGTATAGGAGGAGAGCATGATACTTTCAACACGTTCGAGGTATGGCGCAAGGCTGTTGTTTGAGCTGGCTTATAATTACGGACAGGGGCCGGTGATGTTGGGAGACATAGCTCACAGGCAGAATATTTCGGAAAAATATCTGAGTAAAATAGTGCTTCAGCTGAAATCAGCGGGACTAATAAATTCCCATAGGGGAACTAACGGCGGTTATGAACTTGCAAAGGAACCTTCGCTGATTAATATGAAGGAGGTAGTTGAGGTGCTTGAAGGCGGTTTTACCGTGGCGGATTGTAAGGGCTGCAAAATAAGCAGGCGATGTCCCACCACTGCGATTTGGGAACGGCTTGACCGGGCGATTAAGATAACGCTTGAAGAGGAAACACTCGACAAAATGGTGGTGGATTATAAGTTAAAAAGCGGTGAAGGGGTACTTGAGTATAGTATTTAAGCTATAAGCTATGAGCTATAAGCTATAAGAAAGACAAAAGACAAAAGACAAAAGACAGAAGACAGAAGACAAAAATAAAAAAGGAGAAGGAACATGAAAATAGCAAATAATGTACTGGAGCTGATCGGGAACACACCGCTGGTGCGGATTAACAGGATGAATGCGGGCGGGGCTGAGATACTTTACAAAATGGAAAGTTTTAACCCTCTTTCTTCGGTAAAAGACAGGATAGGGATTGCCATGATTGAGGATGCGGAGAGAAAAGGCCTGCTAAAAAAGGGCTCTGTGATCATAGAACCGACAAGCGGAAATACAGGTATTGCGCTTGCTTTTGCAGCGGCGGTAAAAGGTTATAAACTAATTCTGACCATGCCTGAAACCATGAGTGTGGAGAGGCGGAAACTGCTGAAAATTTTCGGCGCTGAGCTTGTGCTGACTGAAGGGCCCAAGGGTATGAAGGGGGCTGTCGCCGCGGCGGAAGAACTTGTGTTAAAGACGCCGGGCTCATACATGCCCCAGCAGTTTAATAACCCGGCAAATCCTGAAATACACAGAAAGACAACCGCAGAGGAAATATGGCGCGACACAGAGGGCAGGGTTGACATACTCGTCGCGGCGGTAGGAACAGGCGGAAGCGCGATGGGAATAGGAAGCGCGCTGAAAGAAAAAAAACCGTCGGTAAAGGTTATTGCGGTTGAGCCTGAAAAATCCCCTGTGTTGTCAGGCGGCGCGCCCTCGCCCCATAAAATACAGGGCATAGGCGCGGGGTTTGTGCCCGGGGTTGTTGACATAAAGTTTTTTGATGAGATAATCAAAGTGAAAGAAGAAGACGCGGGAGAGACGGCGAGGGGCGCTGCAAAGCAAGAGGGGCTGTTGGTCGGGATTTCCGCAGGCGCAAATCTGTGGGCCGCGCTTGAAGTTGCCAAAAGGCCGGAAAATAAGGGAAAGACAATTGTGACGATTGCCTGTGATACGGGTGAGAGGTATCTGAGTACGTGGCTGTTTGAGGAATAGAGAAAGGTTAGAAGACATAAGAAAGAAGACGAAAGGGGGATACGATGAAAAAGACAGAGTTTAAAGTCACCGGGATGCACTGTGCAGGGTGTGAAATGAACCTGCAGGATTTTGTATCTGAGGTACAGGGAGTCAAAAACGCAAAGGCTGACCACAAAAAAGGGCTGCTTTACGTTGAGTATGAAGAGCGTGAAGGCATAGAAGAAGAGATAAAGGAAAAAGTCGCGGAGGCGGGGTACAGGCTGCCCGGTTAGAATTGAAAGCTGAAATAAGGGAAAGGGGGCGGTTGAACGTGAAAAAAACAAACATTAAAATCTCAGGCATGCACTGCGCTTCATGCGTTTCTGTCATTGAGCGCGGGCTTAAAAAAATAAAGGGAGTTGAGTCTGCTTCCGTAAGCCTTGCGTCCAAAGCTGCCTATGTGGTATATGACCCGGCGCTGCTCGGGGAGGATGTGCTTGAAAAAACAATAGTCAGCAGGGGTTACGGGGTTGTAAAAGGCGGGGAGGATGTATCCGGGGCTGAAATTCTAAAAATCAGAGGGCTCCTGTTTTTTTCGGCTGCGTTTACGATTCCTGTTTTTGTTCTGAGCATGTTTTTTCACGGCGTATTCGGGCATTACACGGGCTGGGTGCTGATGGCGCTTGCGGCGCCGGTGCAGTTTTACGCGGGTACGCGTTTTTACAGGGGTGCCTGGGGCTCGCTGAAAAACTTCTCCGCCGGCATGGACACGCTTGTCGCCCTCGGCACAAGCGCGGCATATTTTTACAGCGTTTACCTGGTGCTTACGGGCGAAGCGCATCACCTCTATTTTGAAACATCGGCGGTTTTGATAACGGTAATACTCTTCGGCAGGTATCTTGAAGAACAGGCCAAGAGTTCCTCATATTCGTCCATTAAAAAACTCCTGAATCTTCAGCCGAAAGAGGCAGTTGTGATTAGGGAAGGAAAAGAAATATTGACAGAGAGCAGCCTCATACTTGAGGGGGACATAGTAATACTGAAAGCCGGCGGGCGCGCGCCTGCTGACGGCATTGTGACGGAAGGGTTTACAAGCATGGATGAGTCAATACTCACCGGTGAAGCAATGCCGGTTGAGAAAAAACCGGGGGATTTTGTGGCGGGAGGCTCTGTCAATTCAAACGGCTTTATCAAATACCGCGCCGTGAGGCCGGGTTATGACACTGCGGTTACCAGAATCGCGGGCCTGATAGAAGAGGCCCAGGCGAAAAAACCGCCTGTTGCGGCATTTGCCGACAGGGTGTCCTCCGTCTTCGTCCCTGTCATAATACTAATCAGCGCCGCGGTTTTTTTGCTTTGGTATTTTGCGGCAGGCATAGGAGTGACAGGCGCGCTTTTAAATTCCGTGGCCGTGCTTGTCGCAGCCTGCCCCTGCGCGCTGGGGCTGGCAACTCCGGCTGCTGTCATGAGCGCGACGGCGCTCGGCGCAAAACACGGCATTTTTGTACGTGACGGCGCGGCACTGGAGGCGCTCTCAAAGGTTAAGCACGTTGTATTTGACAAGACAGGGACGCTGACAGAGGGAAAACCCGTGGTGACCGATGTACAGCAGGCGTCAAATATTGAAGCAAAAGAAATGCTGAGAATAGCGGCTTCGCTTGAAAAAAATTCCCCCCACCCGCTTGCGTCGGCGGTTCTTAACCATGCATCAGCGCAGGGTGTGGAGGCAGGGGAAGCAGAGGGCCTTATAGTAAAACCCGGAAGCGGGGTGACCGGAAAAGTTGACGGAAGGGATTACATGATCGGGTCATATTCGGTTGTCTCCGGTATTCAGGGGGCGGTTAAAAACAGCGTGCTCATAAAAGCGGGAATGATCTATCAAAATGAGGGAAAAAGCGTTATATATCTTTTTGACGGGCTTGAATGCATCGGGGTTATTGCCTGCCGGGACACAGTCAAGGTTTCAAGCGCGGCTGCTGTCGCAGGCTTAAAGGCCGCAGGTAAAACAGTGCATATGCTTACCGGGGACAACCCTGACGCGGCCTTTTTTGCAGGAATGGCGCTCGGCATAGAAAAAGAAAATATTACAGCCGGCGCATCACCTGAAAAGAAAGCCGAGGTAACCGCAGGGCTTCGCGAAGACGGAGGGGCGGCTTTCATAGGGGACGGCATAAATGACGCGCCTGCTTTAAGCGCGGCGTCTGCGGGGATTGCGCTCGGCGCGGGGTCTGACGTGGCTGTTGAAGCGGGCGGAATAGTCCTGATAAAAAGCGACCCGCTCGATGCGGCGAGGGCAATCAGGCTCTCTGAAATTGCAATGAGAAAGATTAAGCAGAATCTTTTCTGGGCTTTTATTTATAATGTGTCAATAGTGCCGCTTGCCGCCCTGGGTTTTTTAAACCCCATGCTGGCGGGCGCGGCTATGGCGCTCTCTTCGGTAAGCGTGGTAATAAACTCCATGATGCTTGGAAAAGCGAGGGTTTGAGTGTATAATCTTTATGAAGGATAAATTGAAACAGGAGGTGCGCAATATGGACTGGAACAAACTGAAAGAAGATGTGGCAAAAGGGGTAAAAGAAGGGCTCGATGCGATCAAAGAGGGGGCTGAGGTTGCGGCGAAAAAAGCCGGGGAATTATCGGCTGAAGGCCAGAAAAAATTTAAGATTTACAGTTTGAAAAAAGAAATACACCAGGCGGCGGGAGACCTGGGTGCAATGCTGTACAAACTGGAGAAAGAAAATCCAGGGGTAATTAAAGATATAATGGCGCTTGAGATTGTGGAGAAAATAGACAAACTTGAGGCCGAACTCAAAGAGGCGGATAAGTAGCCTCCCGGCAGTAATAGGCACAAGAACAGCGGTATAATTACTAATCAGCTGTAAGAGGCTCTGATAAAATCCGACAGCCGTATGATTTCTATTTTTTTATATTTTTTGAGCGAAAACAGATGATTATCCCCTGAT
>CAYGHG010000107.1:0-8444 GCA_964349515.1 uncultured Spirochaetia bacterium
TCGAAAACCTCCCCCGGCGATATGTTTTCCATGCAAATAGTTTTCTCAAGCGGGCATTCCATCCTGTCGCACGGCGAACACTCAACGCCGGCAAAAACTGCCCTGTGACGCAAATTGCCCTCAGGCCCCCACGAAACCGGGTTTGTCGGCCCGAATACTGTTACGGTCGGAGTGCCTACAGCAACGGCGATATGTTTGGGCGCGCCGTCGTTTGTGACCAGTATGTCCATCCGCCTGATTATTGCGGCGAGCTGTTTCAAAGAGGTCCCGGGAAGTATGACGGCTTTTCCCGCCCCGCTTTCATAAGGCTCAGCACCTCGTCGGCAAGAGCGCGCTCACCCGGCCCCCATATAATCAGAAGCCTTGCGTCCGACATTTTTTCTGCAAAAAGATCCGCAAGCGCGGCAAACCCGGCAGCCGGCCATCTCTTCGCGGACCAGGAGCCCAGCCCGTTTAAACCTATGACCCGTCCGTTTATTCCTTCGTTTTTAAAGAACTCTTCCGCGAACTTTTCATCTTTTTCTGACGTAAAAAAGTCGGTCTGTTCGCCGTCGTCAGGTATTCCCGCGGCCTTTAAAAGATCCATGTGAAACCAAACATTGTACTTCGCCTTATGAACGCGCTTTACGGCTGTATTGTAACAGTACTTCCTTACCCTGAAATCAAAACCCAGCCTGTATCTTGCGCCTGAAAAAAGGGTTATACCCGCGGTTCTTGTATTTCCCCACAGGTCAAAGACAAGGTCATATCTCTTTTTCCATATCTTTACATAAAAAGAAACCGCTTTAATCATTCTTACAAATGGGTTTTCCTTTTTCAACTCATTTTTTCTCAGCAGTTTAACCGCAGGCTGTTCCCTTTTCGGGTTTCTGTGGCGCTCCAGTATTATCACTTCATTTATGTAAGGATTGCCTTCAAGAACCGGCGCTGTAAAGGGTTCTGCCATAAAATCAATCACCGCATTAGGCAGGGCCTTTCTGAGCGCCCTTATAAACGGCGTTGTGAGAATTACGTCCCCTATCGCACGCGGCCTGATTACAAGAACCCTGCGTACTTTTTTTAAATCAATTTTCTTCATCTAACCCCGCCGCCGCAAATCCGGCTCCTGTGAGCATCCACAGCATCAGCGCCACCTGCGAAGAAAAAAGATTGTATTCAAAAAAACCGTTTACGAAAAACGCAGCAACCACGGCTATAAAGGCGTAAATCAGGGGCTTTGTTTCTTTTGAGGCCTTCTTTAGGGCCTTTACAAAACCTGCAAATATCGAAACAAAAAGAAACAGCAAAAATACCAGGCCCGGAATCCCGCTAATTACCGCGGCCTGTATGAAATTATTGTGGACGTGGCCCGCGTTCATTTCAACCGCCTCAGGATACCTGTAATCCGGATAAACTTTTTCCAGCGCGCCGGTCCCTATTCCTGTCAGAGGGTTGTCCTTTACTATGTCTATGCCTGCCTTCCACATATAGAGCCTCTCTCCCGCCGAGGAGCCCTGTTTGGGGTTAAATGAGTCTGCAGCTCTTTGTCCAAACTGCGTGTCTTTAAGCCCAAAGAAAAGGATGATGCCGGCCACAAGCAGCGCGATAAGCAGCCTCCTGTCGGCAAAAACCGCAAGAATCAAAAGGCCGGCGGCAGCGCCCAGCCAGGAGCCCCTCGTAAAAGTAAAGAGCAGCCCCAAAGCAGACACAAGCGAAGCGGCGCCGAAAAGCAGGGCCGCCCTGTTTTCTTTTTTCAGCAGATAATAAACCGCAATACCCGCAAGCAGGACAACGCCCATCATAAGCATTCCGCCTGCGTGCATATGGTTGCCGGAAAAAGAAGATGCCCTGAAACCCGCCTCCCCTTTGACAAACCTGAACGCTATCGTTGTAATCGAAGCATAGAGCCCCACAAAAGCCGAGCCCGCGGCATAAAACCCAAGAACGGGAAGCAGCCTGCCCTTTTGAGCGAGAATAAATGCCGTGGAAAACATCGCGAGTAAAAGATAAATCTTGCGAGCGTCTTTCAGGCTGCGCGCCGGGTCAACCCCCATGGCAGCTGCTATTATGTGCCATGCGCAGAAAACAGCCACTGCAGCGGCGGCCGGAAGCGCAAAAAAACGTGCTATCCCCCCTTTTTCACGCGCCGCGCAGTAAAGCGCGGCGGCAAGGGACAAAAGAAAAAAAATCTCAGCCAGTGTTATTGAGACCGGTGAAAAAAAGGCAAACAGACATGCCGAGTAGAAAGCAAGTGTTGAAGCGTTTAATCTTTTAATATTAATCATAAATACTCCCGGGGTAGTTTAAGCTGCTTATGTCCTTGGTTTCAGGGATTCGCGCACAATGAGATTGACGGGAAATACTATCTTTTCCGCCCTGTTTTGTTTGGTATTTACATATTCTAACAGCATATCCGCGGCCTTTAAACCCATCGCTTCCTTGTTTATGTCAACGGTTGAAATAGCCGGGATAAAATGCTGGGAGAGCTCAATATTGTCAAACCCTACGACGCTGATGTCATTTGGAACCGAAAGCCCGGCTTCCCTGAGCATATTTATAGCGAGTATAGCCGTCACATCGTTGCAGGCAAATACAGCGTCAGGCTTCTGCCCGTCAAGAATCT
Organism: uncultured Spirochaetia bacterium; assembly: GCA_964349515.1. GTDB lineage: Bacteria > Oederibacteriota > PGYV01 > PGYV01 > CAYGHG01 > CAYGHG01. The sequence continues at coordinate 2,603 of CAYGHG010000107.1, forward strand.
TTTTCATCCAGTCAAAGCTTCTGTCTTCCGATTCGTTATAAACCGCAAGCGAAGGGTCAAAATCCATGCCTGCTTCAGCCAGTGCCTTTGCATAACCTTCGCCGCGCAGCTTAAAACTGCGCCTGCGCGAGGGCCCTGAAATGTAGGCTATCCTTTTATGGCCTGTCTCTATCAGCTTTGAAACTGCCTGCACGGCGCCGCTGACATCATCCGTGGTAATAGAGGTAATACCGCTGTTCCTGTAATAGTTGTCCACCATAACCACCGGCACGCCCTTTGAGGCTACGATTTCTACAAACTCGTCCGGCATATACCCCAAAAGTATCACGCCGTCCGCGCTCTTTTCCTTTATCATTTTTGGCATTTCCATTTTTTCAACCTGCTCGCCTGTCAGGACATTTGTCACAAGATTGAGGTTGTTGCTGATTAAGCGCTCTTCTATACCTTCTATTATCCTTGAATAAAAAGGGTTTGTAATCATAGGGGAGCCGTAATAGCGCACCGTTATTACACCTATGTTTTCCGTTTTGCGCATTGCAAGCGCGCGTGCGAAATGGGAGGGCTCGTAATTCATCTCTTTTGCAATTTCCCTGATTTTTTCCTTTGTGGCGTCTCCCACGTCGCGCCTGTCGTTTAAAGCCTTTGAAGCCGTGGAAATAGAGACGCCGGCTTTTTTTGCAACATCATAAATTGTTATCTTCAATTTTACCGCCTTTGCTTATTTTCCGAGGGACTTGATGGCGGCCAGTTTGGCGCGCGCCCTTTTGATATTATTATTCGCCTCGGCGTGTGCAGGGTCCAGTTTTAATACCCGCTCCCATATCTCTATGGACTTGTCTATTTCGCCGTTCACATATTTGTCAACACCCTCGTAGTATAGGGTTTTTACCTCTTTTTCGTTTATGGCCGCTTTGGAGCGGCTGCCTGTCAGCTGCTCAAGATTTCTATTTGCCTCTTCATTGCCCGGGTCAAGCGCTATCACCCGCCTGAAATAGAGCACAGCCTTATCGTTATCCGTGCCTCTGTTCTGTTTGCCGAGCTGCATAAACCTTTCCTTGTCTTCCTCAATCTTGGAATTAACCCTGGTTATGCCGTTTAATGCCTTTGAATTTTTTTCGTCAATTTTCAAAGCCGCGGCATACTTTGCCAGCGCGTTTTTATAATCCTTTTCCGCAAAAAGTTTGTCTCCGGAGGCAATTACGGCGTTGACCCTTGTCCTTTGCTTTGTTTTTAACGCGGCTGCCTTTTCTCTCACCGCCTCTTTTTTCGTTCCTTTGGCCACAGAAATTATTTCATTATATGTCTCAATAGCTCCGTCAAAATTTCCCTCCGCCGCAAGCGCGGAAGCCAGCTTTTCTTTAGCGGAAATCAGGGCATTTAAGTTGTCTTCTATCTTTCTCAAACCCTCCCGCGCCTCGCCGTTGCCGGGGTCGGCCTGTGCCGCAAAATTCCAGTTGTTATAAGCCTCGGAGTAATTTTTTGCTTCAAAAGCTTTTTTTGCGGCAGTCAGTCTTTCAGGGACAGCCTTTCTTATGGCTTCATTCGTCTTTTCCAGGTAGCGCCTTGCCTCGGAACTGTCAGGGTTGGCTTTTATTGCCAGCTCAAACTCATTTTTCGCCTCAAGCAGTTTGTCATCCGCAAAAAAGGTCGTGCCCTGGCTTAAGCGGTAGTTAAAAGCATTTGTCTTTATCTGTGCGAGCAGCGAAAAAGTGGCCGCGTCGGAAGGGTTCAGTTTCTTCGCTGTCTCAAGCTCGGTTATCGCCTCCTCATACATATTCCTGTAGGAGTAAGCCATGCCCAGGTTGTAATAAGCGTCGGCGAATCTCGGGTTTATGGAAATAGCTTTTTTATACGCGCTTATCATCTTGTCATACTCTTTCTGTTTGTAATAATTAAGCCCGAGCAGGTAATGTGCGTTGAAATTGTCAGGCGATGCTTTTATCACCTCTGTCAGATTTGATACCGCTTTGGCCGTATCGTTTCTCTTATGGTAAATAATCCCCAGTATTTCCCTCGCCTCTACGTGTTTCGGCTTATCCTTTACGGCGCTCTCAAGGCTCTTTATGGCGTCGCCAAACAGATTCTTGCGGTAGTATATCTGGCCTATCCTGAAATTGGCGTCAGCCCTGTTTTCGGTATTATTTTTGATGGCTTCGAGAAAAAACTCAAGCGCGTCGTCTTCCCTTCCTTTTCTCAGGCTCGCAAGCCCCGCAAAGTAGTGGTTGTCGCCGTCAGCCGGGTTAAGCTCTATCACCCTCTTAAAATATCTGATTGCCTCATCGTCATTGTTCTTGAAATTAAAAAATATTATCCCGAGAATCTGCGCCGCGCTGGCGTCAACTTTTGCGTGCGACTCCCTGTCATCCCTGTTCATATCAAGCGTCTGCCTGAGCGTATCTATCGCCCTGTCATAGTTCCCGTCATTATAGTAGGCGAAACCCAGATTAAACCTTTTGATTACGCTGTTGCGGTCAAGTTCCACCGCCCTTTCAAAATCAGAGGTGTTTGACCCGTATGCCCCCGCCGCAAGGGTAATAAGCAAAACTATGGCCGGCCAAAAAGCCGCTTGTCTTATTCTTTTCATTTTTCATCCTCCTATTTGGTTATTATAAACTCGCGCCTTGCAAGCCTGTATATCCTGTAACCGCCTTCACCGCTGCCGGAGAGTATCATGCTGCCGTCCCCGGACCAGGCCATTAAAGACGCGTTCTTTTCTGTCACCTTATCTGTCAGAAGCCCCACAGAATAACTCTTTGCCGACACCAGCCACAGCCGGTCGCGGTAATAAAACGCCACTTTTGAGCCGTCCGGCGAAAAAGCCGTGAGCCTCTGTATTCCCGAAGCTGAAAAAAGCACCTTTGCTTTTTGCGCGGCAATGTCATATAACACCACAGAACGCTCCCTCTTTTCGGGATTCAGCACGGTGTATGAAATAAGCCTGCCGTCCCACGACCACTGCGGCGAAACCGCATTCAACGTTCCTTTCAGACGCCTCTCTTTATTAGACGCGTTATCCTTTAGAAAAAGGTAATATTTTTTATTGTATTTTTTGCGCAGAACTGTTTTTTTGTTGTCATGGGACTTTGCCGAGTCTGAACGGGCGTTTATGACCGGGAAAAATTCTCTGTCAAAATCAGCCGCTTCCCTGACGGTTGACGCTTCTATATCTTTTACTTCCAGCGAAAGCACCTCGGCAAATTTGCCCGCCATTTTGGGCTTGTCCTCAAGCATTGTCATGGTACGTTCTATTGACTTTATTTTTTCCGGGTCCCCGAAAAGTTTTGAGTATTCAGCCTTGAGTTTTGCGGCTTTGGCGCTGTTTTTTGTCACGGAAACGCTGATGGTCAGAAGCATCTCATAAGCTTTTTTTACCCCTTTGTGCCCCTTGTGCTTCACGATAAACATATCAAATATTTTTTCAGCCTCGTCGTAACGCTCCGCCTTGTACAGCAGGCTTCCCAGCCTGAATACGGCGTCAGCCCTGTATTCCTTTTTAAAAGCAGGATAGTTCTCGACTATTTTGTAATAGAGTTCTATGGCGGCGGCATCCTCGCCTTTCACCATGGCTTCCGTCGCAAGGTTAAATATGCGCTCAGGGTTCTCAGCCCCGGAAGGCGCGCCTCTTCCGCCGCAGGACATGGCCACAACCGCCAGGCAGGCGGCTGCAGCGTACAATATTATTTTTTTCATTTACTGCTGTTCTCCCATTATCAGTATTTCAACTCTCCTGTTCATCTGTTTTGCCTCATCTGTCTTTCCCGTGGATGCCGGCACGTCGGCGCCATAGCCCACGGTTGTGATGGAAAGCGGCGATACGCCGTACTTTTCCACGAGCTGCCTCAGCACTGCCTTGGCGCGCTCACGCGAGAGCAGGACATTTCTCGTCCTGTCCCCTTCATTGCTGGCATGCCCCTGTATGTAAACCTGAACATTCCTGCTCGACTTTATTTCCGCGGCTATTTCTTTTATGCGATCTTCCATTTCAGGCCTGAGCGCAAAAGAATCATGTTCGTAATATATCTTTTTCATCAGTTTGAGTTTCTTTGACTGCGAAGATATTATAAACGGGTTCTTTATTACCTTTTTCTTTGTAATTTTGGACTCTTTGCCGTCTGTCCCGTTTACAGTCAGCTCATACCTGCACTCTTTCAGGTTGTCAACAAACCTGCCTGCCGAGTCCTTGCCGTCCCAGACCAGATAGGAGGGTATTGACCTGTCCCCTTCAAACCTTTTGAGCTGCCTGCCTGCCTTGTCAAAAATCTCAAAAGACCATGACTTCACGTCGCGGATTTTGTCGTTTTCCATAACAAACGGCACCATTTTTCTCTCTTCCGCGTCGGATGACACCAGCAGAGTCACGGGCGCCACAAGCATCTCTTTGTTTTTGGCCGGTATGTATCTCTCATCCTTAATATCAATGAACGTAAGTTTCTTGGGCTGGACAATCTGGCCCACTGTTTTAATTATCTGATTGTCCATGTCTTTAGCCTTAAAATCAAAAATATAATTTGCGTCCGCCCTTGTTATTTTGCCAAATGAATCTGTGCCGTCCCAAGAGAGGTTTTTCGGCACTTCTCCCACGCCGCTGAAAGTCTTTACTATCCTGCCGTCCGACGTTTTGATGGAGAGGCTCCACTCTTTTACATTTTCGTTCGGCACATTCGGTTTGAATGAAACCTGCTCTATCCTGCCGTCTTCAATGCGTATATCAGGCACCTCTATGGCTTTTGGCTCCACCCTCGCGTTTTTCTCCGCCATCATGTTTTCATAGTGCGATTCACCGAACATAAACCTCAACCCGATCCGCTGCACCGTGCCCAGGTCGCCCATAGGCGTAAGCGAGTAATCAAGCGCCATTGAATCTCCGATTACAATTCCGGCGCCCGCAGATAAATTCATCATTGAAGCGATGTCGGAAAAAGATGCGCTTTCAAGGTCAAGCGCGTTGTTATAACGGAAGCCGAGCCTCAGCGAAACTGCGTTAAAAAGCGTCCCCTCAACGCCTGCGCCAAAGAATAGATTATCAGTGGTTAAAACTTTTGACACATCCAGGCATACGTTCAGATAGTCATACCTTCCGTTAAAAAGCCTGAAAGCAAGCCCGGCGGAAAGCTCCATCGGCAGCATATCGCTTACGCCAAACATCAGCCCGAGGTTTTTCGCAGTTACAGCCGCGTTTAAGTTCCTGTCAATTATGTTAAAGAGCGCTCCGGCGTCAAAAGAAAACCCGACGCTGCTGTCTCCCATGAAACTTTCATAGAGCACTTTCGCGCCAAGCCCGAGGTGTATGGATTCGCCTATGCTTTTACCAAATCCGAGGGTCAGCACCCCGTTTTTCAGCTCCACCGATTCTATAGTGCTGATACCGGTTGAATTAAAAGAGCCGTAATCAATCCACAGTAACCCTGCACCTACGCCGAGCCCCTGCTCTAAGCTTACAGCGCCTGCTATATGTGCCATATTTATTCCGTTAAACCATAGAATTCCTGTTCCGGTTATCTCCGACCTGTCAAGAGCTCCCAGCCCCGCCGGATTGTAGGTCAGCGCCCCGGTTCCCGAGGCTATCGCACTGTAGGCTTCACCCATACCTGCGGCAGACGCTTCCGGTTTTATCTTCAGAAATTCGGCTGTAGTGGTTCCAAAATTGGAGCCAAACAAAGGAAAAGCATAAAAAAGTATAAAAATCACATATATACTCCTCAGTTTTTCCTTTATCGAAGCCATCGGCCCCTCATATTTTGTATTTTCCGCCTTAAAACTATAAATATTTTATCAGCAAAAGCGCTTCCAGTCAAGGCTTTTGTAGATTTTTTAGCAACTTTCGTAAAGTTCTAATTTACTT
>CAYGHG010000108.1:0-8358 GCA_964349515.1 uncultured Spirochaetia bacterium
AAACAGGGAAAAATAATTGTCGTTAGCAGGGAATTATAATTGTCGCTGAACACTTAAGCTGTAATCTATAAACTTCTGAATTCTCTCATCTAATAAAGCCCTATTTTCTTGATCAGAAGCAATATTTCTAACATTAGCCGGCTCCTCCAGAGCTTCAAGTTCTTTTTTGCAAATTCCAAAAAAAGATATTGCGACACCGTTTTTTCTTATTATACGCAGGACCGACAGTACAAATACAAAAACCAGTGCCAAACTGGTTAAAAAAAATACAGTATAGGTATTGTCATTTCCAATAATCCGACTTCTGAACAGAGACCAAAAAAAGAATATAAATAAAAGTAGTGTAATGATTACTTGTATTAAACCCGAATTCATTCTGGACGCTCCATGAAACTCAACAAAGACACCTGCCAGAGGATTAATAAACCAAACTATCACCATTAGATAAAGTATATTTATAAAGATAAATAGACTGCCCTCACCCGAAAAACTTTGCGGTTTCTGAAATACTAAAATATTCATGTTTACAATCACAATTAAAAATAAAGGTATTATAATAAAATAAACTCCATTGACTTCCTTTACAACAGAATAAAGTATTTTCCGCTTTTCATCTTCCATAACTCGCCTCCCTACTCGCTCACAAGCTCCTTCACCGCCGCCTTAAACGCACTCTTTGCCTTTTTCGCTGCTTTTAAGGCCTTTGCCTTCCCATTTTCCGCCGCCTTTGACGCCGCCTCCACCCTTACCCTCGTTTTCGGGGCGTTCCAGGCGCTTCTCGGCGCGGTGTAATCCCTTACCCCTATGATGTGCGACGCCCAGAACGGTTTTCTTAAGTCTGATTTTTTTACCACCTGCCCTTTTGACGGCGCGTGTATGAATATTCCGTTGCCCAGATATATACCCACATGCGTCGGGTTTGTTTTTATGTGTTTTGTGATTTTGTTGAGAGCCTTTCCCTCCCCGAACCTGCCTGCTGAATACACCTGAAAAAATACCACGTCCCCGGGCTCCATGTCCCTGACACTCTTTACAGCGCCCTGCTCAAACTGCCTGCGAGAATAGGCTTCAAGATTTATGCCCTTTTTATGGAATACATACTGTATGAGCCCCGAACAGTCAAAACCCGGCTTGGGAGTTTTACCTCCGCTTATATAGGGCGTCCCCATATATGTCATCGCAAAATCGCATATTTGCTTTCTTATGCCAGAAGGAGCGTCTTCTTTCTCCCCCGGCTCCATGTCGTATGTGAGCCATATATCCTCAGGATCGCCTTTTTCCATAGAATCGTCATAAACAAAAAACTCCTGTTCGTCCGCGTCAGAGGCAGGCACGGTCATGTAAAACAAGGCCAAAAACAAAACCGCGAAAAGTAATTTCTTTTCCGCCACACCGTGCCTCCTTTTTTTATTTCGGTTCTTCACCTATGCCGTACTGCTCCATTTTTGCCTTCAGGGTATTTACCGAACCTATACCCAGCATATCCTTTGCCTTTGTCTTATTATAACCCGCGGCCTTCAGCGCGGCTGTTATCGCCATCTTTTCAGCCTCAGCAATGGTCATTACCTCTCCCTCACCCGGCAGACCGGCTGTTTCCGCGTCATTACCCGGGTCTTCTGCCGCCATTTCAGCAAGCAGGCCCTTCATCGCAGCGCCTCTCTTGTTAAATATCATGGCGCGCGTAAGAAACTTTTTGAGCTGGCGGGCATTTCCCGGCCAGTCATAGGACTCCAGTATTTCAAACTCCTCCTTATTGAGAAGTATGCGATTGTGCCCGCTTTTATAATTCCTGTAAACAAATACTCTGGCTAACTCTTCTATGTCCTCTTTTCTTTCCTTCAAGGACGGGACTTTGAGCTCCACTCCTGATATCCTGTAGTAAAGGTCTCTTCTGAACGTGCCGTTTTTGACGCATTCTGTAAGTCTTACGTTCGAAGCGGTTATTATCCTGACATCAGCTTTTTTTGCCTCGCCGCCTCCGACAGGCCTGTATCTGAAATCATCCAGGAATTTCAGCAATTTTGACTGCACGTCCATGTTCATAGAGGCTATCTCGTCAAGAAAGAGAGTCCCGCCGTCCGCATATTCAAGCAGCCCCGGCTGATCATCTTTTTTTGAGCCTGTAAATGCGCCTCCTTTATATCCGAAAAGTTCCGACTCAAGCAGGTCTTTTGAAAGACCGGCGCAGTTTATGAATAGATAATTCCCCCTCCTTCCGCTCGCCTGGTGAATCAGCTTTGCCGCCACATCCTTACCCGCTCCGGTCTGTCCGTAAATTAGCACAGGCGCGGAAAACGGGGCTACAATTTGTATTTTTTCCCTGAGTTCCGTGATAACCCGGCTGTTTCCTGTAAGGTACGCGTCATCGTCTTCCGTCACAGATGTATTTATGTCAGATTCGGTAACAGTATTAAATGCAAGCCTGTTTATCATCTCAAAAAACACTTCATGCCTGCCCACATGCCATTTCCAGTAATTGACCTTCGTGCTTCGTATATAGTCATAGAGTTCCCTGATATTCTCATCAGCATCCCTGTAAGCTTTGCCGACAGGGTCCCCGTCACATTTTTCGCAAAGCTCATATAGTTCATTAAGACGTTTTGAATCCTCCCCTGTGATTTTAAAATCCCTTATCATGGCAGCGGTAATAGAATCCTTTTCGCTGACGGTCCGCACGAACGGTTTGAGCAGCTCGGCATATTTCTTAGAAGCTTCCATCCTGTCGTCCATCAGATACCACCTGATGATCTTTCCGCCTGCTGAGAGTTTTTTCAGGACTTCATATATCTCTTCTTCGTAATCCTTTTTTAACCTTACTCCGATTATGTAATAAGCAGCATAAGCTTTGCCTTCAAAAACAGCGAGTTCTTCGTGAATCCTGTCCGCCGTCCCGATTGCAATGTCAGCATCTTTAAGATGATTCACAACAAGCGCCGAAGCAGTGTAGTAATTTTCTTTCATCGCCGATACCACGAGATTTTTCATCTGTGTTTTACCTTCCTTTTTCGTTTTACTCTTATTAAGCATTTTCTATGCCGCCTTTCAGTGTATTTTAAATATGATGGATTATACACCAAGAAATCAGAAATGTCAATTTTTGATGATATGTTGTCGATTTATGATTGAATTATTAAATCTTACAAAATATCTATTCCTTATCGCAACAACTGGGACCAGGTCCCAGTTGTTGCGATAAGGTCATTCAAACCCGCCGATCGGCACTATATACCATTGCTTGTTTTTGCTTTTTTCAAGGCAAATGGCCCCGGAATAATTGAATTTGATGGAAACAGCGTCTATGTAACCGCTCATTAGAAAAGATGCTGTATGTGATAGGTGGGGTTCGTGGCCTGCTATGATTACATCAACATCTAAATCTATTAATAAGGACGCGCAATATTCCGGCTGATCAAAGGGCGTGATCTGCTCCATCTGCACAAGCCCCTCTGCCGGCGGAACTTCTGCTGCTATTATCTCAGCCGTCTGCACGGAACGTACCAGTCCGCTATGGTAAATCCGGCTTATCCCGCTTACCCCAGCCTGCGCAAGCAATTTAGCCGCCCGCGCTGTTTCCTCCCTGCCCTCTATAGACAGTTCCCGAAGTGCGTCATCACCGCCGCGTAAAGCCTTACCGTGCCTGAAAAAATATACCTTCACCACAACACCCCCATCCTTCTTATCCAAGCCTTATTGAAACTGCCGCCCTTTTTTAATTGTACTTAATCTTCACCCATGTATTTTCTGTCCCGCTTGACCTTTGATCTGATTCTCTTATCTTTTAAAATCTTCCGTTTCACAGCCTTTGGCCTTCCCGCTTTCAGCTTTCTCAGCCTGAGCGCCTCTGCCCTTGCCTGCTGCAGCGCCTTTGCCGCCTTTTCCTCTATGCGTCCAGCGAGTATTTCCCTCGCCCGTATGCGGTTGAGCATCTGGCTGCGCTCTTCCATGCACTTTACTTCTTCTCCTGCCCTGGCGCACTTTATACGGACGGCGGTTTCGACCTTGTTTACATTCTGCCCGCCCTTGCCGCCTGCGCGAATAAACTGCTCATCTATGTCAGCTTCTGTTATGCCGAGATTTTTAAGCCTGGCATTTACAGCTTCAAGCCTGTTTAGAGGATTACTTGAAATCATTTATTAATCCTTGTCCGGGAATTAATCCCCTGTTTTTTCGATTAAAAATAAGGCAATATCATCAAATAACTTCCTTGCTTTTTCACAATCCTTAAAACTTATGCTCTTTACCGGTTCTCCTTCGCTTAAAACACCGGCGTTCTTGAGCTCGTATTCAAGCTCATCCATTTTTTTTACCTCAACAGTCCCGGTTTTATACATAGCTTTTCGTTTCCTGAAAAACTCTTTCAGCGCTTTTCTTTTTATCGTTATGCTGTTGCACCAATCAGGATATGTCTTCTTCTCAACTACTCTGCTTTCCCTGCCCTCGATGTACATTTCCTGATACTCAGGCACCAGCTCTGTCCTGCCCCTTTTGTTTACTTCAATTGCCGCAGAAAGAGCCGAGCTGTTCTCACGGCATTCCTTTACAACTGCAAAAAGCGTCTTTTTCCACCTTTCAGCTTCAGCCTTAGTAGCAGCAGCTGACGGCACTGAAACAACAACTGTTGCTGTTATAGACGGTTTTCTTGACTGTGCATGAACCGAGTCACAACAAAACAATAAACAAACAAAACATAAAAAAAACAATAACAACTCAAAGTTAAAAAATTGCTTGTTACCGGCTGTTTGCACTGCTTTTACCTCACCCACATAGCGCCCCATGCAAAATATTCTGTTGTAGCCCCGCTCCAGTAGGCTGCGTTTTGCAATGAACCCGAAGTACCTCCGCCCCAAAAGCTGCCGGACCAGCAATTCAGGTTCCACCATGCCGTATTGCCATACAGCGTGCAGCAGTTTCCGGCGCTCCTTGCATCATTATCTGCGTCCCTCGATGATAATTTTGCGCCATTACTATATGTATAAAGCCCCGGAGACGCCGTTCCGCCCGCGTTAATGAGTATGCTTTCATCCGAAAGAAAAATCCTGAAACTATTCGCGGCATCAAGTGTGAAAGTATATGACGCCCTGTGAGAAATATTATTAGCGGAACTGCCTGCCTCAAGCATAAGAGTTGACCCGAGCGAATTCCAGTACTTCACACCCAAAAACTGGTCAAAAGAGTTAAGCCCGGACGTCATGCTGCCTGAAATATTTTCTTCGTTTACCAGTTCCGCCCAGGAGGGTTGCGGAGGCGTTACGTAAGGTGAATTCAGCAAAACCAGGGTCCAGCCCCCGCCCTGCCTTGTCATATCACACCATACCCTTATGATATCAGTTCCGATCTGAATTTTGTAAGGCCCGTCCCCCGTTACTCCTGCATAGCAGTACGGAGCCGAAGGTGACAGGTATTCAGCACAACTGCAGGCATAAGAGCCGTCAGACCACTGCCTGTAGCCCGAAACAGCCTCTATCACTATTATAAGCTGTGTCGGAGTTGAAGTTGCCGTGTGTGTCGGCGTGACTGTCGCTGTAGCAGTATGAGTCGCGCTCTCCGAAGCAGTCTGCGTATGAGTGGCTGTCACAGTGACAGTCTGAGTGCCTGTTGAATTCTCAGTGGCTGTCAGAGTGGCAGTTGCGGAAAGCTCCGCGGGTTTTGTAGGCTCTTTAATTTTAGTACACGAATACAATACAACACAGGCCAGAATGAATATAAGGTATCTTATCTTCATATACCACCTCCGTTTTTTGATATACTAAACTCATCCCTCTCTTATGTCAAGACCTGACAGTATCCGGTACCAGATTTTCCATAATTTTCTCTCCGTTTTTGAGGCGACAGGACAGCATCAAAGTGCTTATTTTTAAAACTCTTAACGCCCTCTCATCCTCACCCGGCGGTTACTCTGACCACGGCGGTCAGCGGAAGGTGGTCAGAGGCCTGTTTTTCAGCCCTGCCGGAAGGCAGTTCTATTTTCACGGCTTTTATGCCGCGGCTTAAAAATATGTGATCCACCATCCCGAGCGGAAACACACTCGGAAATGATTTTAGATGCGCCCTGCCCGGGACGTGAAAGTGTATGCTGTGAAACTTTTTTTCTATCAGCCTGCATATGCGCGAATTGCTCAGCGAATTAAAATCCCCGCAAAGAATAACAGGCCCCCTGCAATCCGGCGAACCGGCCCACTCATCAGACATCAGATGCCTCGCCTGCATATACCCCTCGGGCGGAAAAAGGCTTAGGTGCGTATTAATAACCTGCACCTTATTGCCGTCAGCTTTTACCTCAACCCAGATGGCACCCCGTTTTTCAAGAAGCGGCGTATTAATAAGGTTCGGCAGGCTGCCCTTTTTTTTGAGCTTCATTTCAAACCTGCTCAAAACCGCATTGCCGTGGTTTCCCCTGCGGAGCAGCACGCTGGAATGATAATGATGGTTTACTTTCAAAATACCCGCGATCTCTTCAGCGTGCCTTGACTTTTCCGTCTCATCCGCTTCCTGCAGGCATATTATGTCAGGATTATGAGCGGCTATTACAGCGGCTATTCTCGCCGGGTCTTCTTTTCCATCCCTGCCCCTGCAGGCGTGTATGTTGTAACTCATTATTTTGAGATTTATATCTTTTGTTCTTGAATCACGCCCCGCCTTTCGTGCCGCATTTCCGGTTTTTAGCGATCTAAAAACCGCCTCTCTTATCTCTTTTGTATACGATTTCCCGGTAATATTATGATCGTATCCCGGCGGAAACATCATAAACCCGGTTGATTCGCACGGCCCCGGCCCGCCGTGGCTGCCGCGCTCTTCATAAAAAGTAATTGTCGGCGCGTGCTTTCTGAAGCCCGAGAATACTATTTCGCCGCAATCACTATGCATGCACAATTTCACAAGATCCCGCGCGGTTTCACGGGCAAAAGGATGCCATTCTCCAAAAACACGCGCGGCGTCCCTCGGCAGTGAAAATCTGCCTTCATGCGTCCATACATAAGCCCCTTTGTTCCCTTTTGAAATCATGACAAGAGGCAGCTTGGCGTCTTTTACAAGACGCGCTGCAATCCTGTGTTTCTGTTTAGTTGTCAGCTTTACCTCAGGATATATATGGCCTGCATCCCCCTGCGAAGTCACAACGGCCGTCGGATATGATTCTTCGCTGTCATCAGTACTTAATCTCCTTGGTGCTTCCCGCATGAGTTCGCCTCTATGATGCTCCTTTGCCTCCTTAAACCGGGCCTCTATGCTCTCTTTTTTCAGAACTTCATTCACAGCCTCCTGAACGCTCCGGCCGTATTCTGTTTTGTAATAAACACTTTCTTCCTGGCCGTGGTCTGAGTATACAAACAGCTGATAATCCCTCTTGTCAGAGTTAAGCGCTGCCTTGTGTACTATGCGTATAAGGCTGTCAACCGCCCTCAGCGACCAGTGGGCAAAGCGCGACTTCGGCCCCCTGTGATGCGCCTGCTCGTCGTATGCCATCAGGTTCATGTGTATGACGGGCATGCCGCGCAGTATGTCGATTTTCGAGGCTATGCCCGATGCTTCCCTGACCATGGCGCAGGCTATGACGCGTGATGGTATGTAAGAAATTTCATAAATGAAATTTTTTCCCGAGATTACGCCCCTAACCACGTCATAAAGCCCGAGAAAAAATTCCACTATTACCAGGAGCGCCGCGCGAATCAGCACATGCAGGTGCATCAGTATGAAAACCGCGACTCCCGCAGGTGTTGTCTTTCCAAACAGCCCTCCCCACCCTGCCGACGACACGCAAAAACGGGGTTCTGCGGCCCCGCCCGTGAACATATTACCGTATGAACTGCCGCCTTTTAACAGGGCTTTGCCCTTGTTTCTGATTCTTTTTTCCACTGCATCAGCGTCGTCGGGCACAAGCATGCGAAATACCCTGCCTGTTTTTTTGTCTTTGAAGCTGAATGCCGGAACGCACATTTTCACACCGTAAAAAAGCTCCCCCTGCACCGAAGCGGTACTTGAAGGCTGTCCCGAGTAATGCATTGAGGAAGTATATCCCCCTTTTTTGAGCAGCCGGGAAAGATAAGGAAGCTCCCCCATGCGTATGGCATGAGAAAACTCAGAGAACCCGAGCCCGTCAATCTGGACTATGACAGCCCCGGGTCTGGAGGATGGCTCTTTTACGACAGAGAGTTTAAGAATCTTAACCATCCATAAATCAGGGTTAAGATAACTGAAAAAACGGCTGATAAACCGGGCAATTTTTTTCCCCATATATTCCCCGCATTATTATTTCTTACTGTTATATTATATCAGAAAAAAAGCAAAACCATTAACTTTGATTTTTTTTCATACTTCCCACACCTTTTTCAGGGAGGAGAAGACTGTCGAGGGGTATCAGGC
>CAYGHG010000109.1:0-8265 GCA_964349515.1 uncultured Spirochaetia bacterium
TCACCTAACCTCTCCCCCTTTAAAGGTGGAGAGGAAATCATATTACACACTAATGCGAACACTAACGACCAATATTTGGATATTATAAATCGTGTGGTTTTATGGTATAGTAAATATCTGAAATTAGGGATGAAAAATTCTTTGATAATTAGAGGAGGCATAAAGTGAGCATACTCAGAAAGATCATAAAGGCGAAAAAAGCGGAGGTCAAGGCAAAGTCCGCGAAAATGCCGGTGGAGAAACTGCTGCAGGAGATAACCAAGACGCCGGCTAACAGAAACTTTAAGGATGTTTTTGAATACAACCCTTTTACCATAATAGGCGAGATAAAGAAAAAGTCGCCTTCGAAGGGTGTTATAAAAGCTGCCGTTAACATAGCCAAGCAGGTCAAGATTTATGAGAGCGCGGGAATAAAGGCTCTCTCCGTGGTGACAGACAAGAAATTTTTTGACGGCAGCCTTGAATACATAATGGAGGCAAAAAAACACAGTGTCCTGCCTGTTCTGAGGAAAGATTTCATAATTGATGAATATCAGATTTATGAATCAAGGCTGGCAAGGGCGGACGCGGTGCTGTTAATCGCCTCGGTGCTTGAAAAAAGACAGCTCGGAAACCTGGTAAAGAAAACCCGCTCGCTCGGGATGACGCCTGTGGTTGAGATATCCACAAATGATGAAGCCAGGCGCGCTGCCGCGACGGGTGTTGAAATAATAGGCATCAACACGCGCGACCTGAAGACTTTTAAGATAAACCTCCAGAAAGTCAAATCACTGGTCAAGGCCATACCCAAAGACAGGATAATAATATGCGAGAGCGGCATTATGAGTTCTGACGACCTCGCAAGCGTGATGGTGGACGAGCGTATAAAAGGCGTGCTTGTGGGGACACTGCTTATGAAATCAAATGAAAAGCAGATACGTGAGTTCACAAGGGCGGCTCTCAACAAATACGGACGTGACTGATTATGGTAAAAGTCAAGATATGCGGAATTACTAATTTAAGCGACGCGCTTCTCGCCGAGTCTCTGGGGGCATCAGCGGTAGGATTTGTATTTGCCCCGAGCCCGAGGCGGATTACCCCTGAAAAAGCCGCCGCCATATCGCAGTGCCTTTCGCCCTTTACAATCAAAACAGGGGTGTTTGTAAATGAGAAACCCTCAAAAATAAATTCTGCGGTTAAAAGAGCCCGCCTTGACGCGGTTCAGTTTCACGGCGATGAGAGCCCCTCTGAAATAGCAAAGGTAAAGGCGCATAAAAAAATAAAAGGCGTGCGGGTAAAAAGCTTGAAAGACATCAAAAACGCGCTGCGCGTTTATTCCGGAGTTGTTGACGCTTTTCTGTTTGACTCTCACAGCGAATCCGGATTTGGCGGGACAGGCAAGGACTTTGACCACGGCCTGCTCGCAAAGATTAAAAGGCCTTATATTCTCGCGGGAGGCATAACGCCCTCAAATGTTTTTCAGATAATCAGAAAAGTAAAGCCCGCTATGATAGACCTCTCCTCCGGAGTTGAAAAAGAAAAGGGAAAAAAAAGCAGGCTTAAAATGAGGGCCCTGTTTATGGAAGTTAAAAGGGCGGAGCGGTAAAAAAAATGAAAAATAAAAAACTTCCCGACAGCCGGGGTTTTTTCGGCCGGTACGGCGGCAGATTTGCGCCTGAAACCCTGCGCACTCTTATAGACTGCCTGGAAAAAGAATATTATGCCGCGAAAAAAGACGCTGATTTCAATAAAGAACTGAAATACTATCTTGAAGCGTACGTCGGAAGGCCCACCCCGCTTTACTTTGCCTCGAAACTCTCAAAACGGTACGGCGCTAAGATATACTTAAAGCGCGAGGATCTGTGCCATACCGGCGCGCATAAAATCAACAACACGATGGGCCAGATACTTCTGGCAAAAAGGATGGGCAAGACCAGGATAATAGCCGAGACCGGCGCGGGGCAGCACGGAGTGGCGACCGCGACAGTGGCCGCGATGTTCGGGATGAAATGCGAAATATATATGGGGGAGGAAGACACAAAAAGGCAGGCTCCGAATGTTTTCAGGATGAAAATGCTCGGCGCAAATGTCATATCCGTAACATCGGGGAGCAAAACCCTCAAAGACGCGATGAATGAAGCCACGCGCGACTGGCTTAAAAATGTGGACGATACTTTCTATATAATAGGTTCTGTGGCCGGTTTTCACCCGTACCCTGAAATGGTCAGGGATTTTCAGGCCGTAATAGGCAAAGAGGCGCGGGCTCAGATATTAAAAAGTGAGAAAAAGCTTCCTGATTATCTTGTCGCGTGTGTGGGCGGAGGCTCAAATGCGATGGGGCTGTTTTACCCTTTTATAAAAGACGGGAGGGTAAAAATGTACGGCGTAGAGGCTGCGGGAAGCGGCATAAATACAGGCAGGCATTCCGCCACCCTGACAAAAGGCCGCATAGGCGTCCTGCACGGCGCGAAAACATATCTCCTGCAGGACAGCGAGGGGCAGATAAGCGAAACCCACTCCATATCAGCAGGGCTTGACTATCCCGGGGTAGGGCCGGAGCACAGCTATCTGAAAGACGAGGGCCGTGTCATATATGACAGCGTAACCGACAGCGAGGCGCTGAAAGCCTGCTCGCTGCTCTCGCGCGAAGAGGGGATAATACCGGCTCTTGAATCCTCCCACGCGCTGGCGTATCTTGAGAAGATGAAACTCAGGAAAAAAGATATAGTCATAGTCAATGTTTCGGGAAGAGGGGATAAGGATTTGGAGACGCTGATGAAAAGGGGCACGAAGTAAGAAGCAAGACAAAAGACAGAAGACAGAAGTTGAAGAGAGAAACATTAAGAAAAAAAATACTAAAGACAGAAACCTGATAACCTCAGCAGTTTTATTTTGGCTCATGTCTTTTGTCTTATAAACTTGAATTTAGGAGTCACTCATGAACAGGCTTGATACACTTAAAACAGGCGGGAAGCATATAGTTTTTTATCTTATGGCGGGTGATCCTGATATGGATTCCACCTATTCGCTTGTGCGGATGATGGAGAAAAACGGCGTTTCCGCCGTGGAGCTCGGTATACCTTTCTCGGACCCTGTGGCAGACGGGCCGGCCATACAGAGGGCGGGCCTGCGCGCTCTTAAAAAGGGTGTAAATATCAGTAAGACCCTTGAGCTGGTAACAAAATTGCGGGCTGAGGTAAAAATCCCTCTGATTGCCATGACATATTACAATATTATTCTAAGTTACGGCGTGAAAAAATTTGTGGACGACAGCCTCAAAGCCGGCCTTGACGGAGCGATAATACCGGACCTGCCCTTTGACGAAGAACCGGATTTCTATGAATATGCACTTAAAAAGGGCTTTTATCTGATATATCTTGCCGCGCCCTCCAACACGGACGGCAGAATCAAAAAAATAGTAGAAAAAACAAGGGGCTTTGTGTATTATATACTTTTGAAAGGCGTAACCGGTTCGGGTAGTCAGGATAAAAATCCGTATGCAGGCGTAAAAAGGGTTAAAAGACTGACTAAAAAGGCTGTTTTCGCGGGTTTTGGGATTTCGGAGCCTGCTCAGGCTGCCGCAGCATTGAAATATGCTGATGGAGCCATAATAGGCAGCGCTTTTGTTTCGCTTTGTGAAAAATACGGGGCTTCAAAAAAGCTGATGATGGAGAAAGCGGAGGGTTTTGTAAAAAAATTTACCGCGAGGAAATGATGCCAAAGGCAAAGAAAAAGGCAGTTAAAAAGGTTGTAAAAAAAGCAGCCGCAGCAAAAAGGGAAGCTGCCTTTGCCGAACTCAAAAATGAAGTCATGATATTGCGGCAGATATCCGCCATTACAGCAAAAGATTTTGACCTGAATTCCATACTTGATAAGTTCCTTGAAATGATAATGAAAGCTACAGAGTCAGATGCAGGCTCGATGCTGCTTGCGGACAAGCGCACCGGAACCCTGAAATTTGATGTGGTAAAGGGCAGCAAGTCGGAAAAGCTGAAAAACTATACCCTCAGAATAGGCGAGGGCATAGCCGGCTGGTGCGCGCAGGAAGGCGAGCCGGTGCTTACTCCGGACGTTACCAAGGATAAAAGATTTCATCCTAAAATAAGCAAAGAGATTAAATACAAAACAAGAAACATACTCTGCGCGCCGCTTAAGTTTGAAGACGAGACTCTCGGAGTGGTTGAACTGATAAATAAGAAAAAAGGCGGCAATTACGACAAGGATGACATGAATGTGACCCTTTCGTTTGCGCCTTATATTTCAGCTATCATAAAAAATGCCCAGCTTATGCTTGAAAACAGGCAGAAAATTCACAGGCTTGAGCACCTGGCAGAGCTCACAGGTTATGTCAATTCCACGCTTCACCTTGACAACATACTTGAGCGCATACTTGAAATATCCACAGACCTGCTGGAGGCTGAGGCCGCCTCTGTCCTGCTGTTAAATGCGCAGGGGACAGAACTGTACTTTGCAGCGGCAACGGGCTCGAAAAAGGAAGAAATAAAGCACATAAGGGTTCCCATAGGGCAGGGCATAGCGGGCTGGGTGGCGAGGGAAGGAAAGTACGCACTTGTAACAGACGCGCAAAACGACCCGAGGCGCTTTAAAAAGGCTGATAAAGAAACTGATTTCAAAACAAAGTCTATGCTGGCTGTGCCGATTAATACAAAAGCGAGGCTTATCGGAGTCCTGCAGGTTTTAAACAGAAAAAATGACGCGCCGTTTAATGAAGAAGACGCGGATATACTTCAGACGGTGTCGAACCAGGCCGCGACGGCCATTGAAAACGCAAAACTTTACGAAGGGATGCAGGCCCTGTTTTTAAACACGGTAACTGCGCTTGCGGCCGCGGTTGAGACAAAGGATCTTTATACCCGGGGCCACTCTGACAGGGTGACCGAATACAGTGTGGATATTGCGCAGGGGCTTGGGATGGAAGAAAGCGAGATTGAAAAACTTAAGCTGGCGGCTCTTTTTCATGACATAGGAAAGATAGGAGTTGACGAAGCGATACTCCGGAAACCCGGAAGGCTGACGGATGAGGAATTTGAAGAAATAAGAAAGCATCCGGTAAATGCGGCTATCATTATGGAAAAGATACCGCAGTTAAACACCCTGATACCCGCAGTGAAGCACCACCACGAGCGGTACGACGGATACGGTTATCCGGACGGGCTGAAAGGCGGAGAGATACCGTATTTTTCAAGGATAATAAGCATTGCAGACACATTTGACGCGATGTCCTCGTCAAGGCCCTACAGGGAGGCGATACCTGTAAAAGTCTGTGTGAGCGAAATATTGAGATGCAGCGGGACGCAGTTTGACCCTGAAATTGCGCCCAAAGCCGCGGAGATACTGAATAAAAAATATGCGCCGGCTGACTCTTGAATTCAGCGCAAAACAAAAAAGTGAGGTAGAAAAATGGCCTGGTTTCACAGACCCAAATACACAATTATAAGGAAAGCGACAGAGCAGAAAGAGGGCGGGAAAATACCGGAGGGATTATGGTCAAAGTGCGACCAGTGCGGCGGTATAACCCTGACAAAAGAAGTCGAAGACAATATGGATGTATGCCCCAAGTGCGGCAATCACAACAGGATAACGGCGTTAAAGAGAATAGAATTCACCGTTGACGAAAATACCTTTGAAAAATTATTTGAAGAGGTAAGGCCCGTAGATTTTCTGAAATTTCCGGATTATGCGGACAAGATGGGGAAATCGGCAAAGAAGACCGGCCTGACCGAAGCGGTGATAACCGGCACAGGAAAGATAAACGGAAGGGAAGCGGCGCTTGCCGTTACCGATTTTTTCTTTATGGGGGGCTCTCTCGGGTCTGTTATGGGCGAGAGAATGTCTTCGGCGATAGAGCTTGCTATAGATAAAAAGATCCCGTTTGTTTCAATTTCCGCTTCAGGCGGCGGGGCGAGGATGCACGAAGGCATTATGTCATTAATGCAGATGGCAAAAATTTCGGCGTCTTTATCAAGGCTCGCTGACGCAAGGCTGCCGTATATCTCTGTTTTGACCGACCCGACAGGGGGCGGTGTTACCGCATCTTTTGCAATGCTCGGGGACTTAAACATAGCGGAACCCGGCGCGCTAATCATGTTCGCGGGCCCGAGGGTGATAGAACAGACCATAAGGCAGAAACTGCCGCCGGGATTCCAGCGTTCGGAGTTTTTGCAGGACCACGGGATGATAGATATGATAGTGGACAGGCGGGAGATGAAAAACACCCTCTCCGGCATTTTAAATGACCTGCTCGATGAAAACCGCTACCAGACGGCAAAGTAAAGCGGCGGCGTTTGAAGGCTTTTTAAACCGGCTCAACGAAAACAGATACAGGTTTACGCTCGGCAGGATAAAAAAAGCCCTGCGCCTGCTTGGCGGCCCGCAAAACAGTTTTGACGTGATACACTGCGCGGGCAGCAACGGCAAAGGGTCCGCATGTTCATATATTTCAAGCATTTTGTCCTCTCACGGAATTAAAACGGGGTTATATACATCCCCGCATCTTAAGCACCCGCGTGAAAGAATTAAAATCAATGACAAAGATATAAGCCCCGGGTTGTTTGTAAGAGAGGGGCTGAAGCTGAAAAAAAAGCTTGCCGCGGCAAAGATTAAACTCACCTATTTTGAATTTATGACAGCGCTCGCTTTCTGCGTATTCCGCGCTTTGAAGGTGCGTTTCGCTGTCATAGAAACAGGCCTCGGCGGCAGGCTTGACGCCACAAATGTGAACTATAAAAGAAAAAAACTGTCCATACTTACTTCCGTATCCCTTGAACACACTGCGTATCTGGGCAATACAAAGAAAAAAATACTGCTGGAAAAAGAAAAGATAATAGGCAGGGGCCGCTGCGTTCACAACCTGAAAGATAAAAAACTTTCAGTGCTGCTTGAAAAACTGCACCCGGGAAAAATATACGACGCAGAGCGCATGATAACGGTTAAGGGCGCGTCATCGGGGGAGGGGGGCTGCTCGGCTCATTTTGGTTATAAAGGCGGGATGACGGCGCGTACGGTCATGCGTGAGCCGGTCCAGCTTGAAAACATAAGGACTGCGCTTGCCTCGCTGTGCGTGCTCGAAGAGCAGGGGCATGTTTTCAGCGCGGCAAAGGTAAAACAGGGCATACTAAATACAAGGGTGAGGGCAAGGTTTGAACTGAAAAACGGAATATATCTCTCAACCGCGCATAACGCCGAAGCTTTTGAAAAACTTTTTGAAACGCTTGATATAATGCAGGGAGGCAAAAGGGCGGTTGTGGTTTTTTCGCTTCTTGAAGACAAGGACGCGGAGGCCATATTAAAAATAATTGCATCAAGGCCGGGGGTAACGCTCGTATTGACGCGGATAGAGAACCGCCGGGCTTTAGCCATTGAAAAGCTTGAGAAGTTTGTTGTAAGATACAGTATCAAGCATGTTATTGAACCTGACAATTTTTCCGCCCTTAAAACCGCGCGTACGCTGGCGGCGGGGGGGGTGGTTGTTGTTGCCGGGTCATTTTATCTTGCAGGCAGATTTGCCTGAAGGGAGCAATAATGAGAATCATAGACGATATAAAGATAGTATTTAAGAGGGATCCGGCCGCGAAAAATATTATTGAGGTGCTGTTTATGTACCCCGGCCTTCACGCAATAATCCTGCACAGGCTGGCGCATCTGCTGTGGAAAATCAAACTGCCTCTAATTCCCAGAATGATTTCCGCTTTTTCACGGTTTCTTACAGGAATTGAAATACACCCTGCCGCTAAAATAGGGTCAGGTTTTTTTATTGACCACGGTATGGGCGTGATTATAGGAGAGACCTCGGAAATCGGCGACAATGTTCTGATTTATCAGGGCGTGACCCTCGGCGGTACGGGCAAGGATAAGGGAAAGCGCCATCCGACGCTTTGCAGCAATATAGTAGTCGGTGCGGGCGCCAAAGTGCTTGGTGCCATTACAATAGGTGATAACTGCAAAATAGGCGCCGGTTCAGTCGTAATTAATAATGTGCCCCCCAACTCAACTGTCGTGGGAATACCGGGCAGGGTGGTCAGGCAGAATGAAAAAAACCCCGAAGAATCGCTCGCGCATGCGAACCTGCCCGACCCGGAAAAGTCAGACATACAGAAACTCTTAAAAAGAATAGAAAAGTTAGAATTAAAAATGAAAAATAAAGGTAATAAAACAAGCAAGAAGGGGGGAAAAGAATGATTTATTTAGATTCGGTATCTATTAAAGGATACAAATCTATTAAAAGCTTGGAAAATTTTAAATTAAGTAAAATTAATATATTAGTGG
>CAYGHG010000110.1:0-1539 GCA_964349515.1 uncultured Spirochaetia bacterium
TGAGTCCGCTGAGTCCGCTGAGTCCGCTGAGTCCGCTGAGTCCGCTGAGTCCGCTGAGTCCATTGAGTCCGCTGTCTACACCTTCGCGTGCGACAGGAAATTCCTTATCGCCGTGGTCAGTATTTTGTTTTCCGTGACATTTTTGTTTCCGAGCAGGAACGCGTCGTGTCCGTAGCTCGATTTTATCTCCATGTAGGTGACATCCTTGTTGTTTACCCTCATGGCTTCCACTATCGCCTTTGACTGAGTGGAAGAGTAGAGCCAGTCAGAGGTAAATGATATCAGCAGGTACTCTGCCTCCACCTTCTTCATGGCGCGGGCAAGCGAGCCTGAACCGTATCTTTCGGCTATGTCAAAGTAGTCCATGGCCTTTGTGATGTAAAGATATGAGTTTGCGTCAAAGCGCTCCACAAACTTGTTTCCCTGGTATGACAGATAGCTCTCCACGGCAAACTCCCTGTCAAAGCAGGTCTCAAGGCCCTCGCAGTTTTTCGCAGGGTCGATGTTCAATACTTTATAACTGAATTTTCCGCCGTTTTGCAGTTTGCGCCCGAATTTTTTGTCCATTCCCTCTTCGGAAAGATATGTAATGTGCGCCATCTGGCGCGCGACCGAGAGTCCCTTTAATCTCTTTCCGGTTTCATAGTAATTTCCCGAATTGAAGTCAGGGTCAGAGGTAATCGCGTTCCTTCCGACGGCATCAAAGGCTATCTCCTGCGCAGACTGCTCTGCGCAGGAGGCGATGATGATTGCCGACTCGGGTATCTGCGGGAACTGCAGCGTCCACTCTATGGCGAGCATGCCGCCCATCGAGCCGCCTATTACGGTCACAAGCTTGTCAACACCCAGATGGTCGAGCAGGTATTTCTGCGCCTTTACCATGTCGGGTATCGTGATAACCGGAAAAGAAAGCCCGTATGGTTTGCCTGTTTTTGGGTTTATCGAGGCAGGCCCTGTGGAACCGTAGCACGAACCTATTACGTTTGAGCATATTATGAAATATTTGTTGGTGTCCATTGCCTTACCCGGGCCTACCATTACTTCCCACCAACCCGGTTTTGAGTCGTCAGAGGAGTGGTACCCCGCGGCATGCGCGCTGCCTGACAAGGCGTGCAGTATAAGTATGGCATTGTTTTTATTTTTATTAAGTGTGCCGTAAGTTTCATAAGCAAGAGTGATCGGCCCGAGTCTTTCCCCGCTCTCAAGCACCATTTCATTTGGAGCCCCGCCAAAGGTATAGTATTTGGTCTCCACTACGCCGACAGTGGGCGAAGAAGGTTTATCCTGCTGTTTTTCCGCCTTCTGAGCCTTTTCAGGCTTTGGTTTTTCCCTGTTTTCCATCTTTCTCCGTTTCAAGAATAATTTACGCCGCCTCTTTCAAGCGCGGCGTAAATTATTCTACAAAATTAACCGTGTATTTACCATAAAAATTTAAGTAAAGCTTAAGAGCAAGTTGAAATAAGACAGAAGACAAAAGACAGAAGTTAAGACACGAGATTAATTTGTATTCTCTTTCCTTTTGTCTCTTGTCTTCTGTCT
>CAYGHG010000110.1:1639-8235 GCA_964349515.1 uncultured Spirochaetia bacterium
TTGTCTTCTGTCTTGCTTTACCAAACTTGTCTTTCTATTCCAGAGCCTGCTCTATATCCTTAATTATATCCTCCACATCCTCAATCCCGACAGAGAGGCGGATGAAATCCTCTGATATCCCCGCCTCTTTCTTTTCCTTGTCAGAGAGCTGCTGGTGAGTGGTGGTCCACGGGTGTATGACAAGCGAGCGCGAATCCCCTATGTTGGCAAGATGCGACAGCAGTTTTACACTGTTTATGAACTTCTCCCCGGCTGCAGCGCCTCCCTTGATACCGAACCCGAGCAGGCCTGCCGCGCCTTTTGGCAGGTATTTTTGCGCCAGAATATAGGACTCTGACTTTTCCAGTTTCGGGTAATTGACCCAGGAAATCTTGGGGTGCTTCTCCAGATACTTCGCAACCGCGAGCGCGTTGTCAGAGTGGCGCTGTACCCTGAGCGAGAGCGTCTCAATCCCCTGTATTATGAGGAATGAATTAAAGGGCGAGAGCGCCGCGCCTGTGTCTCTAAGCCACGCTACGCGCGCCTTAATAATGTAGGCGAGATTGCCGAGCGCTTCCGCGAAGTTTAAGTTGTGGTAAGCCGCGTCCGGCTGTGAGAGCAGCGGAAACTTAGGGCTGTTCCAGTTAAATTTCCCCGAGTCAACGATTATCCCGCCAAGCGATGTGCCGTGGCCGCCGATATACTTGGTAAGCGAGTGAACCACCACATCCGCGCCGTAGTCAATGGGCCGCAGAAGATAAGGAGTGGTGGCTGTCGCGTCTATGATGAGCGGAATTCCGGCTTCGTGGGCTATTTTTGCCACAGCCTCAATGTCCAGTACGTTCAGCTCCGGGTTGCCTATAGTCTCGGCGTAGAGCGCTTTTGTCTTGGGCGTAATTGCCTTTTTAAAATTTTCCGGGTTCTTGGCATCCACAAACTTTACATTTATGCCGAGCCTCGGCAGAGTGTGGCCAAACAGAGTGACTGTCCCGCCGTAAAGGTTAGAAGCCGCGACAATCTCATCGCCTGCCTGTGCAATAGTCGCCACAGCCGCAGTAATTGCGGCCATGCCGGATGCAAAAGCCAGCCCGGCAACCCCGCCTTCCAGCGCGGCTATTCTTTTTTCAAGCACGTCAGTAGTCGGATTCATTAAGCGCGTGTAAATGTTTCCGAATTCCTTTAAAGCAAAAAGATTCGCGGCGTGTTCCGTAGAGTTGAAAACGTAAGAAGTAGTCTGGTAAATAGGCACAGCCCGTGAATTTGTCTCCTTATCAGGCGTGTGTCCCGCATGAAGCGAAAGCGTATTGAATTTGTAATCTGCCATTGTCCTTACCTCCGTGTTTTTTTTTATTTTTCTTTTCCACCCCCTTTGCCCCGGAAAGGGGGGCAGGGGGGATTGCATTTGTTTTTCGTTCTGTATTCTGTGTTCTGCGTTCTACAACTGTGGTTTTATCCCACTCAGGATGATTCTATTAATAATCCTTCGGGGACTCTTCAAACTGCGCTTCGTTACTACCTCAGCGCGTTTTCAGAGCTTCGCGCACATCTGACTAAAAGTACATCCCTCCTTTAAACTTTAAAGACATCGTTCCGGAGAGGCTTTTGTCTATTTCAGACTGCCTCTCCGCAAGCTCCTGTACCGTGATATTGTCCACTATGGAATTAACAACTTCCCTCACCTGCTGCCATACGGGTTTAATCGCGCACTTGCCCTCAAACTCACATGCCTTGTAATCCGTACAGCTCACACATGCAATGGGGGCTGTTGTACCCTCTATCAGCCTTATGATTTCTCCGAGTTTTATTGAGGCAGGATCTTTCCTCAAAGCATACCCGCCGGACGCCCCGCGCTCGCTTCTTACAATGCCGGCGTTTTTAAGCTGGAGCAGTATCTGCTCGAGGAATTTTTTAGGTATGTCCTGTGTCTTGGATATCTCATCAATCTTCACAAGCCGCGTACTCTCTTCTATATATATAGAAGCAAGCGCAATAACAGTCTTGATCGCATAATCACCTTTGTAAGATATTTTCATTTTGTCTCCTAGTTTTGTATTCAACTTCTGTCTCGTGTCTTCTGTCTTCTATACTTTCTCTATAGTTTTAGTAGTGATTAATTTATACTCAATTAATCAGCTTTTGTCAAGGATTTTTTTGCATTTTTATCTCCTCTCCCTCCGGGAGAGGTAGGGTGAGGGAGTCTTCAAAGTCTTAAAACTACGCCCCTCACCTAACCTCTCCCCCTTAAAATGGGAGAGGAAACGATATTAAACCTCTCAAAATACTTGCTTTCTGTTTTTTTTATGCTATATTTTATTTGAAGCCCAAAGCAAGGTGAGGGCTAAGGGAGAGTCGGCGAAAAACACCGCTAAAAAGACTCTCCCTTTAATAATTAATAAAGCAAAATAAAACGAAAGACAGACAGGAGACAGAAGACAGAAGTTAAAGGAACAAGTTCAGAAAGACAGAAGACAGGAGACAGAAGTTAGAACGTAAGACAAGTAGGCGGGCTCTTTTAAGGGCCCGCGTTTTTTGTTGTTATAAAAACACGCCCCCCATAAAGGGAGGCGTCTACGAAAACTAAAAAAATCCTGCGGATAAGGCATTCGTTATGTTATTATAACCAAATAAAACAACCTTGTTTTTTGTTCTTCAACTTTTGTCTTCTGTCTTCTAAACTTATAAAAAGGATGCTTTCTAAATTGAAAATTTTACTGAATGTCTGCTGTGCGCCGGATGCCACTCACACCATCAACGCGCTGCGCGAGGCCGGCTTTGAGCCTGTCACATATTTTTACAACCCCAACATCCACCCCCGCGATGAGTACTATAAGCGCGTGGAAGACATGAAAAAACTCTCAGCGGATGTCTCTGTGGAGAATATAGAAGATGTTTCATATGACCTTAAAGAGTGGTTTGAACTCTGCAAGCCTTACGCCGCCGAGCCGGAGCGCGGCAAAAGATGCGAAGTGTGTTTCAGGATGCGGCTTGACGACACCGCGAAAAAGGCAAAGGAACTCGGGATAGAAATCTTCGCGACAACTCTCACCATCTCCCCCCACAAAGACACAAAACTGATAAACCGCCTGGGAGAAGAAGCCGCCGCCAAATATGGAGTTAAGTATTATGTATCTGATTTTAAAAAGAAAGACGGCTTCAAAAAATCAATAGCACTCTCTAAATGCCATGCTCTATACCGCCAGGACTACTGCGGCTGCAGTTATTCGCTGATTGAAAGAAGGAGCAGTAAAAAATAGAAAACCCCTCACCCCGTCCCTCTCCCCAATTAAGCCAAATACGGGAGAGGGGGATTAGCTGCAACCACAACCTGAAACCTAAAATCTGTCTCTTATAGCCGTTCCCTGAAACTTGAAACCTGAAACCTGAAACTTAAAACCTGAATTTATTTTTTCTTCTTCCCCTCCGCCCACTCATACACCACCGGTATAAGCACAAGCGTCAGGAATGTGGATGTGAGCAGGCCTCCTATTACCGCAATCGGCATTGACTTTGCCCTGATTACCGACTCGCCGAAACCAAGCGCAAGCGGAAGCATCCCCGCTATCATGGCAAATGTGGTCATCAGAATCGGCCTTAAGCGTATGGGGCCCGCGTACATGAGGGCCTCTCTGGGGCTTAAACCCTCCGCTCTCTTTTGATTTGCAAAATCTATCAGCAGGATTCCGTTTTTAGCCACCAATCCCAGCACCATCAGTATTCCTATCATTGCCATGATATCAAGCTGCTGGCCCGTAATCAGCAGCGCGAGGAACGCGCCTATAACGGCCAGCGGCACCGAGAGCATGAGTATCAGCGGCTGTGTAAATGAGTTGTAGAGCGAGGCGAGTATCATGTACATGAAAAGCAGAGCGAGCGCCATTGCCTTTGACATCTGCTTTATGGTCTCTGTCATCTGCGTGGCCTCGCCCTTGAATTTATATTCATACCCCGCGGGTATCCTGACATCGCGTTTTAAATGCTCTTCTATTGAATTAATAACATCGCCCAATGCAAAACCCTCTTTTAAGTTTCCGGTAACCCTCACTATCCTCTTTTTGTTTTCCCTTTTTATTTCTATCGGGCCCGCTCCGCGCTCAAAACGCGCTATGGCGGAGAGAGGCACTTTTGCGCCTTCAGGAGTGGTCAGCATTATGTCCTTTAACTGCTCTGCCGAGCTTTTGTCGGCAGGGTCAAGCTCCAGTATTATGCCGTATTCTTTCTCCCCTTTTTTATATCTTGATATTTCCCTGCCGTTTATCATGGTGTTCAGAAGTATGCCCGTGTCGTATGTGGATATTCCGAGTTTGGCCGCCTTTACCCTGTCGAGCCTCACCACCACCTCGGGCCTGCCCGGACGGTATGATGTATCTGTGTCGGCAACCCCCGGCACTCCGCCTATGACCCTCTTAATGTCAACCGCGAGGGATTCCAAAACCCGGATGTCCTCGCCTGTTATGCTTATCACTATGGGGAAGCTTCCCCCCTCGCCCGAGAGCACCTGCCCCGCTCCGCTGTCCATCCTGGTGACTATGGCGTCGCGGCCCACAAGCTCGTTTACCTTTTCATAAGTTTCAATAGAGGCCCTGCTGCTTTTTCTGCCTCCCTTTTTAAGCGCTATGAAAATAGAGCCCTTGTTTGAGCCTTCCTGCCCCGCGGCGGTGTAGTACCTGTCAAAATCCTCAACCGTTGCGGCGTATGCCTCTATAATTCTCAGTTTTTCATCCACCTCTTCAAGCGAAGCACCCGGCCTTGCCTCCACCATGATTTCAAAATCACCGTAATCAGAGTCAGGCATGAAATTGGTGCCTATGAATTTAACGGAAAGTAAAGATCCTGCCAGCAGTATTACCATTGCAGACACCACCCGTGCCTTGTGGTTCAAGCCCCACTCAAGTATGCCTGTGTATGCGTCTTTTAACTCGTTGAAAAATTTCTCCCATTTTTGATGAAACCTGTAAAGCGGCCCGCTCCCCTGCTTTTCATTCTTTTTATACCAGTAGGCAGAGAGCATGGGCGCGGTCGTAAAAGCGTCAAGCAGAGATATGGCAAGGGCAAAGGCCACAGTCATCCCGAACTGCTTGAAAAACTGCCCCACTATGCCGTCTAAAAAGGAAATAGGTATGAATACAGCCATGATGGATGTAGTGGTGGCTATTACCGCGAGCGCCACTTCGTTTGTGCCTTTTAGCGCCGCCTCTTTGGGCTTCATTCCTTTTTCAATATAGCGGAATATGTTTTCCCTGACTATTATTGAGTCGTCTATAAGCAGCCCTATGGAAAGCGAGAGCGCGAGCAGCACCATCATGTTAATGGTGAACCCGGAATTATTGATGAAGAAAAACGCGCCGAGCAGGGAGTTAGGCAGGGCGACCGCTGTAATCATGGTGGAGCGGAAAGAGCCCAGAAACAGCCAGACTACGGCCATGGCGCATAACGCGCCGAGTATGATATCTTCCTGCAGGCCGTGTATTGAAACCTCTATGTGGTGCGTGGGGTCCCTGAATATTTCAAGCTTGAATCCGCCTGCCAGATTTTTTGATACTTGAGAGACCTTTTCTTTAAGTTCCTTTGCGATTGCCACGCTGTTCTCGCCTGATTGTTTGTAAATACCGAACACCACCGCGTTTTCGCCGTTTACCCTGGTGCGCCGCGTTTCTTCTTTAAGCGCAAACTTTACAGAAGCTAAGTCTTTAAGCCTGACTGTCCGGCCCGTGAATGTTTTAATCGGTATGTTTTCAATCTCGGATAATGATTCAAACCTTCCTGTCACCCTTATGTCTATTACGCCCCTTGTTTCCCTGATTTCCCCCGACGGGATGTTTATGTTTTCCTTGTTCACTGCCTCCACTATCTGGCCGAATGAAATATACCTCGCGTTAAGCGCCGCTTTTTTCACCGTTATCATTACAGCGCGCTCCCTGCCGCCCCACAGCTGCACCCTGCCCACTCCCTGCACCTTTTCAAGCTCCGGCTTTATTAAGTCATCCACCATTTCCCTGAGCGCGGCAAGATCGGCGTCGCCGCGCAGGCTGAGCGCCAGCACCGGTATCCACTCCGCGCCCGAGAACCTCATAACCGACGGCTCATCAGCGCCGTCAGGCATCCTCCACTTTGCCTTGTTGACCGCGTCGCGTACCTTTGTCTCGGCGTATTTTACATCCGTGCCCAGCCCGAACCGCGCTGTTACCTCGGATACATTTTCCCGTGAAGAGGATGAAAGCGTATCAAGCCCGCCTACAACCGCAAGCGCGTCTTCCAGCGGCTTGGTCACCAGGTTTTCAATCTCCTCGGCGGAAGCGCCGGGGTATGTAGTTACCACGGATATAGTGGGGTATTCAATCTCAGGCAGCATATCCACACCCATTGAGCTGTAGCCTATGTAGCCGAGCACAAGTATTGAAACAACTATCATTACCACAAAAACAGGCCTTTTTATTGCAAGCGCCGCGATGTTCATGCTTTTTAAATTGACTCCTTGTTTTAGTTAGAATTTACAATTTACAATTTACAAGTTCACTTCAGAAACAAAAACACCATATGCTGTTCATTGTCTTTGTTATAGCTTATAGCTTATAGCTTATAGCTTATAGCTCATAGCTTATAGCTTATAGCTTATAGCT
>CAYGHG010000111.1:0-8126 GCA_964349515.1 uncultured Spirochaetia bacterium
AGGTATTATGGCTTTTGTTTTCATACCAAAATTCACCATGGAATTTTTTCAGCAGTCGGGGATTTTTGACACCAAAACATTTCTGGTGGATACTTTTTTCAAGGACGGTTTTCTGTGGTCAAAAGCTGTCCCTCCTTTTCTCGGGCTGTTTTTCTTCTTTGCCCTTGTGATGGACGCGATAGAGGAGGTAAAGGCCAAAAAGACCACTCCTGTAACTTTTTTCGTTTTTGTCACCGCTGCGGCAGTGGTCATGAATATGTTTGCGGCGTTTTCAAAAGAAACCGACACCACGATGTTTGTGACCCCCTTTTATTTTGTGATGTCTCTTTACGCGTTTAAAGGCATTGCCGTGTTTGCCTCGCTTTTTAAGGGGAAAAAAGAGGGGGCGGTCACACCCAATAACATACTTTACGGGCTGCTTATTTTTGTGATATTCTATAGTTCAATTGTACTTTTTACAAAGACTTTTGAGAGGGCAAACAAGCTTCGGTTTATGCCTGGAAATGCCTATTACGAAAAATTTATTGAAAGGTGACAAAGATGCCGCCTAAAAAAAAGAAAGTAAAAAAGAGGGGAAACGCAGCGGGCCTGCCGGGGTTTGTAACGCCTTTTAACATGGGCGTGCTTGCACTGGTTCTCGCGGTGTGGGCCCAGTTTATGACCTATAATATGGGAAAGGCGCCGTACGCAGGCCTTGCCGTGTTTACGCTTGCCGCTTTTGTTTTCTGGTTCGGCGCAAGGCTTTTAAAGGACGAAAAGCCGGCCGGCCCGGTCGGAACCTGGGTTGAGGTTTCTGCGTTATTTGTAATCATACTCGCGGCGGTATTTTTCAGGGCGCATATGATAGAGGAGTTTCCGACAGGGTGTTTCCGCGATGAGGGGCAGAACGGCAACGAAGCTATTAATATAATGAAAGGCATAGTGGTTGACGGTACGGCGCTTCCGGTTTACATAGAGCGCTGGACGCAGAACGCCGCTATGTATATGTATTTCGTGGCTGCGAGTTTCAAGTTTTTCGATATTGGAGTCCTGCAGATAAGGCTTGTCTCGATAGTATTTGGAATCCTATGCATACCGGCCGTGTACTTCCTCGCAAGGCGCTACTTTGGGCCGCGCGCCGCGATAGCGGGCGCTTTGATAATAGCCTTCCTTCGCTGGCACGTCAATTTCAGCAGGATAGGGTTTTTGGGTATTGTAACGGTCTTTTTTGTCATACTCGCCATATATTTCACCTGGCGCGTTTATCAGAAGCGCAGGACTGCTGATTTTATTCTTCTTGGCGTTGTAGCGGCGCTTTCGCTTTACTCTTACATAGCGGCGAGGCTTATCCCCGCCGCCATAGGCCTTTTCATGCTGTATATACTTTTCCGCGAGCCCTCTTATTATAAAAAACACTGGAAAAAAGCCTCGGCAGGCATCATAGCTTTCCTTATTGTTTTCGCGCCGCTTGGGCTTTATATAATGAAACACCCCGGTGATTTCATGAGCAGGGCAAGTACTGTTTCTATATTTAACAGGGAAATGCTTCGTGAAATCGGCGGAGTGTATCTGAATAAGGACGGCAATGTAAAACACTGGACGCAGCTTTACAGGGAAAACGTGGGCAAAACGCTTGCGATGTTTAATTACCGCGGGGACGGAAACCCGCGCCACAATAACCACACGGTTCCGATGCTTGATTTTGTACTCGGGATTTTCTTTGTGATGGGCATAGGCTACGCACTGATAAGATGGCAGCAGCCTTTTCACTTTTTGCTTTTGTCATTTTTTGTGTGCCTTCTTCAGGCGGGGCTTTTTTCGACCGAGGCGCCTCAGGCCTACAGAACCATAAGCGTGATACCTGTAGTTGTGATGTTTATGCTTATTTTTATAGAACGTTTGTGGGCCTTTTTTACCGCTGAATTCGGAAAAAAAGCTGAGATTGGCATAGCGGCTGCCCTCTTAATAGCTTTGGCATACTCCGGTTACTATAACTATAACGGATATTTTGAAAAACAGCGGAATAACCCCGGTACCTGGGCGGAGTTCTCGACTGATGAATACTCAATGGGAACCTACCTGAAAAATTTGGGCGATGACTGGGTGGGAATAGTCCAGCCTGACTGGGTGGAGAGCTATACTTTTAAATTCGCGACATACCCTCTGCAAAATTATGTTTACTTTGACCCTTCGGCGTGGATTCCGATACCATCAAAAGTTCATAAAAACCATGTTTACATACTGGGAGAATCATACCTGCCGCTTGTACCTGTTTTAAAGAGCATGTATCCCAACGGCAGATATGACGATTTCAGGCATAAGTTTTACCCAAACAGAATTCTCTATTTTGTATATGAAGTCCCGCACAGCGATATACTGGCAAACCAGGCAAAGGCGGGAAAAAACGGCCTCACAGGCAGTTACTACCGCGACAATATAAGAAAAGACAACAGGGAAGAGGCGGTAAAACTTTCCAATCACTGGCAGGGAAACCCTCAGTTCAAAAGGCTTGACCCTTTTATACTTTTTAACTGGACGCTTGACCCGATAATGGGGCCTTTTTCCGTCAAGTGGGAGGGTTTTATACAAATAAACAATCCAGGGTTATACACGTTTCAGACCAGGTCAAATGACTACTCAGACCTGTTTATAAACGGAAAGCAGATACTGGTCAATAAGGGGGGCGGAGGCGGGCTGGCCTCGGCAGAAGGCAGTGTAAATCTTTCAAAAGGGCGCCACAAGATAATGGTACGTTACTATGAAAGCGTTCATTACTCAAAAATGCAGTTTTGGTGGAAGCCGCCTGAAGCCGCGATGATGGAGGTGGTGCCGAGTGAAGCGCTCTTCCCGGAGTAAGAAAAAAGCAAAGGTCATAGTTGTAATGCCGGCATACAATGCGGCAAAGACCCTGGAGAAAACATACGCCGACCTGCCCAAAAGCGTGGTTGACAGGGTGATACTTGTTGACGACGTCAGCAAGGATGAAACAGTCACGGTGGCGCGAAAACTGGGGATAAAGGTGATTGTTCACGTTCAGAATCTGGGCTACGGCGGAAACCAGAAAACCTGTTATATTGAAGCCCTCAAAGAAGGCGCGGATGTGGTGGTGATGCTTCATCCTGATTACCAGTATGACTCGCGCCTTGTGCCTGAGATGATAGCGCCTATTTTAAACGGCCATGCTGATTTTGTAATGGGCTCGCGCATGTTAGGCGAAGGGGCGCTCCGGGGCGGAATGCCTTTTTATAAGTATGTTTCAAACAAGGTGCTGACCTTTATAGAAAATGAGTGCTTTGGGAAGCACTACTCCGAACTGCACAGCGGTTTCCGTGCCTACAGCAGAAAACTGCTGACCACAGTGCCGTTTACCCTTAATTCCGATGATTTTGTTTTTGACACCGAGATGATAGCGCAGATTGAGATGCGGAAGTTTCCGACATCAGAGATTCCGGTGCCGACCAGATATTTCAAGGAAGCTTCTTCCATTAATTTTTTCCGCTCAGCGGTTTACGGGCTTTCAACACTTGGTGTTATGGCGCAGTTTTTAATGCACAAGTGGGGGATTAAGAAATACCCTAAATTTGAAAAAACGCTTTTTGATGTGATAAGCCCCGATTACATAAGGCAGATAAAGAAGGGCGGTAAAAAGTGAAAAAGCGCTACATGCTCGGCATATTAGTAACGCTGGTATGCCTCTATTTTGTTTTTCGAGGGATTGATTTCAGGGAGTTATGGACGCTTGTAAGCAGGATAAACCCGTGGCTGCTGCTTTTAACTGTTGCGCTCTATATCGGAGGGTATTATATAAGGGCCGTGAGGTGGCATATTCTCCTTAAGCATATAAAACCATTTAAGCCCCGGGAGTTGTTTCCATACCTGATAATGGGTTTTATGATGAACAATATTTTTCCGGCGAGGTTAGGGGAGTTCGCCAGGGCATATCTTACAGGCATGAAAAAGGGCATTTCAAAGACTTCGGCATTTGCCTCCATAATGATAGAGCGAGTTTTTGACGGGCTGGTAATGATAGCTTTTTTTGTAATCGGATACCTCTCTTTTCATTTTATATCCGACAGGGCGCAGGAGATAATAAACGTTGATATAATGGGAAGGCAGTTCGGGATAAAAGAAGCTGTTATGATTTTTGCGCTTTTTGGAAGTTTTGTTTTTATTGCGATTTTTGTCTTAAGCGCCCTGCTGATTTTTAAAAAAGAGCCGACGGTCAGATTTTTGCACGGTATGTTGTCAAAGTTCCCCGGGAAACTCGGGGATAAATTCACCGCGCTTATAGATAATTTTATAGAAGGGCTCGGGGTGCTCAGAAAAAAATCAGACCTTCTGGCGGTTTTCTTTTTTTCTGCCGCGGCCTGGAGCGTGGAGGTTTTTACTTACTGGCTGATGGCGCAGGCCATGGGGATAGAAATTAACTTTCTTCTGGTGTGCCTGATTATGGCTGTGGCAAATTTCGCCATAATGGTGCCTTCCACCTCCGGCGGGGTCGGGCCGTTTGAGTTTTTCGGCGTGGGTATAATGCTGCTTTTCTCATACCCAAAAGAGACCGCGACCGCGTATGTAATTATCATTCACGCAATGATACTGCTTCCCGTAATTGTACTTGGTGTCTTTTTTATGTTCAGGGAAGGGCTTGATTTCAAAAAACTTCTTAAGGCAAAAGAGGAGGACAAAAATGTTTAGAAGAATGTTTGTACCGGTACTTGCTGTAATGCTTGCATTTGTATTTGGATGTGAAAAAGAAGCCCCTAAAAAAGAGGGCGGTCCGGGGGCTCAAAAAGTCTCCGCGTCAGGAGGAACCGAAAAAATGGGAAAAAAGATTGCGGTATTAGAAACAAACAAGGGGGTGATAAAATTTGAATTTTTTGAAGAAGACGCGCCGGGGCACGTGGAGAATTTCATAACGCTCACAGAAAAAGGGTTTTATAACGGGCTTAAGTTCCACAGGGTGGTTCCGAACTTTGTGATACAAGGCGGCTGCCCGAAGGGCGACGGCACAGGCGACGCCGGATACAAGATCAAAGCAGAATTTAATTCAAAACCCCACCTGGACGGAACGGTGGCGATGGCCAGGGCCCAGCACCCTGACAGCGCGGGAAGCCAGTTTTATATCTGCCTCGGCCCGCAGAGTTTTTTAGACGGGCAGTACACGGTATTCGGGCAGGTGACAGAAGGGCTTGATGTGGTACACAAAATAGCGCTCAATGACGTGATGACAAAAGTGTATATAGAGAACAAATAAGTCATAATATAGGCGGGGGGATATGCGCAAAGCTTTGTTGGTTGTTTTATTTGCTGCAGTGGTTTTGCGCGTATCCGCCTCCCCGGTAAACCTGCTTTTTTTCCCTCCTTTTGCCCGGCCTGCCGGAATGGCAGAGGCATATACCGCGCTTTCTTCCGGAACTTACGGCCTTTACTACAATCCCGCGGGGCTTGTTGACATACTCGGGTTTGAGGCTCAGTACACTCATCTTTCATGGTTTCAGTTCATTAATTATGATTACTTTTCCATCATAAACCCCGACCCCGTGCTTGACTGGGGGAAAATAGGAATAGCTTTTGGGGCATATACTCAGGAGCGCCCCCGGACTGTTTTTGATAAACCTTATGTGGACTGGGGCGGGGAGGAACTCGGGTTTTACACTATTTCCAATTATTTCGTGACTATCGGCGCTGCGATGAATTTCGGAAAGGATTTATCCGTTGGTTTGAACGCAAAGTTGAACTCCCAGTATGTGAAGGGGGCTCAGGAGGCATCGGACCTTTCGCTGGATTTAGGGGTGCTCTACAAGACGAGGGCCATAGGCCCGCCTCTGCGAGTGGGCGCGGTGATGACGGGAACGGGAGCAAGGATGAGGTCTGAGAAAAGCGCGCTGACGCTGCCTCTCAACGCGCGCATAGGCATAGCGCAGGAACTGGATTTTGATTTCGGGTTTGTTACGCTCTCAACGGACGCGCTATTTGACGTAAATGACACTGCGTTGTTTTGTGCCGGGGTTGAATACGAGCCTTTTGATTTTCTTTTCGTAAGGGGCGGTTATAAAATGGGGAAGTACAACCAGCTTTCACTCGGCGCCGGTTTTAAGCTTGATTCCTTTCAGATTCATTATGCTTATGAAAACCACACAGGCTGGGGGCCGGTACACTATGTTTCGGCGCTTATCAGCTGGTGGGCGCCGCCGGTGTTTATTACAGCAGAGCCGCGCGTATTCGCGCCGAACGGAGACGGCGCAGCGGAAAGCGTGACAGTCACTGTGAAATTGAGGGAACAGGATAAAATTCTGAGCGTGCATTTTAATATATATGATGAAACAGGGGGCGTTCTTCTGGAAAGAGTGAGGCTTGAGCATGATAAATGGGGGCAGTTTGTCTGGGACGGCAAAGTAAAGGGGCAGTATCAGAAATCAAAGGGATACATGCTCTCTGTAGCCGCGGAGTATCCGGTAAACGGTGCTTCTGAATCTGCCAAAACGCAGGTAAAAACTGATTTTATTCCTCCGAGAGTATCGGTCAAAGGCGAGCCTGAATACTTAAAGCCGGGCGAAGATGCCGCCCTGCTTATCCCGTCAACTTTTACTTTTTTTGCCGCCGACACTTCCGGAATAGATTCGTGGGAATTTGTGATCTATGACTATCAGAAAAAGCCGTTTTACAAAACCTCAGGAAAGGGCGAGCCGCCGCTTTCGTACATATGGGACGGCCAGGGCACTTCGGGAGAATATGTAAATACAGGCGAACTTTACTATTACAGCCTTTCTGCCGTTGATTCTATGGGCAATTCAGCAGTGACGAGGGCGAAGCCGCAGGTCATACTGCTTAAAGAGATAAAACTTACCTACTCATCAGACGCGCTGTTTGACCCGGGCAAATACGAGGTAAAGGCTTCCGCATATAATTCGTTAAAGAAAATAAAACCCTTACTTGAGAAGTACCCGGAATCAGAGTTTATAATAGCAGGGCATACCGATGACCGGGAAGCTGAAACGCCGGAAAAAAGGCAGAAACTTTCCGAGCAGAGAGCCAAAGCCGTCAGGTTCTATCTGGTTAATTTGATAGGAATAAAGAAAAAGCAGATAGAAACACTCGGTTTCGGCGGTACTATTCCGGTTGAAAAGAATGATGATGAAAAAGCAAGGGCAAAAAACAGGCGTGTGGAAGCGGTCATAAGAAGCACCATATATAAGTAGAAGCGATAAGCCTGAGAGATGCCATAAGACAATTTAAGGATTGCAGGCTTTTTTTTTGATTTTTCGCAGGTGTATGACATTGTGTAACCCGTTGTTCCATAAAAAACCAAGAGGTTCAACTGATGCGGTTTGTAATGTGAAAAAGACAATTGTTTTAACAGTGCTTATGCTTTTCGGAACTTTTTCCGGAGCTGTTTACTCTGTTACTATTCCGGAATTGTGGGTCATGGTGGAGCGCGGTATCAAAACAGGGGAGCATGCTGAAAGCGAAGCAAAAGCTCTGATGGAGTTTATGAGGCCCGAGCTGGACGAACACTATGTTAAAAACGGCGGAGTAGTTTCTGCTTACAACCCTGTTTTTCCGGTTTCAGGCGGACTGCTTGTGGATGCGTACAGAAAGGGTTATTATGTACGCTGTTACAATTTCTATAAAGCTGAAAACTGCAACGACCACCCCGCGGTGGATGTTTTCATAGAGGACATAAACAGGGACTGTATAGATGACAGATATAAAAAACCGGCTGATGTGCTGTCAATGAGCCCCGGTGTTGTTCTGACTGTTGTGGACGGCTGGGAGCCCGGCAGCCTGCAGCGGGGCGGCAATATAGTTTGGGTATATGACCCAGTGACAAAAGGTTTGTTTTATTACGCACATTTAAAGACCGTGGCGGTTTGTACGGGTCAAATTATACCGGCAGGGCACAAGCTGGGGACCGTAGGCAGGACAGGGTCACTGGCTTTTGAAAAAAGATCCCAGACCCACCTTCATATAATGTATGTTAAATACGGTAAAGACGGAACAATAACACCGCAAGACGTGTCATCTTTTCTGGTGAAATCGAGAAGAAACGGTGAAGAGGATATGGTAAACCCCGTGTCAGAGCGGCGGGTTACAGGTCATTCGGATTAACTTATGTCTTCTGTCTTTTGTCTTGTTCACTTAAAAAC
>CAYGHG010000112.1:0-8081 GCA_964349515.1 uncultured Spirochaetia bacterium
AAACTCCAAGAGAAGTTTTTAACCAGTTGTGTTGCACTTAAAGATTGAATTCAGTTTTTCAGTTTTCAGCTTTCAGCTTTCAGTTTTCAGTTTTCAGCTTTCAGCTTTCAGTTTTCAGCTTTCAGTTTTCAGCTTTCAGTTTTCAGCTTTCAGCTTTCAGCTTTCAGCTTTCAGCTTTCAGCTTTCAACTTTCAACTTTCAGTTTTCAGTTTTCAGCTTTCAGCTTTCAGCTTTCAGTTCACTCCCACTCTATCGTCGCAGGCGGTTTGTTTGATATGTCATAAACCACCCTGTTTACTCCCTTTACCTCATTTATTATCCTTGAACTAATGGTGTTGAGCAGCAGGTGCGGCAGTTTTACCCACTCCGCGGTCATACCGTCACGGGAATTAACCGCACGCAGCGCAATAACACTCTCGTATGTCCTCTTGTCGCCCATTACACCGACAGTCTTGACAGGCAGCAGCACGCCGAAAGACTGCCATATACTGTGGTACATCTTTGCCTTTTTTATTTCCTCTATTATTATATCGTCCGCTTTTTTCAGTATGCTTATTCTCTCTCGCGTGACATCGCCTAAAATCCTGACAGCGAGGCCCGGCCCGGGAAAGGGCTGCCTCATAAGCACGTCTTCGGGTATTCCCATCTTGCGCCCTATTTCCCTGACCTCGTCCTTGAAAAGAAATTTCAACGGCTCAATCAGTTTCAGTTTCATTTTCGCGGGAAGCCCGCCCACGTTGTGGTGGGACTTAATGGTAACCGACGGGCCGTTCACAGACACGCTCTCTATTAAATCCGGATAAAGCGTGCCCTGCGCGAGGAATTTGAATTTGCCGTGTTTTTTTTCAACCTTTTTTGCGAATGCGTCAAAAACATCTATGAAATAATTCCCTATTATTTTTCTTTTTCTCTCGGGGTCTTCCACGCCTTTAAGCCTGTCTAAAAACCCCTTTTCAGCGTTGATATAATTCACCTTTATCCCGAGGCTTTTAAACATCGCAACTACTTTTTTTTCCTCTTTCAGCCTGAGAACCCCGTTGTTTACAAACACAGGCACCAGATTTTTTCCGACGGCCCTGCTTATCAAAAAAGCCGCGACAGTCGAGTCCACGCCGCCGCTTACCGCACAGAGTATTTTATCTCCTCCTGCCTCCGCCTGTATCTGCCTTACCGCCTGCTTAATATATGACTCCGCCGTCCAGTCGCGGACAGCCCCGCAAATGTCGAGCACGAAATTTTTCAGCAGCTGTTTGCCGCAGTTGGTGTGCGCCACCTCGGGGTGAAACTGCACGCCGTATATCCTGCGCGCCTTGTCAGCCACAGCCGAAAATTCCGAGCTTGTGGTTTTTGCAAGGGTTTCAAAACCTTTCGGAAGCGAAGTAAGTTTGTCGCCGTGGCTCATCCATACCACTTCTTTTTCCTTTAAGCCCTTCATCAGCGGGTCATCTGACTTTACGCTGAGTTCCGCAAAACCGTATTCCCTGTGGTCTGAGTTTTCGACTTTTCCCTTAAACACACCCGCTATTACCTGCAGGCCGTAACAGATTCCCAGCACAGGCACCCCGAGCGAAAAAACCTCTTTTGCCGGAAAAGGCGCTTTCTTGTCATATATGCTGGACGGGCTGCCCGAGAGTATTATTCCCTTTGGGCCAAGCGCGCGTATTTTTTCTATAGAGTAATTATAAGGATGGATCTCCGAATAAACATCCATCTCCCTTATACGCCTTGCTATGAGCTGTGTGTACTGCGACCCGAAATCAAGTACAAGTATCATGTTGTTCTGCATAGAGTCAGACCTCTCCTATTTTAGAATCCTGTAGTTCGGCGCTTCGTTTGTGATAATAAGATCGTGCGGGTGGCTCTCTTTTAAGCCGGCCATTGACATTCTCACAAACTGCGTTTTTTCCTTAAGTTCTTTTATCGTCTTTACCCCGCAGTATCCCATCCCCGCGCGCAGCCCGCCAATCATCTGATAAACTGTGGATGAAAGATTTCCCCTGAAAGGCACGCGTCCCTCTATGCCCTCGGGAACAAGTTTTTCTTCCTCTTCTTCCCACTGGAAATACCTCTCGCGGCCGCCCCGTTTTTTCATGGCTGCAAGCGAGCCCATTCCTCGGTGCACCTTAAAACTTCTGCCTTCGAGCAGCACTGTTTCTCCGGGGCTCTCTTCCGTGCCTGCAAAAAGGCTCCCTATCATAACAGAGTCAGCTCCCGCAGCAAGCGCCTTTACTATGTCGCCCGAGTATTTAATACCGCCGTCCGCAATAACAGGCGTACTGCCCGGCCTTGCGGCTTTTACAGCTTCCATGATCGCGGTTATCTGCGGTACGCCTATTCCCGCCACAATCCTTGTCGTGCATATTGAACCGGGCCCCACTCCGACCTTTATACCGTCGGCCCCCGCACGTATCAGGTCGCGCGCAGCGTCGGCTGTCGCTATGTTTCCTCCGAGTATGTCTGTATTTGGAAATTTTTTCTTGAGGTCCTTTACCGCTTTCAGTACCCCTTCCGAGTGTCCGTGGGCCGTGTCAACCATAAGCGCATCCGCGCCCGAGGCAATCAGCCTGGAGGCACGCTCAAACATCTCATCAGAGGGCCCGACCGCCGCAGCCACCATCAGGCGCCCGAGTTTGTCTTTTGTCGCATTCGGAAATTTCAGCTTTTTTTCTATATCCTTTATGGTTATGAGCCCTTTTAATTCAAAATTTTTGTTTACCACAGGCAGTTTTTCTATCCTGTTTTTATGCATCATTTCTTTTGCTTTTTCCAGCGTGACTCCGCTTGACGCGTATATGAGTTTTTCCCCGGAGGTCATCAGTTCTTTTATTTTCTGCCGTTTGTTTTTAACAAATCTCAAGTCCCTGTTTGTCAGGATGCCGACGAGTTTTTTCCCCTCACATACAGGAAACCCCGATATGTGGTAGCGGTTCATAGCTTCGCCCGCCTCACCCACGGTGGCCTCCGGCGTGAGTGTTATGGGTTCAAGTATCATTCCGCTCTCGGAGCGCTTTACTTTGTCAATTTCTTTTGCCTGCTCGTCTATAGTCAGGTTTTTGTGAATTACCCCTATGCCGCCTTCCTGGGCTATGGCTATGGCGAGTTTGGCTTCTGTAACCGTGTCCATAGCGGCTGATACGAGAGGAATATTAATGTGTATGTTCCGGGAGAATTTGCTTTGCAGGTCTGTATCCTTTGGGAGCACGGACGAGCGCCTCGGCACAAGCAAAACGTCGTCAAATGTAAGGCCTTCGTTAAGAATTTTATTTTGAGGGATGACTTTCCTTATCATAATAACCTATCTCCTTTTTAACTACCATATCACAAAGCAGCCTGCCAGTCAAATTCATTTTACATAATGAAACTTGTTGAAAATGTGTGTAATGTGCAGTAATCTAAAAATCCTTTGTTTATAACCTTTTTCAGGAATAGATATCCACAACTTGCTAACAATAACCTGTTTACAGAAAGCCTTTATTTTAAAAGGATTTTATGGTTTAAGCGTTAATATATGCAGAGTAAAACAAGTTAATAAGCCATAAGACAAAAGACAAAAATACTAACTTATGTCTTCTGTCTTATGGCTTTTTTAAGCTTTATTTCATCAGTAAGTATGTCCACGCCGATATCGTAAAGAGCGAGGCAATAGTGGTGACTGTAATCGTCCCCGCTACCAGCGTGTGGTCCCCCCCGTATTTTTTTACCAGCACAAAATTTGAAAGCGCAGTCGGCAGCGCGAGGGTCAGGACGGCTATATTAAACATCATCTCATCTTTTATGGGGATTACGTATGTGAATATGAGCAGGGAGACTGCCGGCATCACCATAAGTTTTATGAATGTGCTGACACCTATCATGATACGGTCTTTGTTTATGGCTGAGATTTTAAGCCCCGCGCCTACGGCAATCAGCATGAGCGGTGAACCCATGGACGAGAACATGTCAACTGTGGTCATGAAGAATTTCGGGAACTTAACTTCAAAATATGAAAGTATGACAGCAACTATAGAGGTCACTATCAGAGGGTCTTTTGTTATAAGTTTCAGCACGTTTTCTTTCTTGTGGCAGCAGCGTTCCTGGTAATTCAGGTAAATCACCGCGATTATAATTATAAACGGCGCCATGAAACCTGTTATCACGCTTATTTTTCCGAGGCCTAAGTCCCCGTATAGGTTATAGACTATCGGGAATCCTATATAGGCTATGTTTGAGCGGTAGGAGCTGGTGGTAAAAGCACCGCGTTTCCTCTCGTTAAAAAGAAAACTCAGCCCAAGAGCAAGCCCAAAAGCAATTGTCGCGGACAGGTACAGCCCGCCTACCGCAGCAAGGTTAAAAACCTCCCGGAAAGGAAGCTTGTAAATAGAGCCGAATATCATGCACGGCAGCACAAGGTAATAGGCAAGGTTGTTTATGAATGTCTCCGTAGTCTCGCTTATATACTCTTTTTTCTTAAGAAAATACCCGAAAGCTATTATTATAAAAGCGGGCAGTATGCTGTTAAGAATGACCAATTCGGTTCTCCTTTGTGTTTAATAATAATTGCATAATCAATAATGTCCGGATCCTGTTTTTTATCATTGCTCATTGATTATTGATCAGACTATTATTTTCAGAATCCCTTTAAAACTGCTCAGCACATAATCCGGTTTCATCTTTTTTACAGCCTTTGGGTTGTCGTACCCGTAGTTGAGGTAAACCGACTTTATGCCGGCGCGTTTTGCGGTTTCTATGTCATAGCGGCTGTCGCCTGCCAGGATTATCTCCTCTTTGGAAACATTGTACTGTTTCATAACGTGCTGTACCGGATACGGGTGGGGCTTGTCTTTTTTCAGGTCGCCGCGCCCGTAGACAGAATCAAAAAACCTGTCTATGCCTACGGCTTTGCAGGAGCTTTTCACGAACTTCCCGAGTTTGTTTGAAACTATAGACATCTTTATGCCGCGCTTTTGTAATTTCAAAAGTACCGCTTTAACGCCCGGGTATGCCTTTAGCCTGTAATTATGATTTATTTTATAACGCTTTACGTAGTCCGCCTTTACCTTTTTTATTCCCAGCTTTTTTGCAGGCACCGGAAACACCCACTCCAGAAAGCTCTCAATACCCGCACCCACAGCCGCCACGACACGCTCCATAGATATGGGTTTTACGCCGTATAGAACCGCCAGTTCATTCGCGGTTTTATGTATAGAAGGCACCGAGTCGGCGAGCGTGCCGTCAAAATCAAAAATAACGACCTTTGTCTTTTTTTCAAAATTCACCGTGTCTGCGTGTGAGTAAGGCGGAGCGCAGGCGCAAATAATCTTCATAATATTCCTGCCTGTATTTTTCACCGTGTGAATGGAACCGTTTGGTATCAGAACGCCGTCACCCGTTTTTACACCGAACTTTTCTGCGCCCACCGACATCACGCCGCTGCCCGAGGTAAAGTAGTATATCTCCTCTGTCTTTTTATGTATGTGAGGTATGGTGGAACACCCGGGCCTCAGGGAAGCCTCGGCAAGTGAAACTTTTTTAACGGGAGAATTGGAGGCATCAATTATGGACCGGATGACGGAAGAGTCTTTTGTTATGAACGGCTTTACAGTTTTTATGTTTGTTTTGTATGTTTTCATTTTGTCTCCGTTTTACGTCGTCTTTGCATTTCTCATCTTGCAGCTTATTTTTTCAGTTTAATCCTCACCGGTTTCCTCTTCTCAAAAACGCATACTTCCGTTACCCCCGCGAGGTAAAGCATTTCGCACCCTTTTTCTATTGCAAAAAAAGTATCTTCAATAATGTGCCCGTCCGAGCCTATTGTGATTATATCGCCGCCG
The DNA here is from genome assembly GCA_964349515.1 of uncultured Spirochaetia bacterium. Classification (GTDB taxonomy): domain Bacteria; phylum Oederibacteriota; class PGYV01; order PGYV01; family CAYGHG01; genus CAYGHG01. Next base: position 5,811 of record CAYGHG010000112.1, read on the forward strand.
AGGGCGGCATAAGCCTTTACCGTATCAAGGCACGGTATTATGTCTTTACTGTGGGAGCGCAGGCCCGAGGTGTTTACTTCAAGCCCTATTTTTTTTGTTATCATGAGCTTCAGTATGTCATCTATTTCTGTTTTGAATTTTTCGTAGGTAAAGTCCGGAAAAAACTCGGCGCCCCTGCGGTGCACGAGAGTGACATGCGCAGCTACGTCAAAACCGCCCGCTTTTATCAGCCTGTACTCTTCTTCGAGATAAGCCCTGTAGGCGTCTTCTATTGACTGGTATCTGGCAAAGTAAGCGTCAAAAACCGGCGTGTGCCCCTCAAGGTCGTGAAGTGAGCCAAGTATGTAGTCAAATTCTTTTCCCTCCATAAACTTTTCAAACCGGTCCGCGTAAATATGCACCTCACCGGCTTCTATTCCCTTGCCGAAGCTGTGAAAAACCCCCCTCGCCTTTTCAATGGCAGCCGTATAACCTTCATAATCAAATTTTGTATAGTTGTGATTGTGATCGTCCATGAAGTCTATGTGCTCGGTGACACAGATATATGACATTTTTTTGGCGAGCGCTTTTGCCGCTATTTCATCAATCGTCTGACCCGCATCCCAGGAAAACTTTGAGTGCAGGTGCATGTCTGTTAAGTTGTACATAAAATATCTCCGGTTTTAAAGTTAAACAAGCCAAGAAGACAGAAGACAAGAGTTAAGAAAAAGGCGGCCAAAAGGCCGCGTAAAAAACTGATACCTATTTATTTACGGGGCTGCAGCGGCGCTGTAAGCCGGATTCTGTATCCCTTATGCGGTTGCCCGCGCAAGGGAGGCGAGCCATCAGTCTATGCGGCCTACCCTGGGTTTTGGGGCTGAAGCTGCCCCTCTCTAATCACGCTTTTACACGTCAAAGAGATTTACCCGCTATTTGGCCTTGCTCCCGGCAGGGTTTGCACTGCCGCGGCGATTACTCGCCGCGCGGCGGGCTCTTACCCCGCCTTTTCACCCTTACCCTGTACCATTCGCGGCCTTGCGGCTGCTTCAGGTACACGGCGGTTTATTTTCTGCTGCACTGTCCGTGAACCGCGTATGTTGACGCGGCCCCCCGGCCTTTCAGCCGGTGCCGTGCTTCATGGAGTCCGGACTTTCCTCTAAGGGTTTTTAAGGCCCTCAGTAGCTGCCCGCGCTGCTGCTGCCCTCATATTTGTCTATTCTGTAAATACTGTCCTTGTGATACGGCTCTGTCTTCCTGCTGACGTAGTGAAGCGCGCTGTGGGTTACAACAGGCACCTCTTTATATCCGTGTTTTTTCGCGACGCCGTCAAAAGGAAACTGATTAATAAGGTTGTTAAATTCGTCCGCCGCCTCTATATATCTTTCTTTGTGCTCATTATACTCTTCTATGACCTTTTTCACGTCCATTCCCCATTCCACATAGCTGAAGCGCAGATTGCGCAGGTCCAGCCTTTTGTTGTACTCATCAATAACCGCGGAAATGTTTTTTTCCAGTTCCTCGAGGTGTTTTGCCTTTTCCGTTATGTCTTCCGCCCCGAGCACCATCGCCCTCGCGTCAATAGCCGCTGTTATGGGCTTTATGTCAAACTTGACCTTGTCCCTGTCAATCATCCTGCGCAGCACAATCAGCCGGTCGGTAATCTGGCTCCCGTAATACTGGACCTTTACCCAGTCCCCTTGAATATACATGTGGTTTCTTTTCACCGCCACGTCAAAAACACTGCTTAAAAGGAAAAAACTCAATATGCCTCCGAGAATAAAACCTATAAGTACAAAAGAAAAAATCTGCATCGTTTTTCCAAAATTCTTCACGTTGTTCCTCCTGGGCCGTATTAAAAACAGTTAATTATATCAGTAATAAACAGCGGTTGTCAACGGCGGTCTGTGGTTTGCAGCTTACAAGTTACAGCTGACAGGTAACAAGTTTCAGGTTTTAGGTCAAAACACAACACTACGCCTGATGGTAAGGACGGCTGTGTTATTTTTTTCGGCAAGCCAGGCGTTCAGTATCGTGGCTGCTGAAACTTCTTCGCTATTATCCGCCCTGCTTATTCCTGTGACACGCTGCTTCGCGTGAGCCGTGTTACGGACGGGCCATGAACCGCCGCCTGCCTCTGCCTCGTACAATTAAAGGCGCAGACGGAAAAATAATACTGCCGGCCGCGAAGAAGGATGTTTATAATTTGCAAGTTGAGAGAACAAAAAACACAGGCATGTATGTTTATTACTTTTGTCTTATGGCTTTTGGCTTCCTTATAGCTTATAGCTCATG
>CAYGHG010000113.1:0-8030 GCA_964349515.1 uncultured Spirochaetia bacterium
CCCTTCATCCTTACCCTTATTTCTATCCTTTTGCTCTCAATCTATTTTCTGCGAACCCGGCTGCTGAACCCTTGAACATTGATCGTCTTATTTCTGTTATCAGTCCCTGAACCCTTTTATATTACTCATCGGCGCTTTCAGCCGCCCATTTTTTGAATTTCTTTTCACCCCTTATTTTTGTAAAATTTTTCCCATCCCATTTGTACTCTGTTATCCTGTCATATGAACCTTCGCCCTTTTTCGGCTCCTCGTCAAGCCCGTACTCAAAAGTTTCATTTATGATCACGCTGTTTTTTCTGCCGCCTTTGTCTTTTGGAAATGAAACGCCGCATAACAGCGAATTGACCGGGCCATAATCCTGCGCTGCTGTAAAGCAGTGGCTGATCGTTCTGTTTTTCCACAGAAAATAAACATCGCCAAACGGAAAAGATTCATTCTCTGAAAAAATCTTCAGTTTTATGAGTTTTACAGGCGGACTGAATCCCCCGGGCAATATCACTGACGCGGATATGCTGTAACCGTTATAATCAGGAATCCTTTTTCCGTCATAATATATCAAAGGTTCAAAATAAGAGAAAGCGGTGGTTTTTCCATTTTTTATTATCTTTATCATCCCGCTTTTCGCACCCGGTTCATAGGTTTCATAGTCAAGCCCGTAAAGAAAAATTTCTTTTTCACCGTCTCCGTCAAAATCCGCTTCAAGCGAGGCTGCTGCAAGCGAGCTGTCCATTACATATATTGTTTTACCGCCAGGTTCAGTCCCCTTGTACCAGTCTTCATACCCGCCTTTTTTACTTTTTGTCTTTACTCTTGTAAGAGACGCATCGGTAATCATGGTACCTGCCGCGGCTGTCACGTACTCTGAGGAAAAATTCCCGGGTTTTTCATACATTTTAGCGCCGTCAAAAACAATATATGCCGAAACACCCTCTGCTTCACCGTTTGCAGCGCGGGCAACCCCAACTGCGCCTGAATAAAACACAGTGGTAATTAATGCAGCTGTGATCCATTTTCTTGTTTCTCCCATTTCATCCTCCGCTACTATTTTGTATCAGAAAAATTATATGTGTTTTCCGCGCCAAGTCAAGTATCAAGGTAAAAAATGTCAATGCAAAGTAGAAATGTCCTATCAAGGTAAAAAAGCTTTTAGATCTTTGTAAGTTTCTACATATATTTTTGCGTTGCACTGAATTTTTAAGCTTTTTATTCCGCCATTGCCAATTGCCAGGACTGTAATATACCCCAAAAATTAGTGGTATTCTGGAACAACGTTGGCTTTTTAAAATTACATAATATACAAAACCCGTCCGACAACTGCCTTACATCCATTTCAGCAAAAGCGAAAGCGCGCTTCTGGCTTCGTTTGTAAGCCGGCCTTCCCCGTCCAAAAACCCCCTGATATCGCGCATATTAACCCAGAAACATCCCGCAGGCGGCTCAAAAGCCCCGCCTGTATCTATTATCCTGTACCTGTTTGAATCCATGTAAAACCTGCCGCCCTCCTCTGACTGCCGGCAGGAAACTTTTACTTTTCCCCGGGGGTAAGTGAAGCCCCGGCTTTTTGGCGCACTTCCCGGTTCATCAGCCACCGCAGGCGTTAACTGAACCGTGTTATAAAGCCCGGGCTCATATTTCAGCCTCAGCAAAAAATGAAGCACGCCATTTTTACGGCCGCAGTAAAGAATAATATTTCCCTCTCCCGCGCTGTCTATTATGGGCTGGTCCCAGTGCGGAACCTCCCTGCCCCTGACCCGCACATGTATGTGCCTTATGCCCACCCTGCCGCCCCTGCCGCCGCTTACCTTCCATCCTTTTACGCTGTCAAGAGCCGTAATTTCAGGCGGTTTTATACTGCGCCTCATTGAGACGGCCTTTTTTTCAATTGCCGCTTTTACCCGGCCCGACTCTTTTGCATGGCAGGATTCATACAACTCCCTGCCGAAACCGGAAGCATACCGCGAGAACGGCTCTCTGTTTATCAGCAGTTCCCATGGAGAACATATCAGCACAGACCTCGCGTCTGTATTTATCATGTAATCTTCCGCCATGATGTCAAATATCTCTTCCGTGTCCACCCACCGGTGCGAACCCGGCGCCTTAAAAACCGCTTTTACTTCCTCAATCACGTTCCTGTTGCGCTTGTGATAGAAACGGGTCCCCTGCTCGCTCTGCATTTTATCGTACAGCACTTCCAGTTTTTGCGACCTGATTACCGCAGTCAGGGGAGGAAACGCGCCGCCGTGCGCCTTTGACGAATTGCTTTTGGTGGCCTGATACGACGGCGCCAGCTGTGCCCCTCCGATATTGCCCGGCTCAACCTTGGCCTGCACCAGCACCTGCCTGCGTTTTTTTAAGTTGCGTATGAAAAAAGCCAGCGTTCCAATTTCCCGCTGGTCTATAAAAGGCCGGCTCATTATTTTCCCGCCGGGTTCGCGCCACTTAAGCCCGATTATTTTAAAGAACCTTCCGCTGCGGTGCCTGAGCAGTCCGTCTTCATGCTTCCATTCAGCCGACTCTTCCGGTGTTATTGTGCAAACCAACAGTTTGGCATTCCGGAGCCTGCTTTGCAGCCATTTTTTTATCGCCCGCATATTATGCGCCTGACAAGAGCTTTTGCGGCAACCCGGATTTTTTCAGCTGCCAGAAAAACACCGCGCGGCCGCGTCATCTTAACCCGCCCGCGCATTTTATAAAATTTTTGTATTATCCCCGCTCCAAACTCACGGGCAAGCTCCTCCCTTGTCACAGGGTCTGCGACAAGCTCCGCCATTATTTTATTTGCTGCCATGACATGCGGCGCGGATAATTCCCACGACATGAGCGCCAGAGCGCCTGCCGCTGTGGTTCTTGAAACCGGCATCCGTGGATTCTCAGAATAAAATATTTCAGTAAGCATTTTCGTTATCGGCATCCGGTAATAGCGCTCAAGCACCTCCGCCATTTCAGCGATAATTCTGCAGTCTGACACAAAACTGCCCGGCCCGCTTAAATTCTGCCCCGGCAGCACCCTCATGCAGGTGAGCTTTTCACTTATTACATGAAAACCGCCTTCCGCAGCCAGGCGCACCCACAGGTCCAGGTCCGACAACTGCACCAGTGCCGGATTAAAAAAACCGGCCCTCTCCAGGCAGGAATTTCTCACAAGAGCCGAAGCCAGGCACAGGCAGTTGCCGTTATAGAAAAACTCCCTCAGCCACTCAGCCGGTTTCCTGTTTTTCCCTGAAAAAATCCGGCCTGCCCTGCTGTTTTTTATGATTGCGCCTTTTTTGTCGATTATCTCCACACCGGTAAAACATGCCGATAAACCCGGGTTATTTTCAAGTATTTCCAGCTGTTTTTTTATCTTTCCTTCCTTCCACAAATCGTCGGAATTCTGAAAAGCAATATATTTTCCCTTTGCCTGCTTAAGGCCTGTGTTCCTGGGATGGAACCTCCTGTTTTCTTCCAGTCGTATCAGGCTGACGCGCGGGTCATTTATCCCTGCCACAATATCCGGGGTGGCATCAGAAGAGCCGTCGTCAACCACTATTAGCTCCAGTGTGCCTGCGTCCTGGTCAAGCACGCTTCTAACAGCTTTTTCCACATAATCGGCATGGTTGTAGGAGGCAAGAATCACTGATACGAGTATTTTATTTTTCATAAAAACAGTTTATCAATTCACGCCTCATTCCGCAACATCATAAAAAATGGCGTCAAATAGGCTTTATTACTTGTTCCATCCTCCCGGCGCACTCCGACACAACCGAAAAAATATCCGGAGTATTAAGCCGCTCCAGTTAATGCAACATTTAGGGTCCGTCTCTATTTGTTGCATTAACTCCCGTTCCGGCCCGTTCCCCAAACGCCCCGTTTAGGATTAGGCCTCGGCTCTGCGACCTCCACAACCCTAATCCTTTACTCACCATTATGTCTGCCCTGTGTCAAAGCGGTCTTTGCCTCTGTTTTATCAATAAGCAGTGTGACACTGCTTTTATCTTACCCACATCATGCCAAAATCATAATAAGGCGGGGCGGAACCTGTCCAGTAGGCTTTCGCCGCATAAGCTCCTCCCACCGAGCCCAGAAAACACCCTGACCAGCACTGTCCATACCACCATGGTATGCCGCTGTATTGAGCGCTGCAATTTCCCGAAAACGAATCATTGTCATTATCTGATGTGGAAAACGGCATTCCGTTATGGTACGAATACAGCCCGGGTGCTGTAGTACCCGTCATATTAACCAGGTTTGAGAGGTTAATAACATACTCGGCAGCCTCATCAAAATTAAAGTCCATCTTTGACATCAGCAGGGGATTCCCAATCATAGACGTATTGCTCACTTCAAGCCTGAGCTTGCCTTGATGCGACGCTATCCCCTCCCAGAAAGAAAGGCCTATGAACAGATCAAAAGCATTTTCACCGCCGGAGATGTCACCAAGCACATTTACCCCGTTTATTGACTCATCCCAGTTTTTAGCCATCACACCGTCATACGGCCCGTTATAGAGTACAAGCGTCCATCCCCCGCCGTCTGTAACCATATCGCACATTGTAGTTATGGTCGTACCGTTTTGCTCAATATCATACAAACCCGTTACGGACGGGCCGCCCATATTGTATTCATAGCACGAGCCCGCACACGAGCCATCCCCCCATCTATAAACTCCTGCTATCTGCAAAAAAACAGGTGTTTGCGTGTTTGTGGGCGTGGGGATTACGGTATCAGTCACCGTTTGAGTCGGAGTACAGCTGAGAGTATTAGTTCCGGTTGCAGTCATGTCTTCGGTCGGAGTCAGGGTTTCAGTGTAGGTAAAAGCAAGCGTAGGCGTACAAGACACAGTGGCAGTATTAGTGCCCGCCTGTATAGGCGTATTATCCGGTGCAGCAGGCTGATTTTTCGCGCATGCCGCCATAACAAATACACACGCTAATATAAAAAAATGCAGTGCCGGGGCATTTTTAAACACTTTAAAAATAAATACATTGTTTTTCATTCAAACACCCTCTTTCATTTTATTATCAAACCAAATGAGGCCCGGTGTCAAAGACTGCTTTAATACTTTCCCCATTTCATTTCCATCAACCGGGCTCAAATATCTGCTAAAAGCACTAAAACAGTCTCTGACTGTCACCATTATACCTTTTTAACATTTAAAATATTAACCCGGAGCACACAAAAGAAAAAGCAGCCGCTTCTAAACTGCGGCTGCCTTTTCTTTTGACATTTCAGCTTATAAAGGTATTCTAACCCCTGCTTTTCCGCTTATCCTCATGTCGCTCCACTGTGTATATCCATCGCTTTTCGGCGAACGCCAGAACGGCTCTATCTTCGCACCCAAATTGATTTCCATGCCCTCAATTTTTAAACCAATACCGGCATTTATACCCAGCTGCGCGTAGTAAGGATTAGCTGCAGAACCTGACAGCGCCGACTGGTCTGTAATAGTATTACCGGTCTTTTCAAACCAGTAATCAGCAAAAAGACCGTAATCAGCGCCCAGCCTGACCGCAAAATCCTTTCCAAGCGGTATCTCAACCCCCGCCCTTACACCAAAATCATAATATATTCCCTCTTCGTAATAATCCCCGTCTTTTTCAGCCATCAAAAGGCCTGCTGTAAAGAATTCAACCGGAATCTGAACGCCTCCTTTTTCACCTATGCAAATGCCGGCGTCAGCGTTAAAAACAGTGGAAGTATAATTTATATCACTACCCGGTCTTTTGTATCCGAGCATGTTAACGCTGCCTCTGACTCCGGCAGTGATACCTCCGAGATTCTTTCTAACGTTAAATTCCGCAAAAACCCCAAGCCCATTCTCAACTGATACCTCTTCTCCCTCAGACGTGACTGTTTCTTCGCCGGTTGAAATGTTCTCGTCAATATATTTGAACTTTTCAGTAATCTTATAACCTGCTGTTATCCCTGCCTTGCCCGAAATAACACTCCCGTCTTTCGCTGACATCGAAGCGCCCAAATCCGCAGTTATTCCGCTGGTTATCATACCGGATGTGTTTTTGTTGAGAGTACCGGCAGGCGACTCATATTCGCTGTAATATCCCGCTCCATACAGGTAATTAAATATTGCCCCTACGTAGTCTAGTTCAGAAAAAATCCCCAGACTTACATTAGATGGCAATACCGGCAAAGTGGCTGTTTTATTTCCTATGTTTACCGCAAGCGCCAGCCCCTCAGCAGAATCAGGAAGCATGGCAGCAGAAAGAGCCAGTTCAATTTTATCATTGAAATTATTGGACTTGTCGCCGTCTTCTCGGTCTGTTTCAGATACCCCCTTACGGACATATCCCGCGCTTCCCGCTACTGCGATATTCCCCGCAATTTTCTGAGAAAACTCAAAAATACCGCCCAGCAGATAGTAAGTTTCGTCGTCTATGGCGTCCGGGGTCAGCGGCGTGCCAGGGTAGCTCCTTTTATACTGCCCAAAAAAGCCGGAAAGATAAGGCTTTACGGCAACTACTGTGTCGTCAGATAGCCATATCTGTGCACCCTCATTGCCAGAAATGAAATCCCCGTTTGAAATGCCGAACAGGTCGTTTGCTCTGGTTGTTTCCTGGATATCGTCTTCTACGCTCTTGAAGGTGTTAAAACCAATTCCCGGCAGAAGCTGTACAAAACTCTTTTTAGGCCTTGCGAAAACCGCCGATGAGTACCCCATGGAATACAGGTCAGAAATCGTGGAAGCGTCAATAAGCGCGATTTTGTGCCCACCCATTGACTCCGCCCTTACAGGATCCCCGTAAAAATCTGATGCTGAAACAACTGCGGCAAAACAAAGCATTAATGCAAATAACAGTGATCTTTTCATCCTTCCCTCCTTTATCATTTTTTACATTCTACACAAAAAAAAAGAGTGTTTCAAGAGCTCATTTATTGATGATACTGTTCACATTAGTGTGTAATATCATTTCCTCTCCGCCTTTAAAGGGGGGCTCTTTTTAGTACCCCCTTGAGGGGTAGAGGTTAGGTGAGGGGGCGTAGTTTTATGCTTTAAAGACGCCCTCACCTAAGCCCTTTCCCGGAGCAAAAAACCTGTATCGGAGACTGCTTTGATACTTGACAATTGAGGCAGACACCATACCCATGACGTGATTCGCTATTCACAACTTTTAAAAAAACAGGAGGGTCACAGACCCTCCTCTACGATTACGACAACAAACAAAACGTCTTTACCCGGTGTAGAGGGGGGTTTCAAACCCGCCTCGTCTTTCACGCATTTAAAATCAATCAATACACATGATAAGTCCCGCCGCCTGCATGCGGCGTGGAGGCGTATCCTAAATTAAAAGTGCCTGTAGGAACTATTAAAAACCCTTTTTCCGTGTTATATACAACGCTCAACCCCAACAGCCCCTGAATATAAGTATAACTGAATTCGGCAAATTCAAGCGCATCGCTTGGTATGTTCTCGGGTTCGCTTTTTTCGTTAAAATAAAAATTCAAGCCGGATTCCAAACCCAGCCCCAGCCCCAATCCGGGTCCTTCAAAAGGAGTGTTGATAAAACCAAATTTCAGAATAACCGGAACACCGGTATTGTCAGCCGCATCAAATCTTTTCTGAATATTTGCAGTAAATTCTAAATATTCCTCACCGAGCCTTAACATGCAGCCGCCGCCCCATAGTTCCTTTGAGATCAACGAAAGATCAAAAGAAATATTGTGCCCGATTTTACCGTCAGCGGTAAAAGGTATTGAAAACGTGTAGCCGATTGACACCTCCAAGAAACCTTCGCTGTCGTTTAACAAATTCGGCGGCATAGCACGCAAATAAACCCCATTACCAAGAATCAAACAAGCAAGAATAAACGTTTTAACAAAATCCCTCAATTTATTACCTCCCATAAAACTATGTTCCGGAAGATATCCGGTGCAGATGTTTTCAATTTTTCTATCCCTTATTTTAAAAACCCCGGCAAAGCGCCTTTACAATTGACACAAGCCTTTTTCCGCATATTTAATTATCACATCATCTAAAAACATTTAAAAAGGAACTTCAACCCTGCTCAAAACCCGCCTTTGACAATATTTATAAT
>CAYGHG010000114.1:0-8025 GCA_964349515.1 uncultured Spirochaetia bacterium
CTGTCCACGATGTGGTGAGAGGAAATCGTGTCCACGATGTGATGCAAGTCATCATCTAAGGTCTAAGGTTTACAGTTTACAGTCTACAGTCTACAGTTTACAGTTTACAGTTTACAGTCTACAGTCTACAGCTGAGTTATCAGCGATACTTCCGTTTTTACCAAGCGTCCAGCCGTCTCAAGTCTCATGTCCCAGCGATGCTGCGATGCCGCGATGCTGCGATGCCGCGATGCTGCGATGCCGCCGTATTTACCAACCCTCCAACCCGTCCCAGCGATGCCGCGATGCCGCCGTAGTTACCAAGCCTCCAACCCTCCCAGCGTTCCAGCGATGCTTCCATGCTGCCGTCCTTCCCAACCCGTCCCAGCCGTCCCTGCGATGCTGCGATGCTGCGATGCTTCTGTATTTACCAATCCCTCTGCTTCAATGCTGTTTTATTATATCTGATCCCGCTCCGGATAATTTAATTAATAATCCGTCGGGGATAATCATCTGTAGCGCTCAACAAGACTTCGCGCACATTTGATTAAAACTTAACCACCGGCTTCACCCTGTCAGCTTCCGCTGCTTCAAAGAACACTCCCGCGCTGTGTCCGAATATTCCCGCAAAAATAACTCCCGGGAACTGCTGCTGATAGTCATTGTACATCTTTATGGTCTCGTTATAAAACTGCCTTGCGTAGGCTATCTTTGACTCTATGCCCGAGAGCTCCGTCATCAGGGCGGAAAAATGGGCGTCTGCCTTTAACTGCGGGTAGTTTTCAGTAACGGCAAACAGGGATTTAAGCGTGCTGCTCAGAAAATTATCCGCTTCTTTTACCTTGTTTACGTCGCTGCCCGCGCTCTGCATCTGCGAGCGGGCCTCTATGACCTTCTGAAGCGTATCTTTTTCATGCGCGGCGTAGCCTTTCACTGTCTCCACCAGATTTGGTATCAGGTCAGAGCGCTGTTTTAACTGCACATCAATCTGCGCCCACGCCTCTTTCATCCTGTTTTTAAGCGTTATCAGCCTGTTAAAAATACCGATTACAAAAAGAACCAGAATTCCAAGAACTACAAGCACCGCTATAAGCCCTGCTGACATAACACACCTCCTGGTTTTATATGACCCTTACTTTGCCGCTTCCTTTTACTATTTTTCCTATTTTATAAACCTTCTCGCCCGCATCCGCGAATATTTTTGAAATTGCCCCTGCCTTTGAAGCGCTGACAATCACCACAAGCCCGATGCCCATGTTAAACACCCTGTGCATCTCCTCTTTTGATATTTTACCGGTCTTTTGTATCATGGAAAATACGGGCAGCACTTTCCAGCTTCCCTCCACGACCTCGCAGTCAACAGTATCAGGCAGCACCCTGACTATATTGTCGTAAAAGCCGCCGCCTGTGATATGGGCTATTGAATGCACATCCTTAAAATGTGATTTGAAAACTTTCCACACAGAGTTCAGGTACGACCTGTGCGGTTTCAGGAGGGCTGTGCCGAGGGTTGTGCCGAGTTCTTTTACCCTCTGCGTGTATTTTATCCCGGCTGTTTCAAAAACTCTCCTCGCAAGGGAATATCCGTTTGTGTGGAGCCCGCTCGAGCCTAAGCCCAGCACCACGTCCCCCGGTTTTACGCTTTTACCGGTCACTATCCTGCCGGGGGCAACCTCACCCACTATGGTGCCTACGAGGTCATAGTCCCCGGGCTTGTAAATACCCGGCATCTCCGCGGTTTCCCCTCCTATTAATACGCACCCGTTTTCACGGCAGGCTTTGGAGAGCCCCTTTATCACTTTTACAAGCACAGGCGCTTCCAGTTTCCCCGTGCCGAAATAATCAAGAAAGAAAAGCGGCCTCGCGCCCATCACCAGTATGTCGTTTACACAGTGGTTTACTATATCTTCGCCTACGGTGTGGTGTATGCCGAGTTCCTGCGCAATTTTCAGTTTGGTGCCGACGCCGTCGGTGCTCGCAACGACGTACTTGTCCTTTGATATCTTGTAAACCCCGCCGAAACTGCCTATGTCCGTGCCGACATTTTTGTTGAAAGTTGATTTGATAAATTTCTTGGCGCTTTTCAGCGCCCTTGTCGCGGTGTCAATATCAACCCCCGCTTTTTTATAAAGCTCCGACTTTGCCATTGGTTCCTCCGCTGCGCTTTAAAATTTCGGGTATGAGCCGAGTATTTTTACCGCGCCCGCGTTTTTTTCCACTTCCGCCAGCGCCTTTTTTATCTTTTCGTCCTCTATGTGCCCGTTCATATCCACAAAGAAGTAGTAGTCCCACGCTTTTTTCTTTGAGGGCCTTGATTCTATGTTTGTGAGGTTGACGCCGTATTTCTCAAAAGGCTTCAGCATCAGGTACAGCGCTCCGACTTTGTCCTTTATAGAAACCATAACCGAGGTTTTGTCATCCCCCGTGCGGCGGCTCTCGCCTTTTCCTATTATGAAAAACCGCGTCATATTGCCGGCCACATCCTCAACATTTGGGGCAAGCACATTGAGCCCGTATATCTTTGCAGCCAGAGGCGCGGCTATTGCCGCTGATTTTTTTGTTTTCGAGGCAAGAAGCGCCGCCTTTGAGTTGCTGGATACCTCCGATACCGTTACTCCCGGCAGGTTTGCCTCTATGTAACCCCTGCACTGGCCGAGTGTCTGTGGATGGACAAAAAGCTTTTTCACCCCTGACAGGCTTTTTTCCTTTGAAAGCAGGTAGTGGTTGATTTTTAGCAGGACTTCGGAGTAAATCTTCAGGTCATAGTCCGCGAACATGTCATAAGTGTAGTTAACCGCGCCCTCTGTAGAGTTCTCTATCGGCACACAGCCGTAATCCGCGTTGCCCTTCAACACTTCGCCGAAAACATCCTTTATGGCCGCGACAGGCAGGTAGCCCGCAGCGCCGCCGAACCTTTTCATCGCGGCTATGTTGCTGTATGAAGCGACAGGCCCGAGATAGGCAATCCACGGTTTTTTCTGCATCGCGCGGCTCACGGAAAAGACCTCATTATAAACAGCGGCGAGCCCCTCCGGGGGAAATGCGCCTTTGTGCTCTTTGAGTTTTTTAAGTATCAGCGCCTCGCGCGCCGGGTCATAGACCTCGGCCTTTGCCTCTTTCTTCACGCTTGCTATCTTTTTTACGCGGAGAGCTCTTTCGTGCAACAGCCCAACGACTTTTTTGTCTATCAGGTCTATTTCCTTTCGCCAGCCGCTTAGATCCTTTTTCATCTCGGACCCCCAGAAAATATTTTATTTCAGCCTCTGTCAGATACCTGTACGAGCCATAGTCAAGCCCCTCGCAGGTCACAGTCCCTACGCTCACTCTTTTCAGCCACACCGCGGGGTGCCCCACCGCCTCCAGCATTTTCCTGACCTGGTGGTTTATGCCCTGCGTTATGGTTATTGTAACCACATCGTTTGATTCAAATTTCTGGTGTACGGCAGCCTCCTGCGCGGAGACAAACCCGCCCTCAACCTTTATGCCGCGCTTCAGCCTTTCAAGCGCCTTATCTGTAATCCTGCCGCTTATCTTTGCCGCGTATTTTTTCTTGATTTCAAATTTCGGGTGCATCACCGCGTTTGCCCACACTCCGTCGTTTGTAAGAAAGAGCGTGCCGGTAGTGTTGTAGTCAAGCCTGCCCACGGGAAAAAGCCTCGCGTCAACACCCTTTACAAGCTCAACCACGGTATTTCTGCCCTTGTCATCAGTTACTGTGCTGACGTATCCGGAGGGTTTGTTCATCACCAGATAGACAGGTTTTTCCCGCTTGAGAAGCCTGCTGTTGTATTTCACGGAATCCCGCTCCGGGTCAACCTTGAACCCGAGCTCGGTTATGACTATGCCGTTTACCCGTATCATCCCGGTTGTTATCAGTTCCTCTGCTTTCCTGCGGGAAGCCACACCGCAGGAAGCTATGTACTTTTGTAGGCGCTCCATAACATAAGTTAATAAGACAAAAGGCAGAAGACATAAGTTAAAACTTAGGCCCTTCCCCTGCTGCCTTACTTTTCCTCCTCTTCGTCATCGTCATCGTCGTCCTCGTCGTCATCATCAAAATCGTCGTCATCTTCATCGTCGTCAAAATCATCATCGTCATCATCATCGTCATCATCATCGTTTTCAGTCTCATCTGTCTTTTCTGTCTTATCGTTCTCATCTGTCTTTTCTGTCTTATCAGTCTTTTCATCCTCATCTGTCGTTTCTGTCTTCCCCGCCTCTTCCTCGTTCCTCTCAAGCCTTTGCTTCAGTTCCTTTGCCTCTTCGTCCATATTGGCAAATGCCATTGCAGTCTGGCCCTTTGCCGCTTCCACCCTGTCTTCCCAGTTTTCTATATTCTCGTCGCGCTCAAGTATTGATTTTATCTCCTCAAGCTTCGGCAGGTCTTCAAGCGAGTTTACCCCCAGGTACTGCAGGAAATCCCTGGTCGTGCCGTAAAGAAGCGGCCTGCCCGGGCTTTCTTTCCTGCCCGCTATCTTTATCAGTTTTCTTTCCAGAAGCGTGTGATAAACCCCGTCGGAATTAACACCCCTTATCATCTCCACTTCCTGTTTTGCTATCGGCTGTTTGTATGCAATTATCGCCATGACTTCCAGCGCCGGCCTTGAGAGCCTCGCTAAAAATCTGTTTTTATAAAGTTTCTTTATATGCGGCGCGTATTCCGGGAGCGTCAGCAGTTCATAGCCGCCCGCAATCTCACGGACGCACACAGGCGCGCCGCGTTCTTTTAAATTTTCATTAATCCTGTCAACAGCCTCCTTTATCTCCTTGAGCGGCGCTTCCACGACTCCGGCCAGCACCGAGGCCGCGAGCGGTTTGTCGCTCGTAAAGAGAAGAGCCTCTATTACCTTTTCCGTATCCTGTTTTGACATTTTTTTAACCTTCCGTAACTGATAAAATAGCGGGATCAAAATCCCTGTCTTTTATGAATATTCTTATGTCGTCAAAATGCGCGTCCTGAAAAACCGAGATTACTTTCAGTTTCAGCAGTTCGAGAATGGCGAGAAAAAGCGCTATGATATAGGGCTTGTCGCCGTGCGCCTCCGCCATGTCAAAAAAACTCACGCTGTCGTTCTTTTTTAAAACGTCAATCAGTTCGTTCATCCTGTCTTTTACCTTTATTGACTCGCCGGGTATCATGACTATCCTGCGCTCTTTAAGCCTGCTTAACACGTCATCCATCGCTTTGGCGAGCTCGTATATGTCCATTACCAGTTCCTTGTCCTCTTTTGCGACGTTGACCGGGTAGAGCCTCTCAAAGAGGTCCCGCTTTTTCGCCTCATAGACACGGAGCTTTTCAGATATTTCCTTAAAGGTATTATACTCTATCAGGTGCTGCACCAGCTCCATGCGCGGGTCTTCCTCGTCAGCCTGCACTATCTCGTCGCGCGGCAGCAGCATCTTTGACTTTATGTATATCAGCGTCGCGGCTATCACTATGAACTCGCTTGCGATGTCGAGGTTGAGCTTCCGCATCAGGTCAAGATAAGCCAGATACTCCTCGGTAATTTTGGCTATCGGTATGTCGTATATGTCTATCTGGTCCTTCCTTATCAGGTAAAGCAGGAGGTCAAAAGGCCCCTCAAATACCGCGAGCTTGAGCTGATAGGGGTTGTCTGCCGTGTACTGCATTTTATGCAAGCCTCATGAGTTTTCTTACCTCTGTCATTGTTTCCGCGGCGGCGGCCGCGGCTTTTTTATTTCCCTCTTTCATTATGTCCCCTATTTTTCCCGCATCTTTTTCTATCTCAGAGCGTTTCTGCCTTATCGGCTCCAGCTTTTGGTTGAGTTTTTCCGAGAGCTGTTTTTTGCAGTCCATGCAGCCCCTCGCGCCGCTTACGCATTCTTTTACCACCGCTTCGTATTCATCCGGGCTGTAGAATTTGTGAAACGCGCAGGCCACGCATTTATCCGGATGTCCCGGGTCGTTTTTTCTCAGCTTCAGCGGGTCTGTAAACATGTTTTTTACCTTTGCGGCGGTTTCCTCAGCCGTGTCGGTTAAGTATATCGCATTGTCGTAGCTCTTGCTCATCTTCCTGCCGTCAATACCCGGCAGTTTGGGCATCTGCGTCAGTATTTCTTTCGGCTCCGGGAAAAACGCGCCGTATATGTTGTTAAAACGCCTGGCTATCTCACGGGTCAGCTCCAGGTGCGGCCTCTGGTCCTCGCCTATCGGCACTTTGTCAGCCTTGTAAATCAGGATGTCGGCTGCCTGCAAAACAGGATAGCCGAGAAACCCTATGGTGGAGAGGTCGCGTCCCGTGAGTTCCTGCTTTTGTTCTTTGTAAGTGGGGTTTCTCTCAAGCCACGGCACAGGCGTCATCATGCAAAGAAGGAGAAAAAGCTCCGAGTGTTCTTTTACCGCGGACTGCACGAACATCACGGCTTTATCCGGGTCAATCCCGACAGAGAGCCAGTCCTTGAACATTTCTATACTGTTTTCTATCACATTTTCCGGTTTTTCATAATTGGTGGTAAGCGCGTGCCAGTCAGCCACCATGTAAAAAACGCGGTAGCTCTCCTGCATCTCCACATAGCTTTTCAGCACGCCTTCCAGATGCCCCAGGTGCAGCTTTCCCGTGGGCCTCATCCCGCTAAGTACGCTCTGCATTTATCCCCCCGCTCAGATGAAAAAACCGAGTATTGAATACATAATCATTATGGCCGGCACCAGTATTACCTTGAGCAGCCCGGCAAACAGCAGAATAAAAATAATAAATATTCCATAGGGCTCAACAGCCGCAAACTTGTAGGCCGCTCCGGGCGGCAGCAGCCCCATCAGTATCTTTGAGCCGTCAAGAGGCGGCACGGGTATCAGGTTGAAAACAGCAAGCACCGTATTTATCAGCATGCTGTATTCGAGTATCCTCAGCACTCCGGGTGTTGAGAGAAAAGGCACGCTGAATTTTACGGCTATGATCAGGATCACCATGCTGATAAAACCCATTACGATATTGGAGGCAGGCCCCGCGAAACTCACTATCATCATATCCCGGCGGTGGTCTGCGAAATAACGCGGGTCAACCGGCACCGGTTTCGCGCCGCCGAGCACAAAAGGCGAGTTTGAAAAAATAAGCAAAGCAGGCAGCAGCAAAGACCAAAAGGGGTCTATGTGCGGGATAGGGTTAAAAGTCAGCCGTCCCTCGTTTTTTGCCGTAGGGTCGCCGAGCTTAAGCGCCGCGTAGCCGTGCGCCATCTCGTGCACTATAACGGCAAAAACAAGCACTGCGATTTTTATTATACCGAGCATTACCTGGTCCAAAAAGTCCTCCTGGATGGTTTTATGTTCCGTGCATTATATCATAAAAATAAAAAAAGGGCGCGGTTTTCCGCGCCCTTTTTTTGCCTTGGATTATTTTGCTTCTGATTCAGCCGGTGCTGCAGCCTCTTCAGTATTGTCTTTTATGAATCCCTTTACCCATACGATAAAATCAGCGTTTGACTGTATTTTCTCGGCAGGTGCCTTTGGATTAAGCGCCTTTGCCTCTTCCAGTGCTTTTTCAGCCTCGTCAAGAAGCCCTGTCTGCAGGTTAAAGAACTCGGCTATTTCTTTCTGGTAGGCTATTTTTTCTTTTGAAGGCTCCATGGCGGACAGCTTGTCTATTTTTTCCTGATAATTTGTTATCTTTTTAAACGTAGATATAAGCGTGTAAGCCACATCATTGAGCCTCCAGCACTGTATGTCGGCTGTGGCTGACTTTGCGGCAAGAGCCGCTGCTGCCTTGTAGTTAGCTACCGCAGATGTAGTATCCCCTTCACCGTCTGCCGCGATTCCCTTTTCCTTGAGCACCAGGTATTCCTTATAATCAGCAGTACTCTTCCACGATGCAAAAATCATAACAGGCACAACCAAAAGCGCAACAACAATAACAAAAAGCTTTTTCATCTAACCCTCCTTGATTTATTTGATGTTTTATTATAGAACATATACCGTTTTGTTTACAACTTTATTTTTTGAGTAAGGTGAGTGGTGTGATTTTGTCGTAATAAAATTTCACAATACCGCCGTCCGTCCAAGCGTCCTATGTCCCTGCGATGCAACTATGC
>CAYGHG010000115.1:0-2607 GCA_964349515.1 uncultured Spirochaetia bacterium
CTTTCAGCTTTCAGCTTTCAGTTTTCAGCTTTCAGTTTTCAGCTTTCAGTTTTCAACTTTCAACTTTCAACTTTCAACTTTCAACTTTCAACTTTCAACTTTCAGCTTTCAGCTTTCAGCTTTGACAACCGCTTGTCACCTGCCCTCCTTTGTGCTATATTCCATGGTATCAGTTGTTGAATATGCAATTGGAGGGTAAAAATGTTTAAACCTTTAAAGAAATTCATTAAATTCCTAAATTCCGAGGCAGACCCGTCACAAATCGCTCTTGGCGCCATACTCGGGCTTTTCGGTGCTTATCTTTCACCTGCGCCTCTAAACCTTATTATAATCATACTCGCCGCCTTCATTATTAAATGCAACCTCGGCGTGTTTTTTCTCTGCCTCGGATTGTTTAAGGCACTGACATTCGCAACCGACCCGCTTGCCGACGTAATAGGTCTTAAAATACTTACCCTACCCGCGCTTGAGGCACCCTTTACAGCAATAAGTTCCATTCCCGTAGCGGCTTTTACGGGCTTTAACAACAGTGTAATAATGGGCTCATTTATCCTGGCGCTCGCGCTCTCGCCTGTTGCCTGGTTTGGCACTTTGAAGTTTACGGACTTTTACAGAAAAAAACTGCGCGACAAGATAAAAAAATACAAAATAGTGCAAATCTTAAGCGCAGGCTCTATCCTTGACAAGGGGGACAAATAATGAAAATCATACGCCCGGGCGGGCTTGTTGCCGTCATAGTAATTGCAGCTGCTGTTTCCCTTTTTGCCGTGTTTATGGCGGATTCATTGGTAAAGAAAGTAATAGAATCAGCCGGCAGGTCTGTATTCAAAGCCAAAGTTGAGCTTCAAAAAGCCGACATATCTTTCATGAAATCAAGTTTGAAACTCGAAGGCCTCACAATAGCAGACAAGGACAGCGAATTCAGGAATCTTTTTGAAGCGGGCGTCATCACCCTGGATTTTCAGCTCCTGCAGGCGCTTAAAAAAAGGGTAATCATTGACAAAATAGAAATGACAAACTCAGCAACAGGCACAAAGCGCGTAACGTCCGGCTTCCTGCCTCCTTCCGAGCTTAAGAAGATAGAAAAAAGAGAAAAAGAAGCCAAACCTTCGCTCTTATCAAAACTGACTGACAACGCATCCAAAAAAGCAAAAAATGAAATCGCCTCCCTTCCGGTCACGAAAATGGCTGGCAAAGTTTCCGACCTCACCAAAACTGATTTTTCCAAAGCCTTTAAAAAAGAGGATTTGGAAAGTTATAAGACAATAATGTCGGCAGGCTCAAAAATAACCTCGGGCAAAGAAGAAATTGAATCAATGGTTAAAAAAGCTGATTTTGAAAAACGCTCGGCATCGGTCAAAACCACAGCGGAATCGCTCAAGTCATTCAAAGTATCAGGCGTACAGGATATTCCTGCCGCTCAGGAAAAACTGAAAGAACTCGACAAAGCACGGCTCGAAATCGACTCAATGAAACGCGACGCTGACGCCATATCAAAGGCTGCATCTGCCTACTCTTCCCTTCCCACGTCACTCGAAAAGGAAATCAACGCAGCCATAGATCGCGACACCGCCGCAATGATAGCAAAAGCAGACATAGGAATAATTGACGCGAAATCCATTGAAAGCGCCCTGCTCGGGCCTGTCTGGAGCTCAAGGCTGGCAAAAATGATGCAGCTGATTTCCATGGCGGACAAGTATATTCCATCCGGCAAAAAAGCAAAAAAAGATAAGAAAAACCTGCAAAAAAGGGCAAAAGGAACCGACGTAATATTCACCGCGGACAATAACCCCTCTTTCCTTATTAAAGAACTTGTTATTTCTTCCAAAACAGCCGCCGACAGCGGGCTTGCGATAAGCGGTACAGGCAGGGATATTGCGATAGAGCAGTACATCACAGGGAAACCATCTTTACTCAGTATAAAGGCTGTTTCAGGCAAAAAGAACTTCAGCCTTGACGCTAAAATCGACAGGGTAAACGAAACAAATGATTCATACACCCTTGCCGCGGCAGGACTTTCCATGGAAGAAATCGGTATGGACAAACCAAATCTGGGCAACGTAAAAATGGACTCTGCTCTGGTTGGTTCATCACTTAAAGCGGATGTAAAAGAAAACAGCCTGAAAATAGCCGGCACAGTTTCGCTGGGTTCCATCATCTTTGCGGCAGCAGATAAACAGGACATAGTTTATACGGTATTGTCAAACATAGGTTCAATAGGGGTAAAGATTGAATCTCTGACATCTGAAAAAGAGTCTTACCTCAATGTTTCTTCCGACGCCTTTGATAAAATCAAAACAGCCCTTTCAAAAGTTTACGGCAAAAAGATAGAAGAAGCCAAAGCGCAGGCAAAAAAAGAGGTCGAAAAAATGATTGCGGCCGAAAAAGCAGCCTTTACAAAATCAGCCTCTGAGTCTGTAAAATCCGCCCTCTCATCATCAGGCGGCGCAGACGCGTCAATAAAAAGCGCGCTCTCGTCAATAGACGGGGCTAAGGGTGAACTCACAAAGAAGATAGCGGAGGCACAGGCCGGCGGGCTGAAGAATCTGTTTAAATAATTAATTTTTTATACGTAGAGACAGGCCTCCGTGCCTGTCTCGTCGTTGT
>CAYGHG010000115.1:2707-7794 GCA_964349515.1 uncultured Spirochaetia bacterium
TTTAAAGACACGAAAGACTAGACACACGCGGAGGTGTGTCTCTACATTTAAAAAAACCTTTTTATACGTAGAGACAGGCCTCCGTGCCTGTCTCGTCGTTGTTTTAAAGACACGAAAGACTAGACACACGCGGAGGTGTGTCTCTACATTTAAAAAAGCCTTTTTATACGTAGAGACAGGCCTCAGTGCCTGTCTCGCAGTTGTTTTAATGACATGAAACACGAGACACACTCGGAGGTGTGTCTCTACACAGAAAAAGGCATTTATTTATTTAATGACAGGCTTCTGTACCGGTTAAAACGTCTTTCTCAAAAACAAATCCCTATTGCTAACCACTCTGTCCGGAAATAAAATCCCTTCCAGGTGGTCTATTTCGTGCTGAAAAATCACCGCTTCAAACCCGGACGCCTCAAGCAATCTTTCTTCACCTTTTAAATCAAGATACTTAATGGCTACACTGTCAGCCCGTTCTACGTTGCCCGTGTATTCAGGCACACTCAAACACCCTTCCCTGTTGATTGATGAGCCTTCCGCCCTGATAATCACAGGGTTTATCATCTCTATAAGGCCGTGGTTTTCGCATTTTTTCCTGCCTGCGGATGCATCAACCACCACTATCCGCCTCAAGCTGCCTGTCTGTGGAGCGGCTATCCCCACACAGCCTTTATTTATATATACCTGCTCTTTTAATTTTGCACAAAGAGATTTAATCTCAGCATTCATGCTTTCAACTTTTTTTGATTTTTCCCTAAGCAAAGGGTTAGGAAGCCTGAGTATGTTCATAGAACGGCTGTTTCCGCCCTATTTACCGTGACATGCACTCCCAGTTTTTTTGCCGCTTTCTTAAGATCTGCCTCGAGTTTGCTTACCTTGTACCCCGCCGGCAAAGCCGCCTCTATGAACAAGTAGTATACGTGTGGTTTTACCTTTTCGGTGCTTTTGGTTTCAAGATCTGTAATGTTGGCGCCTGCCTTGAAAAGTATGCCTGTAATCGTGTTTACGATCCCGGGTTTGTCCGCGCCGTTTATGGATACAATCACGGAATTCCCTGATTCCTCAGGCTCGGCTGCGTCCTGTTCCTTTATTTTTATAAATTCAATTACCATTCCGGTCTTTTTTTTAAAGACAGAAGCCTTTCCTGAAAAATCCACACCCTTAACCGGCTTTGTCCTCGAGAGTATCATTATCATTGAAAAAGTTTTTCTCAGCATTATCATTGAAGAGTCTTCAATGTTAAATCCCAGCTCCTTTATCCACCCGGTAAGCCCGTAAACTATCCCTTTCCTGTCAACTCCGCCTGCTATCAGCAGATACCTGTTTTTCATGAATACCTCCATTTTAATTATATTATCACAGATTTTATTCTTTTACCGCCTGACAGGTATGATAACCTTAAAAACCGCACCTGTCGCGTTGCCTTGCGACTCGGCCCATATGTACCCACCGTGTGCTGTTACTATGTTTCTGGATATGTAAAGCCCCAGCCCTATGCCTGCGTGTTTTCTGGTGTTGGGTGTTTCTATCTGATAAAAACGCTCAAATACTTTTTCCGCGTTCTCAGGGCTCATCCCTACCCCCTGATCCCTGACCGTTATTACCGCAAATTCCTCCGGCAGAGGCGCCGCAGGATGTATATACCCCGGGATTCTGATGTCATCTGTCTTTATACTCTCCAGAGAAACGGTAATCGTAGTGTCAGGCTGTGAAAACTTAAGTGAATTATTTGTAAGATTAATTACCACCTGTGCCATTCTGTAATCATCAATCATCGCGGTTACGGAATATGACGGCATCCGGGTTTCAATATTTATCTTGCGCTGTTTAGCAACAGGAAGCATCTGTTTTACGCCTTCCACGACCGTAACGGATACATCCCTGCTCATAACATCAATTGAAAATGTGCCTGATTCAATCTTTGAAACATCCAGGAGTTCATTTATGAGCCTGAGCAGCCGCTCCGAGCTGTTTTCCATGGACTGTAAAAACTCCTGTTGTTTGTCGGTAACAGGACCGGCGGCCCCATGAATCATGAATTTTAGAAATCCCATTATGGAGGTCAGAGGTGTTCTTAATTCATGGGATACTATGGCAATAAAATTCTGTTTCATTTCATCAACTTCCTTCAATTTATTGTAATTATCCTCAATTTCCATATTTTTTTCCCTCAGCACATAATTAACTTTTTCAACCTCCTGTATTACCGTTATGATCTCATTTTCCAGCTGTTTTCTGTCAGTTATGTCAAGCGCGGATATCACGCTGCCTCTCACCGCGCCGGATGAGTCTTTAATGTCGGAAATTGCAGTCAAAACGCTGACTTTTCCGCCGTTGCCGGTTTTTAATACTGCTTCCAGTTCCTGCCTCTCCCCCGAGTCTGTTATTAAGGTTATTCCTTTTTCAATTGTCCCGGCGTCTAACAGACTGTTAAAATCCACCCCTATCAGGTCGCTCTCTTTCGTTTTCAATACCCGGCATGCCATGGGGTTAACGCGTATTATTTTTCCTCTGTCATCAGTAATTATTATTATACTGTGCGTTGTATTCAGTATATTCTCGGCAACAGCCGCCGGATTTATCCCAAAAAGTCTGTATTTAATAACGGCAAAACTGATAATGGTTATCATAATAAACGACATCAGAGTGCCCGGTGCTTCATTTATAGAATTCTCAAAAATAGCGGTCACAAAACCGGTTGCCATGGGAAACGTAACAGCCGCAGCAACCAGCAGCCCCTGCGTTTTTCTGAAACTTTCTTTTTGCCTCAATGCGTGTACCGTAAGCGTTATAAAAGCAGCCAACGACAATACTCCCACCCAGGAAAAAACTGCTATTTGCGCTGTTCCGTCACCCAAAAAACCCCTGAATCTGTACCTAAAACTCCCATAATAAATATCCGGCACTATCCATCCCGCCATAAATATTGCGAATGCGTATATAGCCGCCGGAATATATAACAATAACAAAAAGAAGGGGTTTTCTGCCAGTTTTTTATTATTTGTGAATATGACGGCAAAATGAAATATTAGTACGGAAGCCAGCGGCCATAAGTTGAGGAATTTATAGTAAAGAAAGGCCCTTGCCTGCTGTTCTCCCGGTATGGAAAATGTCATGAAATCAGCGATTGAAAGCAGGGATATCAAAATTCCCAGGATAAAAAAAACCCTGTTAGCAGGGTTTTTTCTGTCAATGTTAAATACTGCGGCCGCAAGAATAAAAGATGCAAAAGCACATATCAATGACAGCCACGCAAATATGTCGGCCGGCGTCAGCACAGGCCCCCCTCTCTTTTCATCAGTAAAGCCTTATGACCGCGATTTTCTCAATTTTCCTCTCTCGAACGCCGGTGTCTCTCACCGCTTCTACGACCAATATATAAACACCCGACGATACCTTGTAGCCTCCGGTGGTGAAAGGCACCCATTCCGCAAATCCGGCTGAAATATCCTTTGAGAACCTGTTTATCATCTCTCCCGAGGCGTTGTACACTTTGAAACTGACAGTTCCGCTGTAAGCGCTGTTCCAGGTAATCCTGACGATTCCCGGGCCTCCTTTGACAAACACATACGGGTTTGGTGAAATCTTCAGGTTTTCTA
Organism: uncultured Spirochaetia bacterium; assembly: GCA_964349515.1. Taxonomy (GTDB): domain Bacteria; phylum Oederibacteriota; class PGYV01; order PGYV01; family CAYGHG01; genus CAYGHG01. The sequence goes on from CAYGHG010000115.1 coordinate 6,301, forward strand.
TCGTATCAGGCGCCCTGTCCTTGAATATGGTTATGCTCTTTACAGCCACGCTTATGTACCCTGTTTCAAACTTCTGCTCGGCTTTTATTTCGTAAACTCCGTTAGCCACAAGCTCGCCCTGCTCGTTTTTTCCGTCCCATTCAAAATACTCGCCCGGCGCGTAGCTTATTATAATCGTGCTGCTGTTATCGCCTACCAGGGCCGTATCCTGCACAGACAGCATGGTGGAAACCGAGGAACTGACCTGTTTCTCAAATACTTTTACAATCTCCCCTGCAGAATTATATATCGTAACCTTGGCATATTCAGTCGTGCTGATAAGCTGTACTTCCATGGTCCTCTTTATTTCGCCTCCGTAAAAATCAGTCGTGGATACTATCACATAGTATGTGCCGGAAGCAACATTCTGCCCCTGCTGGTTTGCGCCGCTCCAGTAAAGCACAGAATACTCTCCGACAGGCTGTCCCGGCATACTGACTCCGTAAAGCCTTATTTCAAGAGGTTCATAAGAAGGGTTAAAAGACCCGGAAGGCTCCCCTTTATAATAAAGCCCCGCGTCCGTCATCATATTCGATATTACAGTATCGGTAATACCAAGAACTTTCTCGCCCGCCACATTATATATGTCAACTGACATAGTAAACGGAAAAACCGCCGGAGTATTTGTAGCGGTCAGCGTTATTGTAGGGGTTGCGGTAAAAGTGGCCGTATAGGTATAAGTCGCCGAAGCGGTTCTCGTAGCGCTCGGCGTCGCAGTTGACGTTCTTGTGGATGTCAGTGTCATCGTGCTTGTTATGGTACGCGTGGCAGTTCTGGTGGATGTAAACGTGTTTGTCGGTGTGGCAGTCAGCGTGGCAGTAGGGGTAGCTGTATAAGTCGGAGTATTAGTGCTTGTGGGTGTGGCTGTCCTCGTAGGCGTGGCACTCGGCGTCGCGCTGGGCGTCGCGGTGTATGTTGGGGTATATGTAGGAGAAGTAGTGTCTGTCACGGTAAAGGTCGGCGTGGCAGTAGGTGTTGATGTCCTTGTCGCCGTGAAAGTAGGCGTATCCGTAGCTGTGGGAGTCGCCGTCCTCGTAGGCGTCGCAGTAGGAGTGTCTGTAGGAGTAGGAGTCGCGGTTCTCGTCGGCGTTGCCGTAGGCGTATCAGTAGGCGTAGGTGTGGCGCTCGGCGTCGCAGTAGAAGTAGGCGTAAAAGTCGGCGAAGTAGTGTCAGTCACCGTAAAAGTCGGAGTTGCCGTTTCCGTCGCGGTTCTTGTCGCGGTAGAGGTTGGCGTTGCCGTGAAAGTCTGCGTTGCGGTTCTTGTCGCTGTCGGCGTACCGGTTTCTGTTGCAGTTGCCGTAGCTGTCCTTGTAGCCGTATATGTAGGCGTGTATGTAGGCGAAGTCGTGTCAGTCACCGTCGCAGTCGGCGTCGCAGTCTCTGTTGCCGTACGCGTCGCTGTTTGCGTGGGAGTATCAGTCGGCGTAGGCGTTGCGGTTCTTGTCGCTGTCGGCG
>CAYGHG010000116.1:0-7735 GCA_964349515.1 uncultured Spirochaetia bacterium
TTTTGACATATTTGTAAAGGACAATGAAGACAGGCGAAAGAACAGGCGGTAGTTACTGTTAAATTTCGATTTTAAATTCCACATATAGCCCGGAAAATCTGTTTTTTGTGTTGAAAAATAAGCAAATATCTATATAATATTACCTAAATTAGCGCCTGTTTCGGACTCGTGCGGCGGCAAGCGCCTGTCATTTTAATTTTAAGTTTTGATTTTTGATTTTGTGCTTTGGAGCCCCCGTAGCTCAGTGGATAGAGCATCGGTTTCCTAAACCGTGTGCGCATGTTCGATTCATGCAGGGGGCACCAAAAAAATCCGCCTACAGGGCGGTTTTTTTACGCCCAAAAATTCTTTTTGGCGAAATAATGAAAGAAGTTTTCGGGAAATAATGGTAAAATATAAAAAATAAACGGGGTGAATATGACAGACCTACATACGCACAGCCTTTTCTCTGACGGGGTTCTGCTTCCCTCGGAGCTCATTCAGAGGGCAAGAAAAACAGGGTACACCGCTATTGCCATAACAGATCACGCTGACTCTTCAAATATTGAATTTGTTTTAAACGGACTGAAGAAAGTATGCGCCGATTCAAATAAGGCGTATAATGACATAAAGTGCATCCCCGGAGTCGAGCTTACTCATATTCCTCCGGTGCTGGTTAAGGCGATGGTTTTGAAGGCCCGTAAACTGGGGGCAAAAATAGTTGTTTTTCACGGGGAGACCGTAGTTGAGCCGGTGGAACCGGGCTCTAACAGGGCGGCCATTGAGGCGGGGGTGGACATACTCGCGCATCCCGGGAGAATAAGCGCTGAAGAATGCGTTCTGGCTGCGAAAAATGGAGTTCATCTTGAAATTACCGCAAGAAACGGGCATAATATTACGAACAGGCACGTGGCCGCTGCCGCGCGGGCCGCAGGCGCGTTACTGGTTTTTGATACAGACACACACGGGCCGGGAAATCTGGCGGATGATAAAATGAGGGACAAAGTACTGAAGGACGCCGGGCTTTCAAAGGAAGAAATAAAATCCGCGATCGCGAATTCGGAGAATATAGTAAAAAGAATATTTTCAGGAGGAAAAAAATGAAGAGAGCCGCTTCGTTATTTCTGGCAATATTTCTTATGGTTCCTGCAATATCAAAGGCTTATGAAGTGCAGTACGAGTACTGGGTAATATCAGGCAAAGCGGGTATTGCTTATCCTGTTGACGTTTTTGGTGATTTCAATGACCTTGGTTTCAGCGGCTGCATATCGGCAAGAAGGGGGCTTGATATGGAAGTGTCGGTGGGAGGAAGTATAGGATTTAACAATATGCCATACAAGGCTGACAGCGCGCCTGCCCCCTTTTCCGCGTTTATATTAAACGGCGAGATTGTTTATGCGCCTTATCTCCCTGATTTTTTTGTATGGCCTTATTTGAAAGCCGGGCTGGGTATCTATATGGTTGATTTTACAAGGCTGGCCGGCATAGAAGACCCTATAAAGGATTCGGCTACAACACTGGGTTTCGTAATTGGGGGTGGAATAAATTACCCGCTGAGCAATGAGCTGCTCGCCACGGTGGAAGTTCTGTATAACCACGCGGCTTTTGACGGCGGGCAGTCAAATGTCTACACTTTTTTCACATTTAACGCCGGGGTGTCTTACCTCTTAAAATAAAAGGAGCTTTCAGATGGAAAAAAAATTAAAGCACAAAGATGTCATCAAGCTTGTAAAAAGGAACGAGATCAAAGAGATTGTGGAAAAGACTACAGCATATTTTACGAAAAATACCGAGAATGTGATAATTGCTGCAATAATTGCTGCGGCTCTTATTATAGGGATCCCGCTGTTTCTGAAAGCGGGCAAAGCCAACTCTGAAAAGGCTGAACAGGCTCTTGCGAGGGCCAATAATATTTTTAATGCGCCGGTATCAAATGATGCACAGATGGCAATGTACGGTTATTTCCCCGGCAATCAGCAGAAATACGAAACGGCTGCTTCGTCTTATATGGAGGTAATTCAGGGTTATAGAAACACAAAAGCCGCGGCTTTTGCGCAGCTGGGACTGGCTGCTTCTTATTTTAACAACGGCAAATTCGGCGAGGCCGAAGAGGCATACTCGCTTTTTATAGAAAAGAATGCGAAGCACGCTATGCTCGCGGAAGCATATAACGGGCTTGCATACTCGAGGCTTGAAGCTGGAAAGCTCAAAGAGGCTTCGGAGGCGTGGGAAAAGATAGTAAACGAATTGGACAAGTCCGCGGTAATTTGGGAGGCGGCTTATAATCTCGCTTCTGTTTATGAAATGCTCGGCAGGAAAGAAGATTCAAAAACGCTCTATACAAAAACAGCGGCGGGCGACGACGCTTATTATGCTGCAAAGGCAGCCGCAAAATAGCAGATGGAAAAAATGACCCCGGTAATTGCTGTAATCGGAGGAAGTTCGGTCAATGATGATATATATGAAAAGGCTGTGGAGACCGGAGTTTTGATTGCAAAGCGGGGAGCATTACTGGTATGCGGCGGCCTCTCGGGGGTTATGGAAGCGGCGTGCAAGGGGGCCAAGAGCGCTGGCGGAATTACGATAGGAATACTTCCCGGCAAGAAAAAGCAAAGCGCCAATGCATTTGTTGACATAGCGGTCCCGACGGGGATCAGCGAGGCGAGAAATGCGGTAATTGTAAATATGGCTGACGCGCTGGTGGCAATAGACGGAAAAGAAGGCACGTTGTCTGAACTGGCGTTTGCACTGAAGCAGAAAAAACCCGTTGCGGGAATAGAAACTTTTGAACTGAGGGGAATTATGAAAGCACAAACACCTAAAGAAGCGGTTGAAAAGGTTTTCTCCGTGCTGAAAGGCAGAAAATAATGTTTAAACGCGGAGTTGCAGCAGGGCTTGCCCTGCTGATTGCGGCTGTGTGCTGTGGCGCCGAGCTTTCTGTATGGAATATGCCTCCGGATTCTGACAAGTTCTACAGGCAGCTGTGGAATGAAGCCACTCAGAGTTTTGAGAGAATGAATCCCGGCGTAAAGATCAGGGGTATAAGCAGGGAGTATAAGCCGCAGGAATTTGTAAGTGTTATGGCAAGCGGTAAGGGCCCGGATGTGGTCAGGATTCCGATAGCGGCAATTCCTGCGATGGCAAAGTACGGTTTTCTCGCAGACCTGACGCCTTTTACCGATAAATGGATACAAAAAGACTATCTCCCTTCAATAATGTGGCGTGCTGTCACTGTTGAAGGCAAAACATACGGGGTGCCTTATGACTCTAATTTCACGGTTCTTTTTTACAATAAAAAAATATTTAATCAGGCCGGGCTTGACAGGGGGCCTGAAAACTGGGCAGAGCTTGTAAATTACGCGAAAAAAATCAGGCAGAAAACAGGTTCCTGGGGGCTCGCGCTTCAGCCCGATATGTTTAATTTCATTGATTTTATATGGCAGGCCGGAGGGGATATTTACAGGGGCAGGGATCTCAATCTAAATAATGCAGGAGTTGTTAAGGCACTAAAGTTCTGGAACAGTTTGAAGTGGGAGCATTCAATACTGCCGCCTCAGAACATACTGTATGAGAGCGACGTGGAGCAGCTTTTCTCCACAGGTAAAGCCGCCATGATGATAGGGGTGGCAAAAAGGCTGCCTGTTATGGCGCGGAGGTACGGCCTTGCACTTGACGATGTTGAAATAGTGCCGCTGCCGGCGGGCGATACAGGGATAAAAGCCTGGCACGCCGGAGGCGACGCTTTTATTATAAATGCTTCAATACCTGATGAGCGTAAAGAAATTGCCTGGCGATACATAAACAATTCGCTCTCTCCCATAAGCCAGCTGTGGCAGTTTATGAAGATGAAAGAACTGGGGATACCGGTCTTTCCCGGGGATTTCAGTGCCTCCACCAACCTGATAAACAGGCCTGAGTTTGCGAATGTAAAAGGGCTGTTTGATTCGGCAATGGCGGAGCCCACCTTTTACAGATGGCCCCATATAAAGGAAGATTTTAACAGATATGTTCTGGAGCACATATTCATAAATAAAAACCCCGATTATGAAAAGCTTCTTTTTGATTTCATGGAGAGGGTGAAAAAGGAATACTATGGCGGATAATTTTTCAAACAGGTTCGGCAATGAAATATCAGAGAACGCTATTAAGGGGATGCTTGACGACGAGATAAAGGTACATATAAAGGAAGATGTGGTGCTGCCCGTAATAAAATTGAAGCTTCCCGTCTCCGAGTCAACTGTTGAAATTAAAAAGAAAGAAGCGCAGGAAACAAAACCTAAAAAATCAGGCAGCATATTCAGTGATTTAAGCGCAAAGTCAATGGCCGAAGTTGTAAGGGAAAATGTTATTAAACTGCCTGACACGCTGTCTCCTTCACAGAAAATGCGCAAAGCTTTCAGTATGAGGCGTTACGGAATACCCATAAGGGACGCAAAGATGAGGCCGGTAACACCGCTGCCGCAGGTAAGCGCCGAGCAGCTGAAAAAAAAGGGATGGCACAGGTTTAAAAAATCAATACTGGGTGCGGAACTGCTTGTCCCCGCGCTGCTGGTTTTTCTGTTGTTCAGCTGGATGCCCATTATAAAGACTTTTCTGATAAGTTTCCGCAGTTATACCACGATAACAGCTTCTGAGTTCGTGGGGCTGGATAATTTCATGCGGATTTTAGGTGATACGAAATTCTGGGAAGCGCTGATGCACTCTTCGGTACTTACTCTTATAGTCATAACACTTGGGACATGGATCCCTTTCTTTCTGGCGCTGTATATATATGAAATGAGGCGGGCGGCCGGGCTTGTAAAGGTTCTGTATTTCATACCTTTTTTGACGCCGGCGGTGCCTGCTGCAATATTGTGGAAATGGATATATAACCAGGGCTGGGGGCTTTTGAACGGGTTTTTGTCTTTGTTCGTACCAGGCGATGTGACTATAGGCTGGCTGACTGACCCAAATCTGGTGCTGTTTTCGATAGCACTCGTGTTTATATGGAAAAATACCGGCTGGGCGATACTTATTTACATTGCAGGCCTTCAGAATATCCCTAAAAATTATTTTGAAGACGCCTCTTTGAACGGCGCGGGCATTGCCGTAAAAATAAAGGAAATAATACTTCCCGCGCTTAAACCGGTTATAATGGCAGTTGTTTTTATTCAGATTATCAGCGGAATGCAGGTCTTCACCGAAGTATATATTATGACAAACGGAGGGCCGCAGGGCGCGTCTGAAGTTATCGCGACTTATATGTATAAGAAGGCATTTTTGTATATGGACATAGGCTATGCCGCAGGCGTCGCATTGTTCTTCCTTTTCCTTCTTGTTTCGATCACGCTCGTCAGAGCGGGCCTGTCCGGAAGGAGGGCATAATATGAAGCGCAAAAATATCTATCAGGAAGAAACGAGATATCTGTTCCCTGCGTATGAAATGAAGAATCCCAAGGTCAGAATGATAAAGGCGGTTTGGGGGTTTGCTGTGGCGGCCGGTGCCGTGCTTGTATCAGTGCCGTTTGTGTGGATGATTATAACTTCACTCGTGGACGTTAAGCATATTTTTGAGCCTCTGACTGTCGTGGCTGCGAATATTTCTTTTGATTTCGCTCACTATAAAGCTGCCCTGCAGATAACTCCTTTTGCGAGGCTGCTTGCCAATTCTTTTATAGTCTCTTCTGCCGCTGTTGCCGGGCAGGTGCTGATATGTGCTATGGCTGCGTATGCGCTGTCAAAGCTTAAACCGCCGATGTACGGCGTAATACTGATTCTCTTTCTCTCAACTATTATGATTCCCTTTGAGACTATTGCCATACCGCTTTACATCTTTATCAGGGATTTTTCAATTCCCGGGGTTTTTGAGGCCAATCTGATAAACACATATTGGGCGCTGATACTCCCCGGGCTTGCAAGCGCTTTTAACATTTTTATTTTTAAAAGCTTCTTTGACAAGATGCCAGATGATTTCCTGGAAGCGGCCAGGGTGGACGGCTATTCAGAAACCCTGATTTTCTTCAGGATAGTACTGCCGATATCAAAACCCATACTTTTGGTTGTTTCAATTTTAAGTTTTGTCAATATCTGGAATTCATTTTTCTGGCCGCTGATAGTCATAAACGAGCCGGAGATGTACACTCTTATGCTGGGAATTTATAAGCTTATCGAAGAAGGACAGGCATGGAATGTAATTATGGCTGCGGTCACCATTTCTATGTTACCGACCATAACTCTTTTCGCGCTTTTCCAGAAACAGATAATGCGCGGCGTGCTTTTTACCACGCTGCAGGAATAATGCTCACAGGAGGGCAATGATGAAAAAGGAAAAAAAGATAAAAGAAAGAAATATGGATCTTGCGGAGCACGACTACAGGATAAAATCAATCGGTGTGCCGCAAAGAGTAAGAAGAATAATTTTAAGGGCGGTCATAATAGCTCTTCCGGTGATTGCGCTTATTTACTGGTATATGAACAGCGCGGGATAGCGCTTGATTGAACCCGGGGCGGAAAAAAGACTTCTAAAGCACATAAGCGGCGGCCGCAGGCCTCATTCGCTGCGCGTTGCAAAGCTTGCCGCTTTTCTTGCAGATAGAGAAGGGGCTGACCCGCGAAAAGCATATCTTGCGGGGCTTCTTCACGATTGTGCGAAAAGTGAATCTGTTCACGCAGAGAAAAAAGATTTGATTAAGTATAGAGTAACCCTGACGCCTTTTGAACGAAGAAGCCCGGAATTATGGCACGCCAAAGCAGGGGCAAAAAAGGCTGCATTAAAGCTTAAAATAAAAGACAGGGAAGTAATAGAGGCTGTAAGTTCACATACCACGGGAAGTCCGGAGATGGCGCCGGTTACAAAGGCTTTGTATATAGCAGATTTTGCCGAAGAAGGCAGAAAGTATAAAGAAGCTCATAACGTACGTAAAATGGCGTTAAAAGGAGCAGGTTTTAAAATGATGGTTTCTGAGGTAGTTCGCGAAAAAGTTATATTTTTGATGAGATCAAGGATACCAATTCACGAACAGAGCCTGCTATTATTGGAAAAAACGGAACAAAAATAGTCCGAAAACAGTCAAATCATATATAACAGGAACTTCAGGGGACATTTCAACATTTTTTTATGTTATTTTTAAATAGGATACTGGTGGCACAGTTTTTTCTATATAAATATGATTAGATTTTATTCCTATATTTGCAAGTATTTTGTAAGTATTTGTTTATATAACAAAAAACTTGACAAATAGTTAATGGGATGTATACTTCTATTGTAACCAAATATAATGAAAGGCAGGGGAAATAAAATGGGCGGCGGACAGGAAAAGCTGGAAGCGATTAAAGGCCTGCTTGCAAAGCCTGAGGCGCTTGGGATTTTATGTTTTAACAAGCATCACAGGAACACAAAGATTAACTCTGCCCGCATTTCTGAAATGTTAAAAATACCTATTAACCGCCTTAAAGAGACTTGCAAGCTGCTGGAAGATGAAAAGATAGTAAAACTGCACAGGGCAGGTTCTGACTATGAAATTGAGATACTTGACCAGGAAGATTCCGGCGTTAAGCAGGCGATAGATGAGGTCATCTGGGAAAACAAGCAGGAATACGGCCGGATTTATAAAAAAATGATAACCGCGGAACTGCTTGATTTTATGGATGAAAAGTAAATAAAAAAAGCGCGCGCCAAAGAAATGGCGCGCGTTCTTTTTTTATTTACCGGCACAATTTACGGGTTATTCCCCCCTCAAACAGTACTTATAAATTATTGACTTAGGCTGATAATAGG
>CAYGHG010000117.1:0-7733 GCA_964349515.1 uncultured Spirochaetia bacterium
TTATTCGATTGTATTGATGAGCGCTCAAGAAAAACTAGTAATCGAGTTAGAAGAAACGGGTTTTCATGATAAAGAACACTATGCAAGCCCTTTGAAAAAAACAATAGCCAGAAATGTTGAAGAGGCCATGTTGCTGGATGCAATTCATCCATTTTTATACAGCGTTGATGACTATGTTTTAGATGCGCTGAAAAGCTGGAGGGTTTTTCATTTTAATGACACGAGCGACACGTCTAGTATGAAGAATTATTCGAACGTTTCTGATTGTAGGACCTTGAAACAAGATGCTTCTAACTTGGCGGCTGTTATTAATAATATGAGAATCAATCATTATGACAGATACAAATCTTTGCGAGATGTAGTCAGGGTCGTAGCTCCATACTTTGATGATTTTATTTTAGAGCCGAATGGCGAGAATAATTCCATGTTGAAACTTGAATGGCGGGAAAGGGGAACGGATGAATATTTTGATGCCAATAATTTTTCTGACGGAACATTGCGTTTTATTTGTCTTGCGACATTGCTTTTGCAGCCCTTGAAGCCGACTATAGTTATTATTGATGAACCTGAAATTGGCTTGCATCCATATGCTATTGAGGTACTTACAGAGCTTATTCATTCTGAATCCGGAAACGTACAATTTATTATTTCTACACAGTCGGGTACGTTCTTAGATTTTTTTGATGCGGAGTCAGTAATAGTAACTGACAACAGAAACGGTGAGTCGACGTTTTCCAGATTACCAGTTGAAGAATTACGCGAATGGCTTGAGACTTATAGCGTGGGAGAATTGTGGGAAAAAAATAGGATTGGTGGCAGGCCTTTAAGATGAAAAAAGTATTTGTTTTAGTGGAAGGTCCGACGGAAGAAATGTTTGTAAAAAATGTATTAACCGATTTTTTTACTGCTAAAAGCATTTTTCTTTACCCTGTGCTGGTAAGAACCAGAAAGGAAAGAAACGGCAAGATGTTTAAGGGAGGGATATCGTCTTATGGCAAAATAAAAAAAGAAATTCTTATTATGCTCAATGATAGTAGCAAAGATTTGGTGACCACGATGATAGATTATTATGCTTTGCCTAATGATTTTCCTGGTTTGAATGAATTGCCGGAAGGAATTCCTTATGCAAAAGCGGAGTACCTGGAAAGAATGTTTAAGAACGATGTTTCTAGCGATAAGTTTCTGCCTTATTTGTCTCTTCATGAGTTTGAATCATTATTGTTTTCCGATGTTGAAGCGGTTAATACCTATTTTGGACTCCTGTCTTGTAATTCGTTAAGTAAGGCGTTGGTTGATTCTGATAATAATCCAGAATTGATCAATGATGGATATTCTACACACCCTTCTAAAAGACTAAAATGTGCTATTCCGGAATATTCTAAAATTATACACGGAAACATTTTGGCGGGAAATATAGGGATGTCAAAAATTCTTGAAAGTTGTCTGAAGTTCTCGAAATGGATTCGTACAATAGAGCAGTGGTAGCACGTATAGTGGATATTTTATATGAGGGTGTGTTGTGACTAGAAATAATAAATTAAACAGAATGGAAGCGCGCGCTGAAAAACTGCGATCGCTTCTTAAATACCACAACAAAAAATATTATGCCGAAGCCATGCCTGAGATTTCAGACTTTGAGTATGACAGGCTGATGAAAGAATTAATCACCCTTGAAGAAAGCTGTCCTGAGCTGAAAACACCTGATTCGCCCTCGCAGAGGGTGGGCGGCGAGCCCGCGAAAGAATTCAAGACTGTCACACACTCCTCGCCGATGCTCTCGCTTGATAACACATACTCCCACGAAGAACTGAGGGAGTTTGACGCGCGGGTCGCCAAGGTGCTGAAAAAATACTCCTACACCGCCGAGCTCAAAATAGACGGCGCGGCAGTCGCGGTAGTATATGAAAACGGCATGCTGAAAACAGCCGCCACGAGGGGCGACGGCGAAAACGGCGACGACATTACAAACAACATGAAGACAATACACAGCCTCCCGCTCAGCGCGGATGTGGCAGGCAGGTTTGAGGCGCGCGGAGAGGTGTATCTTTCATTTAAGGATTTTAAAGCCATCAATAAATCCCGCGAAGAAGAGGGGGAACAGCTTTTTGCAAACCCGCGCAACGCCGCGGCAGGCTCATTAAAACAGCTTGACCCGAAAATCGCGGCAAAGAGGCGGCTGAATGTCTTTTTATATTCTGTTGCCGCGCCGGAACTGCACGCCATAAAATCACAGCATGAAGCGCTCGTGTTTTTAAAGGAAAAAGGTTTTCCCGTGGCGCCTGATTTCAGGGCGTTTGATGATATTGAAGGCGTGATTGAATACTGCGATTCGTGGGAAAAAAAGAAAAACTCACTGCCGTATCCCGTGGACGGCATGGTGATAAAGGTTAATGAAACGGATAAGCAGGCAATACTCGGCATGACTTCCAAAAGCCCGCGCTGGGCAATAGCGTATAAATTCCCCGCGGAGCGGGCAGTTACAAAACTTAAATCAATAACAGTACAGGTGGGCAGGGTGGGCTCGCTTACCCCTGTTGCCGAGCTTGAGCCCGTGCTGCTGGCGGGCACTACGGTAAAACGCGCCACGCTTCACAATGAAGATGAGATAGAGCGCAAGGGTATTATGGAAGGCGACTGGGTGGAGATTGAAAAGGCGGGGGAGATAATCCCCGAAGTCGTGAGGGTTATAACCGAAAAGCGCGACGGCACGCAGGTGAAGTTTAAAATGCCGAAAAAATGCCCGGTCTGCGGCACGGCTGCTGTCAGGGAAGAGGGCGAAGCGGCGGTCAGGTGCCCCAACGTCAGCTGCAAGGCGCAGCTTGAGGGAAGGCTGCTGCACTTTGCCTCGCGCGACGCGATGGACATAGAAGGGCTCGGGAAGCAGCTGGTAAAACAGCTGATAACAAATGAGATGATAAAAGACTACGCGGGCCTTTACGGCCTTACCATATTTGATCTTGCAAATCTTGAGCGCATGGGAAATAAGTCGGCCGACAACCTCCTGCGTGAAATAGAAGAGTCCAAAACCCGCGAGCTTGACCGGCTGATATATGCGCTCGGCATCAGGAATGTGGGCACGCGCACCGCGGAGATACTGGCGGAAAATTATGATTCAATTGCAGCGCTTTCGGCTGCAAGCGCAGAGGAGCTCGCCTCCATACACGAGATAGGCCCTGTAGTGGCGGGAGATATTGCTTCTTTTTTTAAATCGCCTGTAAACGCAGCTGTTATTGAAAAACTGAAAAACGCAGGTGTTAATATGAAGCGGCTGTCACAAAAGCAGGTGAAAAACGTGCTGGGCGGAAAAGTATTCGTATTCACGGGCGAGATGAAAAAATACTCGCGGGGAGAGGCGTCAAATATTGTTAAGTCTCTGGGCGGAAGGGTGAGCTCCTCGGTCAGCAAAAATACGGATTATGTAGTGGCCGGGGAAGAGGCGGGCTCAAAACTCGCAAAAGCCGAAAAACTCGGGGTTAAGGTGATTTTTGAGGGTGAGTTTCTGAAGATGACGGAAGTATCAAAGTGAATTGCGTGAAAGGCCAAAGGGCTCCCGTCGTTGTTGCAGGCGCAGTGCTATTTGTTGTTCTTATACTTGTGTTATATGTACGGCTGAGATATTCAGTGATTCCCCTTGACAGGGATGAAGGCGGCTGGGCATATGCAGGCAGCCTTATTTTGCAGGGAATTCCGGTTTACGAAGGCTTTTTCCATTTTAAGCTTCCGGGTGTATTCTATATATATGCGATGATAATGTCGCTCGCGGGCCCGAATCCTGCAGCGATAAAAATCACTTTGCTGGCTGTTAATGTTTTAACTGCATTTTTTTTATTCTTTGCCTTAAGGGAAAAGTTTGGTTTTACAGCTGCATGTTCCGGTACTTGTTTCTTTTTGCTATATACATTAAGTATAACTACAGAAGGTTTTACCGCGAACACGGAGCAGTTTTCAGTTTTTTTCCTGGTTTTGGCTTTTTTTGTACTGCGTAAATATCCTGAAATAAACAGAACGAGGGGCCTGGTGTTTTCCGGAATACTTGCCTGCCTGTCTTTTATGTGTAAACAGCCTGCACTGCTTTTCTCACTGTTCCTGGTTTCGGTTATAGTCATTGATGGAAAAGGACTTTTGGAAAGTTTTCGGAGAGTTATGATATTTGCAGCCGGATTTTTGATTCCGTTTTCGATTTTTTTTGCGCACCTGTTTTTTACCGGCACATTTGATAATTTTGTAAATATGGCAAAATATGCCGCATACTACGGCACCAAAGTGCCTTTTATGAGAGGAATGCTGGAATTATACATAAACGGCGGAAAAGTGTTTATGAGTTTTGCGCCTTTTATAATTCTGATGCTGTCAGGAATTGTGCTGGCGGCTGTAACCCGCCGGATGTTTATGATTCAGTTTGTTTTTTTGGCGGTTTCTTTTGCGGCGGTTTCGGCCGGCCTTTATTACAGGCAGCATTATTTTATATTTATGGCTCCGGCAATTGCATTTGTACTGGCTTATGTATTCCAAACGGCTGATAAGGCCCGGGGTAAAATCGGGATTCTGTCTGTGTCCTTGTTGGCGGCTTCGGTGATTTACTATGCCTCTTCAGAGTACAGATATCTGTTTACTATGACCCCTAAAGAACTGGTAAAAACCTATTATGGCCCAAATCCTTTTCAGGAGTCCCCTCAGATAGGCCGCTTTATAAATGACAATAGCGGTGAAGGGGATACCATCGCTGTTTTGGGTTCGGAACCACAGCTTTTCTTTTACTCGGGAAGAAAATCTGCCACAGGATTCATATATATGATGGACATTATGAACGGGCCCATGGCAAAGGAAATGCAAATGCGGGCGGTCCGGCAGATTGTGGAGGCAAAACCTGAAATTCTTGTTTTAGTGCATGTGACAATGTCATGGATGCTCCGCCCGGATTCGGAGCGGGGTATTTTTTACTGGTACGAGAAATACAGGGATGAATACTATGATAAAATAGGCATTGTTCATATTAAAGACCCTGAAACAACATTGTTCGTTTTTGGAAAAGAGGCTCGAAGTTTTATACCGGATACATTTAACTATGTTGAAATATATAAGCGGAAAAAGATGATTTAGCATATTCGTATCTGCGGGGTAAGTCGCTTAACACTCATTCCGGATACTGTCGAAAATTGTGTGTAATTGAAAAAAGATTTGTAATAACAGGATATTCTTCTTCTGCCCCGCTCGCGGGGTAGAAGGCCGGGATGAGGGCGTCTTTTTTAAAGCCTTAAAACTACCCCCCTCACCAAAGCCTCTCCCCCGAAGGGGAGAGGAAATTATAACAGATGATATTACACGCTATTGCGTACAATATCTTCATTCCGTTTGCGGTTGAAAATTAAGCTTTGGCGTATTATAATGTCGCCGCTTTGAAAAATACCAGGAGGCTTTTGATGCAGGGACCTTTGTATGTGACCTTTCTTTGGCATATGCACCAGCCTTACTATAAGAATATAGAGAACAACAAATTTATACTGCCATGGGTGCGCATGCACGCTGTTAAGGACTATTATGATATGGTGTCCATACTTGACAGATATCCGGCGGTAAAACAAAATTTTAACCTCGTGCCCTCTTTGCTTCTCCAGATAGAAGAATACATAGCCGGCGCAACGGATATATTTATGGACATGACCTTAAAGGCGCCCGAAGAACTAAATGACGACGAGAAGGTCTTCATACTATTCAACTTTTTTATGGCCAACTGGAATACCATGATATACCCTTACCCCCGCTATGCGGAACTGCTGGAAAAAAGGGGCGAGAACACCAATCCCGACGAGATCAAAGGAATGCTGTCAAAGTTTGACAGCCGCGACATAAGGGATTTGCAGGTATGGTTCAATCTGGCGTGGATTGACACTGATTTTTTTGCAATGTACCCCGAACTGAATGCAATAAAAGAAAAGGGGGAGGATTTTACCGAAGAGGAAAAAAGGGCGGTAATAGACAGCCACATAAAGATAATGAAACTGATAATCCCGAAATATAAAGAGGCGCAGGAGGCCGGGCGGGTGGAGCTGTCCACCACGCCTTTTTACCATCCCATACTGCCGCTTGTAGCGGACACTGAAACCGCGAAAATCTGCATGCCGGGAATCCCGCTTGATTTCAGATTCAGCCACCCCGGCGACGCCTCGGCGCAGGTTAAAAAAGGGCTTGAGTACTTTGAGTCGCGTTTTGGCAGGCGGCCAGCCGGGATGTGGCCGTCAGAAGGGTCGGTCAGCCCTGCTGTCATGGAAATACTCGCGGAGAACGGTGTAAAGTGGGCGGCAACGGATGAGAATATATTAAAAAAGTCTCTTGAAATGGCGGGGCAGCCCGTCACAACGGATACAATTTACAGGCCCTATGAGTGCAAGACAGAAAAAGGAAATGTGATGATGGCCTTCAGGAGCCTGCACTTATCCGACCTGATAGGTTTTAACTACCAGAACTGGAAAGCGGAGGACGCTGCGGCAAACTTCATACACGAACTGCATCAGATAAGGAACAAGCTTGACGGCGGCCCTTACGCCGTCAATATAATACTGGACGGAGAGAACTGCTGGGAGTATTACTACAACGACGGCAAGAGTTTTTTAAACGCGCTCTATGAAGGGCTCTCGCGCGAAGCCGATATTAAGTGCGTCCACATAGGCGAGCTTGAGGGGATTTTCAGCGATAAGCCCGCAATTGAAAAAATTTATCCCGGTTCCTGGATCAATCATGATTTTTATATATGGATAGGCCACGAAGAGGACAAGAAGTCGTGGAAGCTGCTGCAAAAAGTCAGAGATGACCTTGCCGCGTGGGAGTCTCAAAATCAGGGTGAGGGCGATAAACTTTCAAAAGCCTGGGAATCGCTTTATATAGCAGAGGGAAGCGACTGGAACTGGTGGTACGGCGATGATCACTCGTCAAGGAACGACAACGAATTTGACAACCTCTACAGGCTGCACCTGATGAATGTTTACAGGGCCATAGGGCTTGAGATACCCGCAATTCTGTATGAGCCTATAAAGCGGGGAGAGACGGCCTTTGATGTTGAGCCCTCCATGATGATATCGCCGGATATTGACGGCAGGATTACTGATTTTTATGAGTGGAAGGGCGCGGGTGTTTATGATTTGTCAAAACAGGGCGGCGCGATGCACAAAGCTGATTTGATATTTGAATCAATGCACTATGGTTTTGATTTTGACAGGTTCTATATAAGGCTTGACCCTGCGCAAAAAGAGGCAGTGCCGGGTGCCGGCTTTGCATTCAGTTTTAAGTGGGCTGACAGGCAGGGTAAAGCCAGCTTTTTAAACGGTGTTAAGTCCGGGGAGGGAATAAACGCTGACGCCGCGAATTTCAGCATGGGGGCTATTTTTGAAGCCTCTTTCTGTTTTTCCTGTTTTGAGAATCTGAATGAAGATGAGCCGATCTGGCTTAAGATTGAGATTACAAAAGCAGGCTCAAAAGCCGAAGACATACCGTCCCACGGATACCTGAAGATAATGAGGCCGGACAGGCATTTTATTTCGAAGAACTGGAAAGCGTGAGATAAGTTGAAAGTTGAAAGTTGAAAGTTGAAAGTTGAAAGCTGAAAGCTGAAAGCTGAAAGCTGAAAGCTGAAAGCTGAAAACTGAAAGCTGAAAACTGAAAGCTGAAAACTGAAAGCTGAAAACTGAAAACTGAAAGCTGAAAACTGAAAACTGAAAGCTGAAAACTGAAAGCTGAAA
>CAYGHG010000118.1:0-7681 GCA_964349515.1 uncultured Spirochaetia bacterium
CGCAGTATATTTTGTACACAATTCCCCCGCTTGTTTTTTATACTATAACATTTTCACATTTTTCAATCAATTAAAACATCTTTAAAATTTCTTGTGTCACCACATTCTAAGCCCGTTAGCCCTCAGCCTTGCCACAAAAATCACCGGCTGTCCAAATCCAGCTATTCCTACACCGCCAGTCACAGCAATACCTCCGTCGCTTGTCACACACATCCTGTATGCCTGATTGCACATGGTTCTGCCAATATGCCTTGGAACATCACCCTTCATTTTGACAGACCAGAGTTTTTCAAGGTTATCATTTATCTTTGACACATAGATATTCTGCTCATCATCACCGGGTTCCGCATAGTAGCCGCAAACCACAAAATTCCCGCCTGTTTTCAAGATATGCCTGCCGGAGCCGGATGCATCTCCTCCACCAAGCCTTTTTTCAGAAACAAAATTTCCGCTGCTGTCAAATTTAAACATGGCAAATCTGCCGTAATTCGCACCGGGCTCATAAATCATCGCCGTTGTTATGTAGCCTGCGCCTGCGCCTGAGTCTATTTCCACGCCTGAATAACCGCTGGTAGGCACTTCTACAGGGTTATAATATTTTATCCACAATACACTCCCCCCTGCAGTAACCTTTGAAAAGAACATGTAATCAGGGTAATTTGTAAGTGTTCTAACCCTGCCGGTAGCCAGATAGCTGCCGTCTGACATAATCTTAACGTCATTTACCCACGAATAAAGATTTTCAGGCAGGGTTGTGGCCCATATATAATTCCCGTCAAAATCAACCTTTTCAATCATGCCTCTGCTGCCGCCGGCTCCATAGACAATATAGCCGTCTGAAAGCTTTATCAATCCTTTGATTTCATCAAACTCATCGTAAATGTATTTCATTTCCAGTGTATTCCCATACGCATCAATTTTTATCATGTAATTTTTATACGTAGTATCCGTGATGTCCCGTCCGACAAAAACATAACCTCCGTCATTACTGCATTCAACAGCAACCGAGTATATTTTCGGCCCCAATTTTTTGTGCCAAGAAATATTTCCATATGCATCCAGTTTAAGAATTAACGCATAACTGTAATTATCCACGCAGCGAGCCGCTACAATAAAACCGCCGTCCGGCGTCTCTTTTATGTCCACTCCATAGGTATCCGAACCGTCTATATCAAATATCTTTACCGGTTGTGGTTCTTCTTCCGGAGTGGGAGGATTAAAAAGACTGCACCCCGACAACATCAAAATAACCACCGCAACCACACAAACCAACCTGTTTCCCATTTTCATACCCTCCACTTTTGATATTCACAAGCATATCACCAAATCAGCTGCAAGCAAACTAAAAATTACCCCCAAAACTCACCTGTATTCAAACCGTACTCTCCCCGCCCCGCTTCACTTCCATCCACTTAAACTCAACAGACTCATTCACTTTTATTCCCTCCATTGTCGTTTCGCCTTTACACCCGCAAAGGTCACCCGCGGGTAACCCAAATCTTTCAAAAACTACAACAATAACCGGACGACGCACTGCAAAAGCCTTACAAAAGTACACCTATACTATAATTGTAAAAACGATTTTTTCGATTCACGATCTTTCGTTTTTTCCTGTAACGTCATGCCCTGACCTAACGCTTGTTTTTATGATACCTCTTTTAATCCGTAGCAGAAACATAAATAGTCTGGGTGGCATTGCCTGTTGTGACTGAAGCTTTATCAAAGATTATAAAGTTTATTGTGTTCTGAGGAAACGAAGTAACCTGTGAAAAAGAACCGCCGCTGTTTGTGGACCTCCACAGCCCGCTCGGATTGGTTCCCGATGAGCCGGTGAAAAGTATTGACCCCAGGTTAGGGTCAACAGCCAGCCTCTCACCCGCGCCGCGGCCCACTTCATTTCCGCCTACTTTAAAATTAACCGGATTAATTGTCCATGTATTGCCCCTGTTTACCGATGACAACACAGCTCCGTTTCCCGCCCAGCTCTGGGTATATTTTCCGCAGAGCATGTAAACACGCTCCGTGTCGGATGGGTCAACAGCCAGTGAAAGTATCCCCATGTAATCTGCATTGTTTCTTGTAAGAGAGTCTGTTATGGGCGTCCATGTTCCGTCAGCCGTATTCCACCTGTAAGCGCCTCCCATATCAGTGCGGGCATACAAAAGCCCGGCCTCAAGCGGATGAAAAACAGTGCCGGTTGTAAACCCGCCGCCGCGGACAGCAACAGATTTCCATGTGTAGGTGGCGCCGTGAACAGCCGAAGTGAAAAGAATTGAAATTAAAAGGGCCGATAATAAGGAATCACTTTTCCGGGTCATATAATCTCCTGTCAAAACAAGCTGAAATATCCCCTCTAAAACGAATAAACCCTTATTTATAGTTTGGTAAATCGTTTTAATGGATTATACTGATTTACCGTTAAAAAGTCAAGAAAAGCATCCTTTTTCTCTCTCCCTCAGGGAGAGGGTTAGGGTGAGGGAAAGTCTTTGTATTGTAATTGTTTTGCACTGTCTTATTTTTCTCGGCTCTCCATCTCGCTCTATTTTCTACGAAGCTCAAAAAAAGCAGAGGCGGGTTTCAAACCCGCCTCGTATTTGTTGTATTTTATGTTCTGCCCCTGCCTGCGTAAAAACCTTTTACATCTTCGAAAATGCTTTTGTATATATCTCATCCCACCTGAAACCCGAGGCAAACTCTACCGCGTTTTTCAGGCATTCAAGGTAAAAATCATCGTCATCCAATAACTTTATGCAGGCTTCGGCGATTTCGTCTTTCCTGTATTTGCACACCACGCCCATCGGCCTCTTTTTCACCTCTTCCGCTATCCACGGGACATCGGTAGTCACTATGGGCAGGCCGCAGCCCAAGTATTCTTTTGGCTTGGTCGGGTCTGCGTAATAAGTGTAGTTGTTCGGGTCGTCCATATAGGGAGCGAGGCCCACGCGCTCATGCGGGATGAATTTGAAAAGTTCTTCGTGGTTCATTACTCCTGTGAATTTTACGCTTTTATCAAGCAGCCCGAGCGCCTCGGCCTGTGCTTTAAGCTCTGTTTCATACGGGCCGGTGCCTATCACTATGAGCTCCGCTTCCGGGACTTTGCGGGTTATTTCCGGCATGGCCTCTATCAGGAGCTGTACTCCCTTGGTTTTGTCGAGCATCGACATCAGCACCATGGACTTTTTGACCAGTTTTTCCTCTTTGTGGTATTTATCCACCTTGTCGAGTTCTATGCCGACAGGCACCACCATGTTTTTTTTCCTGTTAAACATATATTTTTTTTCCTTTGCCTTTGCCATCCGCTCCGACAGGCACCAGATATAGTCACTGCCCGCGCAGGCAAGGCCGTCTATGAACTCGTAGAAAAAATTAAAAACCGGGTTTTCAAAGCGCCTGTCCATGTGGTCAATGACGTAGTACACAACCTTATGTTTTTTCCCGAATAACTTCATTATTATCCCCGAGAGCGCGTTCAGATTATCAACACCTATGAACAAATCAGCCTTTTCTTTATTGCCGGAAAGATACCTGATGTTATATAAGAAATCCTTTGCCCACTGGATGAGCTGGTTTTTCCCACGCCTGTGCCCCTTTGAATTGTTTTTCATTTTTCCGTTTTCATAAGTAACCGACTCTGTGCCCTCCATCCTGGTATAGGAAAAAGGGTGGGTAATAAGCGTGTACTCCGCACAGCGCGGTATCAGGTAGTTTCTCAGAGCCTGCACAGGCCCGTAAACCTCGGTCACGTGGCCCGCTTCTATAATTTTCATTTTGCTTAAATCCATAGTTCCTCCGATTATAAGTTTTAGTTCACTGCTTTCAACTTTCAGTTTTCAATTCATTTTTCAAACGTCTCAAGCTTCCGTATTCCCGCAATCAGCGGCAGCACCGTAAACGCCAGCGTCAGGCCTATTATCAAGCCTGCCTGCGGCAGATATTTTTCAGGATGAAACTCCCTGGCTTTTACCAGTGTTGACATGTAATAATCCCTCACAGCGCCCGCCTCAAGCCAGAGCACAAGCCCTGTGAATATGAATGTGACAAACATATACGAAAGCCCCGCAACTCCTGTTATCATCTCCTCCGGGTTTTTTATTGAAAAATCGGCAAAATAGGCTCCAAAACCGGTGCCTACCCCGGCTATGACCAGTGTGGTGCAAAAAGTTGAGAATATGGTCAGAAAGACCACAAAAGAATCAGCCTTGAGAATATAAAGCGAGAGCCCCGCCACAGCAAGGCCTGTTGCCATGACAGGCAGGCCGTAGGCCGCGAGTTTGTAGAGCACATAGTTCCTGAGTGCAAAAGGCGCGGAGCGGTATATCCAAAACCCCCTGCCCTCGTTGCTGATAACAGGCAGCACCAGCCTCGCGCCGATGGCCGACATCACAAACCCTATGAAGCCTATGTTCAGAAAGTAAATTATGTTTCTTAAATTAAACAGCTCTTCCGGCAGCTTGTACATGTTAAAAAGATATATGACGACCAGCCCGAAAAGAAATACCACCTGTATCCACTGTGACGTGTCCCTGACAAGGTATAAAAAATCTTTTTTCATCTGGTTGGCAATCTGCCCCGCCCTGTGAAATCTGAATTTTGGGGAAAGCGCGCCCTGTTTTGAGTACAGCCCTTTTTTTCCGTATGCCTCAAAATAAAGTTTTCTGCCCGCCGCAATCACGAGGTAAAAACATACAGCGGAGACGGAAAAGAAAACAAGCGAAGGCAGCAGGACATTAAGCACGCCGTAACCCGTCGTCCTGTTTATGATGTACATAAAAGCGCCGTGCGGTAAAAACAGGCTGTCAGGCGTCCTGAAATTCTCTATGAACTGCCTTATCTGCTCTGTTGAAGCGCCGGTTAACTTTTCAGGCTGGAGCATCCTGAAATATATAAGAAACGCCGCGACAAATATCCCGGAAACCGCGATTGCTATGTTGCGCACATTTTCCGCGGGAAACACCTTTAAAAGCAGGAGTGTTAATGTTATGCCGATTGAGGACATTATTATGAAAAGCGGAAGGTGGTTGATAATCATGAATGCGTACTGCGCCCCGCTCAAGTTAAAAACGCTGCCAAAAGCGGCGAATATCGGCACAGACATCAGAAAAACCATCCAGCAGGAGCCGGCTATGATTTTCAGGTACTGATAGGCAAAGAGAGAGCCTTCCTTGAGCGGCCTGCTGAAAAGAAAATTCATGTCCCTTGAAAGAAAAAGCACGGATATTGAAGTAACGATTGACGAAAGGAGTATCAGCAGCGAAAAACTGAGGTAAAAAGTGTTCATGAGTTTTGACACGAGGATGCCGCCGATCAAAGGCGCGTCATAAAAGTGGCGGAATATGAACTTGAAGAGCTGGTAAACCATGGGGAAAAAAACCGCCGCAAAAACCAGCAGAAGCAGGTTCTTTATGAGCTTGTCCCTGCTTACCGAAAAAAGCCCGCGCAAAAACTGCCTGTAGTAAAACGAGGCTATCCAGGCAAAATCCTTCACTTGTTCTCCGTAAGGCTGAAGAAAATCTCTTCAAGCCTTTTCTTGCCGTTGCGCCTCTTTATCGCGCTGATAGTCCCCGTTTCAACCAGCTTTCCCTCGTATATTATGCCGGCATTGGTACATAGCTCCTCGGCGTCGGACAGCGAGTGGGTTGACATGAATATCGTCATCCCCGCTTTAGCGAGTTTTTTCATCTCCGCTTTTAGCACTTTCTGGGACTTGGGGTCAAGCCCCACCATCGGCTCGTCAAGGACAAAGAGCTGCGGCATGTGTATCAGCGAGGATGTGATGAGAAGTTTCTGGCTCATTCCGTGGGAGTAGCTTTCTATGAAATCATTTGCGTATTCGTTTACTCCGAATATCTGCGAATATTTTTCGTAGCGTTCCTTAAAAGCGCGCTTTTCCACGCCGTAGAGGTTCGCGTTGAACTCTATGTATTCTATCCCTTTTAGTTTCTCAAACATGTAGGGCTTGTCCGGTATCAGGGCTGTTTTTCTCTTGAAATCTATAGGCTTGTTTTTGACGCTGACTCCCCCCAGCAGGGCATCCCCTCCGGTGATGGTTATCAAGCCGCACATCATGTTTATGGTGGTGGTCTTGCCCGCCCCGTTGGGCCCTAAAAACCCGAATATCTCACCTTTTTTCACGGTAAGGTCAAGGTTGTTTACGGCAGTAAAACTGCCGTATTTTTTGGTAAGTTTTTTCAGCTCCAGCATCTCTTCACCTTCTTTATTTTACGAAGAATCTCTTTTTAAACCTTTTTACTATCGTGGGTATTGTAAACGATAACCCGAACAATACAAGCGGCACTATTATGTCCGGCCTCAGAAAATCAGCAGGCCCGCTGTATGTAAGCAGGAGCTGTTTCACCGCGACCGCAAGAAAAGTAACAACTGCAAGCCCGGGTATTACGCCCGCGAGAGTGCCCCAGAAAAAATCCCTGAATCTTATTTTTGAGAGCCCCGCTGCGAAACTCAAATAAGTATAGGGCACAAACATGAGCCTTAAGTATACTATTATGGAAAAGCCGTGCTCTGCCGCCTTGTCGTCGAGTTTTTTGAAATGTCCCTTTTCAAGGAGCTTTGCGGCAAAGCCGCGCATCAGGTAGCGCGACATCATAAAAGCCGCAGTGCCGCCAATCATGGCGCCAACAACGTTGAGCGCCAGCCCCGCCCAGTTGCCGAAAATCAGCCCGCCAAGGGATGTAAATATGCTGGCGGGTATGAAGAACATGAGTGAGAGGGCGTAACATCCTATGAAAATCACCGGCCCCCAGAATCCGAGGCCCTGTATGTAAGCCCTGAACTCCGAGTCAAAGACTTCCCTGCCCTCGGCGGTAAAAAGATAGTGGGAAAGAGGCGAAAACTTTAAGGCATAAACAACAACAGCGGCAAAAATTACAAGAACCGCCGCCTTTAAATACCCCTTCATACGGGGTTATTTAACTTCCTGGAACTCTGACTTGCCCGCGCCGCAGTCAGGGCATACCCACGTATCAGGCACCTGGTCAAAAGGAGTGCCTGCCGCAACGCCGTTGTCAGGGTCGCCTTTCGCAGGGTCATAAACATAACCGCATACTACACATTCATATTTGCTCACAATTTACCTCCGTTTAGGTTTTATAAGATTTTAGCAGGATAGCCGTTATAATACAATTGAAAAAACCGGACTGAAAGAAAACTGAAAAAAACGGCAGCGTTTGCGACAAAACAGCAGTATACAGAGCAATGAAGCAGTTTGGAACCCTTACATCGCAGTCCTAATCTGAAAAGAAAAACTTTGTCAATGTTCAGTTTTCACGTTCCTGTACAAATACTCCCTCACAACCGTATTATTCAGTGAAATCACCCGTTCCGTGACGAGTACAGTATTTCCCTGCTCATTTTTATCCTGATGTCCTTTTGCAGGATATTAAACCACTGCACAAGAGGCTGGCAGGCATTAAACCCCGGCTTGTTCGTATTATAAGTCCAGACCTTTTCAAATGTCAGCCCCCCTGAAAAAGACTCATTCACATACCCGCTGCGCCCCGGGTCAGAACGGTATTGGGTGGAGGCGGGGGATGTGAAAGGAAAAACAAGCAAAACAACAACCAAAATGAAAAGCACTCGCCCAGTTATTCGCCCCATAAACACGCTCCCTGCGAGTTATAATCAAAAGTTGTGTATGAAATAAGAGCGACGTATCCTATAATAA
>CAYGHG010000119.1:0-1931 GCA_964349515.1 uncultured Spirochaetia bacterium
TCTTTTAAATTTCTTGGTAGAGTTCTAACTGTCAACACAACTCGTGACTAGGTCAGTCTTTTGTCTTTTGTCTTCTGTCTTTTATCTTCTGTCTTCTAACTTCTGTCTTCTAACTTCTGTCTTTTATCTTCTGTCTTTTATCTTCTGTCTTCTAACTTCTGTCTTTTGTCTTCTGTCTTTCCTCACTTATAGCTTATAGCTTAAAATAAAAGCCGCGTCTTTCCAACGCGGCTTTTACACCCCTCTATATTTCCTCCCCACCCCCGGTACTGCAAAACGGCACTTTCTCCCGCTATTACATAGGCCTCCCTGGCCCCGTGGCTTTTTACATCCTGACCGACAGCAGCAGCCCATAGAGCGGAAAATCAAGCCCGTGCTCTCCGTCGTTCATTACTATTTTCTGTTGTTTTAAACTCTCAGAGTATGACACCGCAGGCTGTGTCCCTATCGGAATCAGCAATACGTCAATCCCGAGGTACTTGTTCATTACCACGCCGAATTTTAGCAGCAGCCCGCCGTGCCCGCCTATTATGAAGTCGTAGTAAGCGCCTGCAGAAACTCTGAGGTCAAAGGGTTTGAGCGGCATGGTCACGGCAGCCTCAATTTCCGGCATCAGGTCGTAAAAGCCTATTGACCATGAAAAATCAAGGTCTCCTATTGCTTTTTTATGTATTGATTCGTAGGCGAAAAAAATCAGCGGCAGTGTGTACTCTGACGCGGAAACCGGCAGCCTGTTTACAGCCGCACCGCCTCCGATGATCCAGAAACCCGTGCGCGACTCGCGCTCGTCGTAGAGGTTGTCAAAACTCGTTTTCTTTACCCCATCCTGATAACCCATGCAAAGCGAAACCGTAAACGTAAGAAGAGCGGCAATGATGATTTTTTTCATTTTTTCCTCCTAAAATTTTTTCTTGAGCCCGATGTTTATGTCACTGCTGCCGGAGAGCACAGCCTCCTGAAGCAGGGTAAGCCTTTCCCTTGATTCACTGCCGGTAAATATCACCGACGCTGCATCAAACACAGTGAGCACGCCAAGCCCGGCCCAGCCCATTGTACGCATTTCAACATTATCCGCAGGGCTCAAGACAGCGGTTATGAGCATGAGGGCTTTTGCGCCCGTAAAAAATGCCCCTGCCATGTGCCTGCCTGACAGAAAATTACCGCTGTAAACCGGGATTATGGAAAGCGCGGCCTTGAAGTAGTCGTCCGAGGGTTTTTGGGACTCAAGCTCGTCCTTTATCCAGATGCCGAGAGGCTTGCGCGACATGATGTAAGAGCTGTAGTAGTTTTGCAGCCCGAGCAGTTCCCATGTATTAATCCTGCGAAAATCGCTGTTGCCGGCGGCAAAGCGGTAGAGGTCAAGGTCATAGCCGAGGGTTACATAATAATAATTTTTCTCCGTGCCTTCTTTAATGACATAACTGTCGAGGCCGATTTTCTCACTCATCTCGGCATCAACCGGAAGTTTATGCTCGAGAAATCTTTTTACTGATTCCACTATGTTTGAGCGCGCCTTTGTATTTGCCTCTGCCTTGTCCAAATTCTCAGAATAGCCCGAGGCGCTTAAAGAATATACTTTGTTGGTGGATGAAGTAGCGCAGCCTGATAAAACCACTGCCGCAAGAACCACTGCCAGAACCGCTGCTTTTTTCATTATTACCTCCTTTTGAGGTATATATAGCAACAGCCGTGCCACGGCAGTTTGTAAGGTTTTAAAGGGGGTTTTGGGAGCCAAAGTGCGCAAGAGACTGCGCAGAGTGCAGTAGTTTTATGTTCTTATTTGCCTCTATGTCTTAGCAGCCGTCCCCCTTTACGGGGGCGGTATAACACAACAAAACAAAACGCGGGCCCTTAAAAGAGCCCGCCTACATTAGCGCTATAAACCTAAAACGTGCTTGTGTCTTTTGTCCTGCGCCCTTGTAGCCGTCCCC
>CAYGHG010000119.1:2031-7675 GCA_964349515.1 uncultured Spirochaetia bacterium
AATGTCCCTACAAAACAAAACGCGGGCCCTTAAAAGAGCCCGCCTACATTAACTCTATAAACCTAAAACGTGCTTGTGTCTTTTGTCCTGCGCCCTTGTAGCCGTCCCCCTTTACGGGGGCGGTCAATGTCCCTACAAAACAAAACGCGGGCCCTTAAAAGAGCCCGCCTACATTAACTCAAAAACGCAAAAATCAAAACGTCGTACTCAATATAACCGCATTTATCCCGTCAAATACAAACAAAAAACCGCCCTGTATCAGTATTCCCGCGCCGTGGCCCTTGAGTTCTTCGCTGCCCCAGATCAGCAATCCGGCGCCTGCCGCCATATACAGGATGTCAAGAAGGGTATTAATGAAGAAGATGTCGTATAATCCCTTTGGAGTGTTGAGGTCTATCCCGAAAACATTGTCGGCATCCTTGACATAAAGCGCGATCCCCAGGTCTATCGCACCCCAGGCTATGGACTGTATGCCTATGCCCCTAACCAAAGTATTGCCGCCGATTGTCATGCCGAGGCCCGAGACCATGGAGGCTCCGGCCCAGCCTGTAAGGAAGTTCATTGACCCCTCTTTGTATGCACCTGCGTCAAATGGTGATTCTTCCGCAAAAGCGGTGAAAGCAAAAGCCAGTAAAACCACAACTGCCAGTATTTTTTTCATATTTCCCCCTTTTAAGATAAAAACCGCCGGCTTAAAACAAGCCGGCGGTTTTTATTTGTTCATGTTTTTACTTTCCCATGTTTACTATGTCCAGTTTTCTGGAGATCACTTTTTTCCCCTGTCTTTCCGCAACACGCGCCGCCTGCAGGCAGAATGACTCAAAACGCGCCTCAAGCAGCTGCGGGTAAGGGTTTCCGTCCGCTTCAATGGTGAGGAAAGGTATGCGCTCCTCGGGCCCGAAATTGATGGTGCCCACAGCCGCTGTTCCGGCCTCCTTGTGCGCTTCCATTTTGCCTTTCATGTCCAGGTTGTTAAACGCCACAGCCTCAGTAAATCTGACCGGCATGCATGAGAAGGGCCCGATGTTGACAGCGCCCGCAAATTTCGAGAAAACATCCCTCATGGTGATTCCTATGGTGATTCCCGGCTCGCCTTTTAATGTTTTCGGCACGAGGTTGGTGGAGTGGTCTATGATTGATTCCATGTCTATCATCTCTGTTTCATAGAGCCCGGACTTTTCCAGTATCTTCTTTATCTTCTTATCCACATGTTCCTGTGTCGCGGCTGTTATCATGTACTCTATCCAGCCGGTTAACGTGTGGTCAGGCACCTGCAGTTTGTTGTCTATCATGTAGTTCAGGTAATAGAGCCACTCGGAAACATAGCCTGTCCTCGCGATGAAGCCCTTCTCAGCCAGCCTTTTTGCGATATCTTTGTTTGAGAAAGAGTCGCGGCGCACAAAAATCTCGCCCATGACGGGAACCTGCGGCGCGGCGTGGAAAGGTATCACTGTCGGTATTGCCTTAAACCTCGCGGCGGTCTTTTCAAGCTGTTTGTAAAAAGATACTTTTGACGTCCCTGCCATGGAGCTGAATATCTTGTCATGCTCTTCATAGAATGTTTTTAACGCTTCTTCGGGTTTCTCCGCAATCGTCATTATGGCGTTCCTGATGTCGTCCATGACATCGCCCGCGATTATCGCCTTCCAGGCGCTGAGCGTAAAGCTGGTGCCTAAGCCCGCGTAGCGCTCCTCGTTTGCAAGCGACACAAGCGCGACATTTTTCAGCTTTCTTTCTTTGATGAGCATGTTCATGTAAACGTGGTACTGCCCGAGCCTGCAGTAGCCCGCGGCGCGCGGCTGAAACACTATCGTGCGCTCCTCGGGGTCGCGCTCTTCCTCGAGATATTTGAGCATCTGCCCCACACACAGTATCATGGGCAGGCACTCCTTGCCGGTCGTGACCGAGCGTCCTATGGAGAGTGTTTCCTTGTCGGGAATCGGCATGGCGTGCGCGTTGATACCGACTTTTCTAAATGCCGCCGCAAGCAGGGTGTTGGAAAGATCCCCCATTGAGGGTATTATCAGCTTTACGCGCGGGTCCTTAAACGAGACTTCTTTGCCTTCCGAGTCAATCATGTGCGCGCCTTTGTTGTCCATCACGGTATCGGCGAGGCGGAAGCCTGACTCTTCCTCTTCCTTTATGTCTTTCTGCACTTCCAGATAATTTTTAACAACATCCAAAAACGCCTCAATCCTCGTGTCAACTCCCGCGTCAGCGGTGTGCCCGTCTATCTCAAGCGTAAGCGAGGGCTTTGTGGCCATGAGTTTTCTGAAGTATGTGACCAGCAGTGAGTCCATGGCGCACAGGAAGTTCGTGATGTAAACGCCGAAGAGCTGCGGGTGCTTTTTTACTATCTGCGCACCCTTTATTATCTTCTGCCCCATTTCCCAGTGCATGTAGTCGTCATACGGGTCCTCAATCTTTTCCTCATCTGTAGCCAGCATGTCAAACGGGATTATGAGTTTTCCGCGCGAGGCGAATTTTTTCGGTATGCCCTTGTTGGTGTCATCGGTTAAGGCATTATGCGGCGGCCCGAAAAGCACATACGCCGTGACCTCAGGCGTTTTTTCAAGCTCTTCGAGCGCCTGTTTTCCTATCAGTTTTTTCTCTTTTCTGTATTCGCGGTGCAGCGCTATCGCGTCGTTATAGGCTTTTTCCGCCTCTGCCGCGCCAAACCCCAATCCGCGGGCGATTTTCACAAAATCCCTTGTCGCCGATTCAAAACCCTTTGCAAAGTTAATGGTAGGCGCCAGTATCCTGCCCTCCAAATCTTTGTCTTTGAAAAGCTGCTGCGTCCAGAGCCCGTCGCCTTGCGTAAATATGCAGGTGGAGGAAAACTCTTTCCTGTCAGTGCCGTTTACCACGTGCATCTCTTCAAGGTGGGGCATAAAGTAAAAATCCGGCTTTTTTTCCGTCAGGTTGTCAAAAAGCCCTATGGCCACCTGCGCCGGAAAACAAAAAGACGAGGTCTGCCTGTTAAAGGCCTCTTCATTGACTTTGTCGGGGACTATAACCTTACACCCTAAGTTCGCAAAGAAATTGTAGTAAAGCGGAAAGAGCTGGTGTATGAGCAGGCTTTTGTTTATGCCGATGACCGGAGCTCCCGCCTTCATGGCTTTTACAGGCGCGTACTTTTCAAATACCAGCCTGTTTCTCACCTTGACTAAGTCCATTCTGTCCGTATCAAACTCAATCTTGAACCTCATGTTGTAATACCTGTTGCAGGCCCCGCCGAACGAGTATATTTTTTCCTCTATTTTAATCCTGTTAATGGAGCATTTTAAATCGCACTTTTCCTTGCCGCCCGCGCAGACAAAAGGCGTCTCGGTGCTTATCTCACGCGCTATTATTTTTTCAAGCTCATAATCCCCTTTTTCTATCAGGCCGAGCTCCAGCCTTTTTTTCAGTTCAAGCGCCACACCAAACGCGCCCATGAGCCCCGGCTCCGGCGGCACCACTATCTCTTTTTTCATGATTGAGGCCATGGCAAGCGGCACTGCCTTGTTGTAGCACACGCCGCCTTGCATGAATACCTTGTTGCCTATGGGCCTGTGGCCCTTTACCCTGTTTGCGTAGTTAAAGCAGATGGAGTAAACAAGGCCCGCTAAAATTTCTTCTTTTGAAATACCTTCGTGCGAAGCGTTTTTAATGTCGGATGATATGAAAGCCGCGCACTGGTCTGAAAAATTCGGCGGCCTTTTGCCTTTGAGCGCGAGCTCGGCTATCTCGGTCACGTTTACATTAAAAGACTCAAGCGCGGATTCTTCGAGAAAGCTTCCCGTCCCTGCAGAACACGCCTCATTCATCGCGTAGTCAGAGGCCACGCCGTTTGTCAGGTGGGTATATTTCGCGTCCTGCCCGCCTATTTCAAATATCGTATCCACCTCGGGGTCAAAATAAACCGCGGCAGCCGCGTGCGCGATGATTTCGTTTATTATGCCGTCGGTCAGCGAGTACAGGCCCGCAATCTGCCTGCCCGAGCCTGTTACTCCTATGCCCTCTATTTTTACCTTTGTGCCCTTTAACTGCTCGACTATGCTTTTATAGCAGTTACGCGAGGCCTCGACCGGGTTTCCGTTTGTTCTAAGATAAATTGACGCGAGCATCATGTCGTCGCTTTTTCTCATGAGCACGGCTTTTGTGGTGGTGGAGCCGACATCAAGCCCGAGTATGCACACGTCTCCCGCTTTTGCGGTGTCTTTTTTGGCGTCATTAAATTTTACAAGCTGTTCGGCCTCTTTGAGCGCGGGCAGGCGCGAGAAACTTGAGTGGCCTTCGTTGAATATGTCAACAGGCGCTTTTTTGCCCTTTTCAAAAGCGGCTATTGCCGCGCCGAGCGCTTCAAAATAAGGCGCCTCCTCGGGGATTGTAATATTTTTTAAATGCTCTTTTACGTGTTTCATGACCGCGCTGTTGAGTGCTGTCCCGCCGACCACCAGTATGTTTTCGTGGGGTATCTTTGCCACGAGTTCGGAGATTTTTTCCGCTATCATCTCACACAGGCCCGCTGTTACGTTTTCCACCGGCACGCCTTTGTTGAGAGCGTGGGTGCAGTCAGACTTGCAAAATACCGAACAGCGGCCGCTGACGCTGTAGGGGCTGCCTTTTTGTGCTGCCGACACCGCGGCGTCAAGCTGCAAATCCATCCTCTTTATCTGCTGGAGGAAAAACTCGCCCGTTCCTGACGCGCATTTATTGCCTGTTGAAATGCCTATGACTTTCTGGTTGGTATCAAGCCTGTAAACCATGAATGTCTCGCCGCCGGCCGACACGAGAGTGTCATATTTTTTGCCCTCTTTGACTATGAAATCAAGCGCGTATTCAGAAGCCTCAGGCTCGGTTATTGAAGGAAACCTCACAAAATCCCGGAACTTCCTGCCGGTTACCAGCACAGGCGATTCGCCCGGGTCAAGCTCGTATAACACACTGCGGAACTCGTCTTTCGGGTTTCCCTCGTGGTGCTTTCTGATTATTTTTTCTATTTTTATTCCATTACCATCTTTTACAACCTTAACCGCGCTGATTGTTGACGCGCCGAGACAAATACCGAATGCTTTGGAATTCATTTTTTCTCCTTTTTATCTGCGGAAAAATCCGTGTGGTTTTACTTTTTTATTGCGGAAACTGCAAGAGCCGCCGCGGATAACACAACCGCAGCAGCCAGTAATATGATGATTATTACCCGGTTTTTATCCTGCCTTTGCTGCGTTTCCTCAATCTCAATTATCTTGCCGATTATCGCGTCCAACACCTCTTTTTCAAGCGGGTTTACCTGCGACTTCTCCACAAGCACTTCGAGCTCTTTTTTTGTCTCTTCCCTTTTTTGTACAGCCGAAGGAGTCTTGTCCTTTGGGTTAATCCTGACCCCGGGAACAGAGCTCTCAACCTCTTCAGCGCCCTCCACAATTACCCTCACCCTCTGTTCCTGCCCATAAGCGCCGGTAATAAAGAGGCCCAAAAGCAGTACCAAAGAGAACATTTTTTTCACCATTAAAAACTCTCCTGTATTAGGAATACAGGAATTATATATAAAGGCAGGGGGGGTGTAAAGGGAAAAGTTTATAACCGCCTTTTTAACCCCCTTTTTAACCCCCTTTGCTCCGGAAAGGGGGGCCAGGGGGGATTTGCCTTTCGTCTTGTC
>CAYGHG010000120.1:0-1621 GCA_964349515.1 uncultured Spirochaetia bacterium
CTTTCAGTTTTCAGCTTTCAGTTTTCAACTTTCAACTTTCAACTTTCAACTTTCAGCTTTCAGCTTTCAGTTTTCAGCTTTCAACGCCTTTATAAATGCCAAGCGCCGCTTCCCGGCTTCCCACCACTCCCGGGATTCCCGAAACCTCTGTCAGTTTGTCGGTTACTTTTTCTTCGGCGCCTTCGCCGAGGCCGAGCTCTGCGAATGAAGAAGGCAGGCCTATTGATTTTATGAACTTTTCAAAACCCGAAGCGCAAAGCTCCAGCTCCTCGCCCTGACCCGCGAGTTCTTCGGGGCAGTTAAAAATCCTGCGGGAGAGTTTCGCGATTCTTGCAGGGTAAGTATTTGAAACAAACCTGATATACGCAGGAAGTATTGATGCGATACCGGTGCCGTGCGCTATTTGATCATACAGCCCGCTTATCGCGTGCTCCATAGGATGCACGACCCACGCTCCGGCGCGCCCCGAGTTCGGCAGCCCCTGCAGGGCTACCGTAGAGGCGAGTGAGATATCCGTACGCGCTTTTAAGTCAGCCGGGTTTTTGAGTGCCGCTTCTGCATTTTCCATGCAGGTCAGTATCACGCCCTCTGTTATCCTGTCTTGCAGGGTGCAGTCAGCCTCGCCTGTTATGTACTCTTCCAAAACGTGCATTATGAT
Organism: uncultured Spirochaetia bacterium; assembly: GCA_964349515.1. Classification (GTDB taxonomy): domain Bacteria; phylum Oederibacteriota; class PGYV01; order PGYV01; family CAYGHG01; genus CAYGHG01. Next base: position 659 of record CAYGHG010000120.1, read on the forward strand.
GTCTATTATTCCCTCTGCCGTAGGTTTTGCAGGAACGCTCAGCGTCAACCCGGGGTCAACTATTGAGACTTTGGGGTATGTAAGCGGATTCCATATTGCCGACTTCTGGTTTGTTTCGGTATTCGTGAAAACCGAGGCGCAGTTTCCCTCAGAGCCTGTAGCGGCAAGGGTGGGTATCAGCATTATGGGAAGAACTTTTGTTATCTGCCTTGATTCCCGTCCTGACAATCCTACATAATCCCACAGCTTCGCGCCGCTTCCCATAACCACCGCTGTGCCTTTCGCGGCGTCCATAGGCGAGCCGCCGCCTAAGCCTATCACAAAATCACAACCCTCTTTTAGCCCAAGCGCCGCAGCCGAGTCAACCTCGGATGATTTCGGATTGGGAGTTACCTTATCATATATAGAGTAACCGACACCTGCTGTTTTAAGCGAATTCAAAACCTTATCCAGCGCGCCTGATTTTTTCGACGATGTCCCGCCTGTTATTACAAGCGCCTTTTTCCCAAGCGCCTTTGCCTCATTCCCTGCATCAGAAACAGTCCCTGCACCGAATACGATTTTTACCGGGTTGTTAATGTTAAAGTTTTTCATATTAAACCTCCTGTATGTTTTTACGAGTATACCATGAATCACTTATATTTCAACGTTAAACCATCCGATGCAAATTCAAATGTTTAAATGTAAAAAGGGGGGGCACTTTCAACTTTCAGCTTCCTGCAAATACCGTATTTTAAACTTTTGTCTTTTGTCTTGCACTTTCAGCTTTCAGCTTTCAGCTTTCAGCTTTCAGCTTTCAACTTTCAGCTTTCAACTTTCAACTTTCAACTTTCAGCTTCCTGTAAATACCGTATTTTAAACTTTTGTCTTCTGTCTTCTGTCTTGCACTTTCAACTTTAAATTTTCAGCTTTCAGCTTCCTGTAAATACCGTATTTTAAACTTTTGTCTTCTGTCTTCTGTCT
>CAYGHG010000120.1:1721-7556 GCA_964349515.1 uncultured Spirochaetia bacterium
TGCACTTTCAACTTTAAATTTTCAGCTTTCAGCTTAATATATATTCTTATCTATATACCAAATCGACTGCCCTTTTGACTGCACCATTGACGCCGGGTACTGTGTGCTGTCTTTGTTTTCAAATATTGAGCGTATCACCGGGCCTTTGCCCTGGCCTGAAATCAAAAACATGATGTTTTTGGCGGAGTTAATTACCGGCAGCGTAATCGTAATGCGCTCCCTTATAGTCACCCTTGCGTGAGCCTTGAGGCTTGTCACCCATTTCTCATCTTCATTAACCGCCCTGTGGCCCGGAAACAGCGAGGCAGTATGGCCGTCAGTGCCCACTCCGAGCAAAACGAGGTCAAACTCCGGCAGCATTGTTTCCATGTTAATAGAATGCATTGAGGTAAAGAACTTGCGCATTATCCTCTCATAGAGTTCCGCAGCCTCATCTATGGGCGTGACTTCCACAGGCACCCTGAAAACATTTTCCGCCGGCACGGGTATCTTTGAAAGCAGCGCCTTATATGCCATGCCGTAATTGCTGTCGCGGTGGATAAAAGGAATGTAGCGCTCATCACCCCAGAAAAAAAATACTTTTTCCCACGGTATGTCTGCGCTGAATTTTTTTTCCGCCAGCCTCGTGTATATATCAAGAGGGGAGGCGCCTCCCGAGAGCGCCATAGCAAAAAACCCCTGCCTCTCAAGTGTTGTTTTTATGAGTTCGTGTATGTGGCACGCGGCGCTTTCAGAAAGTTTTGAAATCTCATTGTACTCTTTTATCTGCATCTTACTTCCTCCCTTACGATTATTTCGCTTTAAGGTACCATTCCCTGTTGTCCTGCCTTAAAAGGCGGTCCGCCTCAGGCGGCCCCAGGCTGCCCGCATTGTAAAAGCTTAAATTGTGGCTGCGTTCGGATGCCGGGCAGGTTTCCCACTTATTTAACAGCGGTGTTAACAGCCGCCATGACGCCTCAATAGCATCCCTGCGCCAAAACAGCGTCTGGTCGCCCGTCATGCAGTCAATAAGCAGGCTCTCGTAATCATCATTGCCGCGCCTGCCAAACAGCTCATCATAGGAAAACCTCATGTCCAGGTTTGAAACGCACATTTTTGAGCCCGGCACTTTTGCGAGCAGTTTGAGGTAAACTCCCTGCTCGGGGTGTATTGAAAAAACCAGCACATTACCGGAGTGTTTTTTGAGGTTGAGCCCGCACAGTATGCATGCCGGGAGTTCCTTGAAAGTCACGGCTATCTGCGTCAGTTTTGACTCCATCCTCTTGCCCGCACGAAGGTAAAAGGGCATGCCCTTCCACCTCTTATTGTCGCAAAACATCTTCGCCGCGAAATATGTCTCGGTGCAGGAGCGTATGTTCACCCCTTTTTCCCGCCTGTATGGCGGTACTTTTACGCCGTTTATTCTTCCCTCTGTGTACTGCCCCATCACAAAAGAATCTTTGTCTTTTAAATCAAAGGGCCTCAGCGATTTTATAAATTTATAAGTCTCATCGCGCACCGGTTCTGATGAAAAAGCCTCCGGCTGTTCCATGCCCGTATATGCCATTAACTGCATTATGTGGTTTTGGAACACGTCGCGTATGATCCCGGAGCGCTCAAAATATCCGGCCCTGTGCCCTACGCCCTCTGCCTCGGCTGCTGTTATCTGTATGTTGTCTATGTGTTCCGAGTTCCACACAGGCTCAAATATGGAGTTTGCAAATCTGAATACGAGTATGTTTTGAACGGTATTCTTGCCGAGGTAGTGGTCTATCCTGTATATCCGGGTGTCGTCCGTGTATTTCAAAAGTTTTGTATTCAGCTTTGCCGCGCTTTCAAGGTCATAACCAAATGGTTTTTCAATAATTATCCTTTTGAAAGGCTGCACCTGCCCTTTTTTTACAATCCCGCATTTCCCGAGCATCGCCGTTATTTCGCCGAAAAGTTCGGGCGGCGTGGCAAGGTGATAAACGGAATTTCCGCCGGTTGCGTTTTCGCGCGAAAGCTTTGCCTCAAGATGCCGTAACTCGTGGTAACCTTTTTCCTCCGAGTAGGCCGCGCTGATGTATGCGCACCTGTCCGTAAATGATTTTATTTTTGATTTATCCCTGGAGTTTTTAAGGCAGTTCTTTACTTCCGCTCCGAACGCCTTATTGTCCATTCTCGTCCTGCCAAAACCTATTATGTAAAAATTATCAGGCAGCCTGCCTGCGGCATACATGGAATAAAGCGAAGGAATCAGTTTTCTGCGCGACAAATCACCGGACGCGCCAAATATGACTATCCCGCAGGCAGGCGCCCGCGTTATGCTGCAGCTTCCGGTTTGTGCTTCTGTTGCTTCAATTTTTACCGCCATGGTTCACCTAAAAGGGCTTTCCGATTTTCAAAACCCGGATTTTACCGCCTAAATATCAAATCAATTATACCATATCAGATGAGTCAGTTATCCCCTGTTATTTTTATGTTTACTGTTCACATTAGTGTGTAATATGATTTCCTCTCCCTTTGGGAGAGGACCAAGGTGAGGGAAAACCGCAGGTATCATTTTCTTTTCCCGCCTTTTGAGTGGCGCGCCGCTCCCGCCGAGTGGCCGGAAGAAATCTTCTCCCCTTTTTTCATTGTGCTGTGGCCGCCAAAACTGTTTCGTAAAGCCGCCAGCACCCTGTTTGCAAAAACATCCTCCTGCCGCGAGTTAAATCTTTTAAAAAGCGATATGGCGATGGCATCCGCCGCCACTCCCGTGTCTATGGCTTCCTTTAAAGTAAACCGCGCCTCGCCGGAATCTTCCACGTAGCCGCGTATTTTATCCAGGCCTGGGTCTTTTTTAAATTCATCAATCAGCAGTTCCAGAAGCCACGAGCGTATCACACTGCCGTTGTTCCACATTGCCGCGGTTTTGGACAGGTCAAGGTTTTTTCCGTATTTTGACGCTTTAAGAAGCTGAAAACCCTCTGCATAAGCCTCCATCATCGCGTATTCTATGGCGTTATGTATCATCTTTACAAAATGCCCCGCACCGGTCTCACCGCAGTACATGTACCCGCCCGCCGGCGCCAGTGTTTTTATTACAGGCTCAATTTTTTTAAAAGCCTTTTTGTCCCCGCCTATCATGGTCGCATAACCGTTTTCCAGACCCCACACACCGCCGGACACACCCGCGTCCATGTAAATAATTCCTTTTTTCTTGAGCGCTTCCGCCCTGCGAATGTCATCTTTATAATAACTGTTGCCGCCTTCTATGACAATGTCGCCTTTTGAAAGCATGGGCTTGAGTTTTTCAATAGTTGCATCAGTCACTTCACCCGCAGGCAGCATAAGCCACACTACACGCGGCTTTGCGCTTTTCTTTATTGCATCGGCAAGCGTATAAGCGGCAATACCCCCCTCTTTTGCCAGATCTTTCGCATGTTTTTTATGAAGGCTGTAGCCTGTAACGGTATGCCCGCCGGAGAGAAGCCTCCGTGCCATGTTAAGCCCCATACGCCCGAGCCCGATTATTGTTATTTTCATTTGTTACCTCCGGGTAATTATAAGTTTATAAGACAGAAGCCGGGAGGCAGAAGTTAAAAACCACCGCTGCTTTTTCCTTAACTTTTGTCTTTTGTCTCTTGTCTCTTTTTTCTTTACTTTTGTCTTCTGTCTGCTTTACTTACTCTTTAGCTTCTTAATCCTCTCCAGAATCCCGCCAACACTAAATCCATATTTCTCAAGTACCACTTCCCCCGGCGCAGAGGCGCCGAATTTTTCCACTCCCAGGATTTCGCCTTCATCCCCGGCGAGCCAATGCCAGCACCCCGGTGCGGCTGCCTCAACTACCAGCCTCTTTTTTATTTCAGATGGTATCACGGATCCCCTGTATGATTCCTCCTGCGCCTTAAACAACTCAAATGAAGGCATTGAAACCACCCTTACATTTATTCCCTTGTCCAAAGCTTTTTTCGCCGCCTCAATAGAGATATGCACTTCCGAACCTGTGGCTATTATGATTACATCAGGCCTTTCATTGCCGCCATAAACTATGTACGCGCCTTTCAGCGCGCCTTTAAAAACCATATTGTCTTTATTGTCAAGCACGGGCAGATCCTGCCTGGTGAGTATCAGGCAGACAGGCTTTTTTGCGGTTATCGCGCAGTACCAGGCCGCCACTGTTTCATTTGCGTCAGCGGGCCTGATAACGGTCAAGCCCGGTATCAGCCTGAGCGACGGCAGGTGTTCTACCGGCTGGTGCGTGGGGCCGTCTTCTCCGAGCCCTATGGAGTCATGGGTGAAAACAAATATAGAGTGGCACTGCATTATGGCGGCGATGCGTATCGCCGGCCTCATATAGTCCGAGAAAGTGAGAAAGGTCGCGCAGTAGGGTATGAGCCCGCCGTGCAGCGCCATGCCGTTTATGATTGCAGCCATGGCATGCTCGCGTACGCCGAAGTGAATGTTACGCGAGCATAACCCCGATATTCCGAAGGAACCTTTGCCCTTCAGCTCAGTTTTTGTGGACGGCGACAAATCAGCCGAGCCGCCCATGAATTCCGTGAAATATTTTTCAATGAGATTCATTGTTTTGCCTGAGGCTGTTCTTGTGGCTATTTTTTGCCCCGGCTCAAAAAACTCCAGGTTTTTCAGCAGTTCTTCATTAATATTACCCGAGAGGTATTTTTCAAGCAAGTCAGCCTCAGCAGGATATTCTTTCATGTATCTTTCAGTCTCTTCATTCCATTTTTTTTCCTCAAGAGCGCCTTTTTCCGCAATATCTTTGAAATGAGCCCTTACTTCTTCAGCCACGTAAAAATCCCTGTCAGAGGGAAATCCGAAAAACTCTTTTGTCTTTTTTACGTTGTCAGGCCCGAGCGCCTCCCCGTGAACCGACGCGCTGCCCTCTTTTGGCGAGCCGTAACCTATCTTTGTACGGATAATTATCAGCGAAGGTTTTTCTTCGTTTTCTTTTGCAGCCTTAACAGCCCCTTCAATCGCCGCAGTATCATTGCCGTCCTCAACTTCCTGCACATGCCAGCCGTAAGCCTCAAACCTGCCTCTTACGTTTTCCGTGAAAGCAAGGCCCGTGTCGCCTTCTATGGAAATGTCATTATCGTCATAAAGGTATATCAGCCTGCCGAGTTTGAGCGTAGCGGCAAGCGAAGCAGCCTCGGATGTCACGCCCTCCATCAAATCGCCGTCTGAGACTATCGCATATATGTGGTGGTTTACGGGTTTTATCCCTTTTCTATTAAAGCACTGACTGAGAGTTTTTTCAGCTATCGCCATTCCCACACCCATGGCAAATCCCTGCCCGAGCGGCCCGGTCGTAGCTTCAACACCCGGGGTTAACCCGTGTTCCGGATGCCCGGGTGTAATAGAGCCGTACTGTCTGAATTGTTTTAAATCCTCCATCGAAACATCATATCCTGAAAGATGAAGAAGAGAGTAAAGAAGCGCGCTGCCATGCCCCGCTGATAGTATGAACCTGTCGCGGCCGCGCCAGGATGGGTTTTTAGGATTGTGTTTTAAAAACTTCGACCATATCACATAAGCCATGGGAGCCGCACCGAGAGGCAGTCCGGGATGCCCTGACCTGGCCTTTTCCACCATGTCAATACTGAGCATTCGTATGGTGTTAATTGAAAGGGTTTCTATGTTTTTATCCATAAAAAGATTTTATCACAAACCCCGGCATAAGTCATCAACGCCTTAAAACCGCAGATAGTATTCCGCAATATCCTCTCCCCTTCAGGGGAGAGGCAAGGTGAGGGGAAGGTCTTTTAATCCCGTAAATGTTCCGGTATGCGTAAATGTTCTTCAAAAAGTAGAGAGATAATATGAAAGAAAAGAAAGGCACCGCCTTGATATAATATCCATCAGGGC
>CAYGHG010000121.1:0-7485 GCA_964349515.1 uncultured Spirochaetia bacterium
AAAGCTGAAAACTGAAAGCTGAAAACTGAAAGCTGAAAACTGAAAGCTGAAAACTTCGCTTTCTAATTGTTTTTTGTACTAACTTTCAACTTTCAGCTTTCAGTTATCAGTTATCAGACTTAAACTGCTTTCTCGTTTTTTCCGTACTTCACCCTCAGCCCCAGTATTATCAGGGCACAGGCCAGGGAAAAGACGTTTGCGGCTATGATGGGGATATCCTTTAGGAGCAGGCCGTATGTGAGCCAGCTTGCCATGCCTACTGACTGCAAAATATACTGCCAGATAGCGACATCGTGCATGCGCTTTGTTTTAAAGCCCTTTATAATCTGAGGTATGAATCCTGCCGAAGTCAAAACACCGCCTAAAAAACCAAAAATCTGCATCGGGACCACTTGATGTTCTCCTTTAAGCATTCGCTTATCCGTCTTATATTCCGAATTTTTCCTTTATTTCTTTAAGTTTTACAAGAGCTTCCACCGGTGTCAGGTTGTCCACATCGAGCTTTTGAATTTCTTTCCTGACCCTGTCGTCTTGAACCGAAAAGAGGTCAAGCTGGCCTGCGCTGTCATCCTGTTTTTGCACTGAAGCGCCTATTTTTGGCCTGCCGTCTGCGGCGTAATTGGCCTCCTCAAGGCTTTTTAGTACATCCCCTGCCCGTGATATTATCTCCTCGGGCAAGCCCGCCAGCTGGGCCACGTGGATGCCGTAGGAGCGGTCCGCAGAACCCCTCACTATCTTTCTCAGGAAGACTATTTTGTCCCCCCACTCTTTGACCTGCACGTTGTAGTTTTTAACCCCGGAGATCAGCTCTTCCAGTTCTGTAAGTTCAAAATAATGTGTGGCAAAGAGTGTTTTGGCCTTAATTCTTTTTTGAATGTATTCGGTTATTGCCCAAGCAATGGAAACTCCGTCAAAGGTTGACGTGCCCCTGCCGACTTCGTCCAACAGTATGAGCGAACGCGGTGTGGCGTTGTTTAGTATGTTCGCCGTCTCTATCATCTCAACCATAAAAGTGGACTGGCCCCTCGCGAGGTAGTCAGCCGCCCCTACGCGGGTAAATATCCTGTCTATAACCCCTATTTTCGCCTCTTTGGCAGGTACAAAAGAACCCGCCTGCGCCATAATGGCAATCACAGCAGTCTGCCGCATGTATGTGGATTTACCCGCCATATTCGGGCCGGTAATCATCATTATCATGTTTTCATTTGTGTCCAGTTCGGCGTCATTTGGTATGAATTCGTTATAACCTATGGTTTTCTCAATGACCGGATGGCGGCCGTCTTTGATAAACAGAGTATCAGATTCCGTGATTTGCGGCCTCACATAACCGTTGTTTACCGCCGCTTCAGCGAGCGAAAGCAGGCAGTCAAGCCTTGCAATCACGGACGACACTGCCTGTATATCGGCAAGGCTCAGTGCGATTTTGTCACGCACACCGCAAAAGGCCTCGTATTCGACCGCCTTCTGTTTTTCCTGCGAGTTAAGCACAGCGCTTTCATACTCCTTGAGTTCGGGGGTTATGAAACGCTCGGCGTTTACCAGTGTCTGTTTGCGGATGTAATTTTCAGGCGCTTTTTGTGCGTTTGCTTTGCTTATTTCTATGTAATAGCCGAATACCGAAGTGTAACCTACTTTGAGCGAGCTGATGCCGGTTCGCCTGCGTTCGTTTTCCTGGAGATTTGCAAGCCAATCCCTTGCGCCGGAACTCATCTCTTTCAGCTTTTTTAATTCGGGGCTGTACTCCTCTTTTATAACCCCGCCGTCTTTTACGGCGATAGGCGGCTCATCCACTATTGATTCCGCTATCAGTGCCGCGGCCTGCGACAAGGCGGTACTGCTTAAAACAAACTTATCCGCGAGTAAAGGCTCTGCGGCCGACAGATATGAATTAAGTTTTACGGCCTGCTCTATCGAGCGTTTCAGGGCATTCAAATCCCTGCCGTTCACGGTCTGGCTGCCAAGTTTTCCGGCGATGCGCTCCATATCAGCGACATCTTTCATGATCACGGAGAGTTTTTCCCTCGCGTCAGGCGAAGCCGAAAGCACCGCGACGCAGTCAAGCCTTTCGTTTATCATTGTAACGTCAAGCAGCGGCTGTCTCAGCCATTTTTTCAGTTCTCTCGCGCCCATAGGGGTAAATGTATTATCAAGCGCGGTATAGAGGGTCGAAATGCCTTCGTTTTTTTGGGAGGTTTCGGTTATTTCGAGATTGCGCAGTGATACCCCGTCTATGTGCATACACCCGCCGCCCGGGTCAAAAGAGAGCCTGTTGATATGGTACAGGGCGGTTTTCTGGGTTTCGTACAGATATGTCAAAAGGCTGCCGGCGGCATTTATCACGCAGGGTTTGTCTTCTATGCCGAAACCTTCGAGATTTACCGTCTTGAAATGATCCTTTAATTTTTCATATGCGATATCCTTCTGAAAGTTCCAGTCAGGGTAAAAGTTTATGAATATTCTGTTCGCGCCGGTCCTTAACCGGGATATAAGATTTTTTTCTTTTTCCCTGTCATCCCTCCACGACTCCGGCAGGAGCACCTCCACACAGCAGGTTTTTTCTATGTGATCCGCAAGAGTGTCATAACCGCCGGAAATATCGGTTTCAGCGGCGGAGAATTCACCGGTTGACAGGTCAATCACCGCGGTTGCCGCGCTGTCTTTGCCCGCAAAAACCGACGCTATGTAATTATTGGATTTCCTTTCAAGAGCCGCCTCTTCCATTACGGTCCCGGGTGTGATTACCTTTACCACTTCGCGCCGCACTATTCCTTTGGCCGTTTTTGGGTCCTCTACCTGCTCGCATATGGCCACTTTTTTGCCGGCGTTTATAAGCTTGAATATATAGTTATTTGCCGCGTGGTAAGGGATGCCGCACATGGGCATTTTGTTCTGCCTGCCCTCTCCGGCGCCGCGTGAAGTAAGTGCAATCTGAAGGATGACAGAGGCGGTTTTTGCATCTTCCCCGAACATCTCATAAAAATCCCCGAGCCTGAAAAACAAAATAGAGTCAGGGTTCTTTTTTTTGATGTCAAGATACTGTTTCATCATTGGCGTTAAATCGGACATTTATACCCCTTGAAATATTAAGCGCCCGCTTTTAAAGGCAGGCGCGGAATTTATATAAAAAAATGATTACAGCTCCTTTGCGTCCTTATTTTTCGCCTCTCTTAATTTTGCCTCTGTTACTTTTAGTTTGTCTTTGACTTCTTTCATCCATACACTCTGCGGGTATAGTTGTGCAATAGTTTCAAGTGTTTCCTTTGCCATATCGTATTTGGAGCTTTCAAACTGAGCCCTGGCCAGGCCGTACAGGGCCTCTTCCGAGAACTGCCTCGTGGTTTTCAGGATGTTCTGAAAAACTATTTCGGCAGAAGCGTAATCCTTTTTTTCCATAAGCGCTTCTCCGAGATAAAGAGAGGAGAGCGTGTGGAGGAAACGGTTCCTGTCGCTGTTTATGACCCTGCGGTAAAAATCAGCGGCGGTTTCATATTCTTTTTTTATGAAATGAATGTGGCCTGAATAAATTGCCGACCAGCTGTAAAAAAAGAAGTCGTTTGGGTAGAGGGAAAGGATTTTTGAATAATACTCCAGGGCCTTTGCGTAGTCTTTGGCCTCCCTGTTGATATTTGCGGCGTTAAAGTAAGCGATAGGCGCAAATGTGCCGGCCGGATATGCCTTTAGATAAGCTTCGTAAGCTTTTACGGCGTTTATGTTGTCGTTTGAGGCCGAGCGCAGCTTTGCCACGCTGAAATATGACTCCTCCGCGTATGCGGATTTTTTGTGTTTTGAAACGATGTGTTTGTAAGCCTCTATGGCGTTTTCCGTATCCCCTTTTGCCTCATGGATTTTTGCGGTCATGAACCTGGAGGTCAGCTCCCAGTCTGTGTTCGGGTATGTTTTTATGACTTTTGAATAGACCTCGGCGGCTTTGTCATACTTTTTTTCTTTAAAGAATTTGGCAGCCTGTTGTATGGGGTCGTTTGCATATGCCGGATGCGAAAAAATAAAAAACGAGATGGCTGCTGCGAAAAGCCTTTTAAAGCTACCGGTCATAGAATTTATTCTCTATTTCCTTGTGGTATTTGAGGCTCCTTATCCGTTCTTCAGCCTGCAGAACATATCTCTCATCTTTATAAAACCTGTAAATGACAGCGCTGTAAGCATCCTTTGCGGATTTGTAATCCCCCGCGAGTTTAAAAGTGTCCCCTATGTGCATCGCGGCGCGCGGCGCGTAATCCGTATCCTTGTATTTTGCCATAATCAGCCTGTACTCTTTTACCGAGCTTTTAAACCTGCTTGTCTGCGCGTAAGTCGAAGCCAGCTGAAAGCGGGCTTCTATTTCTGACTGAGTATTGGGGAAATATTTGATAATATTTCTATAGATGTTGATTCCTCTTTTTAGTTTGTCCTGGCGTATGTAAATCTGCGCCATATTAAAATATGCACGCAGGCTCTCTTTTCTATCCCTGCCTCGCTGTATGATGTCCCGGTATATCTCCATTGCATAGGGCCACTTTTCAAGCTTTGCGTAACAGCCTGCCAGCCGGTAGTGAGCCTCAAGGGCAATTTCAGCCTTTGGTTTTTCACCGAGCACCTTCTGATACTGGTCAATGGCATTGTCATATCTGCGGCTGAATTCGTACGCATTTGCCAGAGAATAGCGGATATCATAAAGCTTTTTTGAGGTCGGGTAATTTTGTATGGTTCTCTCCCAGATATCTATGGCGCCGGCGTAATCCTCTATATCATAATACTTTTTCCCTTCCCTGTAGAGCGCCTCAACATCGCGTTCTATCTCTTCCCTTGTTTTATTTTTCTCGGCAAGAATTACTTCCTCGTTTCTAAACATATTTTCAGACTCAGATACAGGCGCTTTCGGCTGTTCAAGAGTCGCGGCTTTCGCGCCCTCTGCCCCTGACTGCTGCACGCCGTCAGGCTGCATTGCCCCGGCGGGAAGCCTCATATCATCCTGTGATGCCGGGACAGACTCGCCCGGAGCCTCTTCAGAAGGCAGGTCGTCGTCAAGGAAAGACGCCGCTGATACCCTGTTGTTGTTTAAAGCAAAAGGGTCCGGTTCAACTGAAAAAACAGCGCCGGAAATCAGTAAAAACAAAAATGATATAAATATTGAAATCAGCCGTTTAGACATCAGGATTTCTCCTTAAACTATAATTAAATTCACTGATTTTATAAAATAACACATATAATACCTGTTGTCAATGCAGTTAAATAAAAACCGCCTTAACCCTGATTTTTTCACCTTTTGGAAGCCTGACCGAACACTCTTTTTCATCGAAATCCGTCCAGTTTTCCCCGTTTACAGTGACGCTTTTCAGCCTCACCCGGGGTGCTTCGACGGGTTTCAGGTATCTGACAGCGTTTTCATCATCATTATCAAACCTGAAATACAGCTCTGCAGGCGTTTTGTTTACATAAAGGTTCAGATACAGATAGTTAAACAGAGCCTGCTCCATAGTGTGGTAGGCTGATTTGTAATAATCGCCCTTGACGGCGTTTATTACTTCGCCGGAGGCGGTAAGAGTCTGGCGGCATTCGCCGTATTTAGGGTCCATGAAGTACTTATCCCAGAAAAGTGATGTTTTTTCAAATTTATCAAGATAATCACTGATTTTTGACTCCGGATACAGCGTCAGCATCAGCATGCTGCCCTCCTGCTGAGTCCACCAGTCTTTTGTGGTATCGGCAGATTTTGTAGAGTCATTTTCAAATTTGTAATACCACCCTCCGTATTTCCCGTCCCATGCCCTGCCTATCTGCGCCTTTGCGATGTTTGAAGCGGCTGTAAGGTACTTTTTATCCCCCGTGAGGCTGTAAACCCTCGCGAGCACCCAGCCTGTTTTAAGATTATGGCCGGCCCACAGAGTATTTTCGAGCCAATCCCAGTTATATGAAAAATTTTCGCCGACGTAAGCGCTTTTTTTATCAATCATTTTGGTCAGTACCGTATCTGCGTGTTCTTTTATGAACTTTAAAAGTGCAGGGTCTTTTGTCGCGAGATAGTAGTAAAGGAGGTACGCTGTAAAGGCGTCAATCTGAGCGTTAAATGATTTTGAAGAGGTTGTCCGCCTCCAGTCTGCGCCTGCCGCGGAATAAAATCCACCGTTGTCCGGGTCATATGCGTACTTAACCGTCAGGTTGTGTGTATCAGTGACGAATCGCAGGGCCTTTTTATTGCCTGTCACAAAGTAATAGTACACCGGCCCGAGGTTTCCGTAAGTGATGTCAAACAGATTTTTATCCCCGCCGTTCGGCGTTCCTCCCGCATCCACAGAGGTATGCCAGCCGCCGTTATCCCTGTCATAGCAGTACTCGTCCATAAATTCAAATGCATGCTTTGCGTAATCAAGGTATTTATCCTCGCCCGAAAGCATGTAAGCTGCCGTAAATCCGTAAAGCACCCGCGAGTGCATGCGTGTGTATTTGTCGGCAGTATCTGATACTGTGCCGTCTTCGCTCACATTTGTATAAAAACCGCCGTATTCACGGTCTATAGTTTTCTCCCAGAAAGGAATTATCTCTTGTAAAGCCTGGTTTTTCCAGTATTCGGGCGATTTTACTTCAGCCGCGGCGGCGTGTGCAGTCAGGAAGTGTAAAACGGCAATCAGTAGCGGAAACAGGCCTGCTTTTTTCATATTATTCACCTTTAACAGTATTAGTAATATGTCTTCATATTATTATAACGCCTGTACAGCTATTCGTTGCATTCTCTTTTTTCTGAATTTTAATTAACAGCCGTTACCGCGGGGCTGTCATTCTTGCTGTATGTATGCTTCGAAATTTCAGAGTCAGTTATATGTTTACCGTGAAACCAGCACGCGATATTGACAAAGAACTTCTCTAAACTGCCGAACTCGGTTTATCATGGCATTGCTATTATGAAACTCTTCTTTAATATACCTGCGTCTGCGCCCTTCCAAAATAAGTGAAAATAAGTGAAATTTTTAATTGAAAAATTTGTAAATTTGTTGTTAAATAATACAACACTAACAAAAAGGAGGGAATATGAAAAAAGTAATAGTTTTAATGCTTTGTTTTTCGCTTTTAATGCCGGCTTTTTCTTTGTTTGCTGCAGAAGCTGTTAAGACAGGAGGCTCATCTGCCGCTGACAAGCTCTGTTCTGCTGCAAAAAAAGATGCAACAAAGGATTTTGAACAGAACAGTTTCATGTGGAACGTTATCGGATGCGTTGTGGGGCCGTTGGCGCTTCTCGCCCCTCAGTTCATGCCGCCTGCCGTGCCTATGGCAAGGATGTCAGGCAAGTCCTCACAGTATGTGCAGGTTTACTCCAGCTGTTATGTAGAACAGGGCAAGACAGAACAGTTTAACGCCGCGATGCTCGGCTGCGGAATAGGCGTGGGTGCTTATGCTTTAATCTCGATAATTTATTTTGTCTTTGTAGTAAATATGTTTAATCAGGCAGCAAACGCGGCAATGTCGTAATTATTAAAATAAAAAAGCCGGGCT
>CAYGHG010000122.1:0-7408 GCA_964349515.1 uncultured Spirochaetia bacterium
GTTTTAACCGTCAAGCCGCTGCCAAAACCGGCCTTTATGGATTCCTTTATGCCGTCAACAACACCCGGCAGCATTGCATATGAACCTGCCGCTATTTTAAAGGGCCTCATGCTGAAAACGCCTTTTTCCGCACTCCTCGTCCAGTCAATGCCGTAAAGCAGGCATGACGCGAAACCTATCAACAGCGCCACCCTCGAGGCATAAACAGCGCCTTCGGCCGCGGCTGCTCCGGTCAGAGCCTCTGCAGCACCTCCGAACAAAAATGGCACGCTAAAGGAAATCACGATGAAAAACGACATCCTCTTAAGCCCTGTCAGAACAGAAAACAATGACCCTTTCATAAGAAGCGACGAAAACAGCAGCGCGGCAGAACAAATGATGAAATCCTGAGCCGAAGCCGACATCAAAACAGCGGTGTCAGCCGCGATCAGCGCGGTTATTCTTGCCGGAATGCTGTAAATCACAGACTCTTTTTTTTCAATGTTGTTTTTAAGCGCAAAAACGCCGGGTGTATTTTTCTTTTCAGATGCCCTGATGGCCGCGGAGGCCACGGCCCCCGTCACTATGCCTGCAGCGACCGCGCTTATTCCGAGCACAGGCGCAAATGACAGGACAGCAGTAGATTTTATGAATACGAAATATACGACACCGAGCTGGGCTGCGTTGTGCGCGGCAGCACCCAGGACTGATATCCCGGTTAAACTCAGAATCTTAAATCCCTTTTCTATTGTTGCCTTGTAAAAAAGAACCATTAATACAGAACTGCAGACAGCACCGCTTAACCCTATGAAAAAAGCCGGAGTAAATATGGTTCCTGTGAACATCGCGCTTATAAAAACCCTTAATACTGAAATCTCTATGGCAGCGCGGGCGCCGATTCTTACAAGCGCTATCATTGTAATAATGTTTGCGAGCCCGAGCCTGACACCCGGCACCGGGTGCGGAAAAAATGATTCCAGAACCTGCAGCCCTGAGGCAAGCGCCACAAGAACCGCGGCCTGTTCTATCGTGTATGATGGCTTACTCATCTTGACACCGCGTCATAATCTTTTTTCCCGCCCTTTATTTCTATCATTACCCTGTTCGGCACACAGGCAGATACATCGCCCGGTTTTGAAAGCCAGCCGGTATTTTTGCAGATTTTATGGCCGCAGGTGGATTCTGCTATCATGGCTCTGCCGTCTTTTATGATTATCAGGGTATTTCCGGCTTGTATTTCAGAGTCTGAATTTAGGGGACATTCACTTATGGAATTGCCGTTATATATTGATAGGGTATCTGAATGGCCTGTAAACGGCCTGAATACAGCAGCTGTAGAAAAAAATATTATCGCAGCGCATAATACGATGTCAGATACGCTGATTTTATGAATTTTATCTGTGTATGCTTTTACCGCCCTTTTATCAACCATATTAACATTTTAACAACCACTTAATTATTTTGTTAAGTTTAATGTTGTATTGATTACAATTTCGGTGGTATTTAACTACAACATCTCCTTGAAGTAGGAGGTAACCTTTATTGCACCGTTTGCATCCACTATTATGGCGTCCAGATCCGGAGTTTTTTCACAGAATTCAAGAGCTTTTTCAGCTTCCATTACAAACAATGCCGTGGACATAGCATCGCAAAAAACCGGGTCAGAAGAAACAACTGTGATACTTTGCATACCCTGCGACGGATATCCTGTTTTAGGGTCGAGTATATGATGGTACCTCCTGCCTTCTTTTTCAAAAAATCGTTCATAATCACCGCTGGTCACAACAGCCATGTCCGTCATCTCAAGCACTCCAAGCATCCCCTTGCCGCGGGGTCGCTCTATTGCAATGCGCCACTCTTTTCCATAAAGCTTGCCGAGAGCATAAATATCGCCTGATACGTCTATAAGGGCGTTTTTAACTCCGGCTGCCTTGAGGACTTTTAGGGCTTCAGCCACTGCATACCCCTGTGCGATGCCTCCAAAATCAAGCTGAAGCGCCGGGTCCTTTTTATATAGAACACCATCTTTAATAAAGATTTTTTTATAGCTGCTGTGCTTTAGTTTTTGCCTGATTTCATTATCAGAAGGAAGCCGCGGTTCACCCTCTCCAGAAAAGTTCCACAGTTTAGAAACGCCCCACAATGTGATGTCAAAAGCGCCGCCTGTCAACTCAGCTATTTCAAGAGACCTCTGCGCGAGCGCTACGGTCTCCGAGTCGCTTATCGGTATATTTTTTTCATTGAAGTCATTTACCGCAGAGCTATCAAGCTGCGACGACATCTTTTTGTCTATTTCCTGCATACGATCCATGGCAGCTTTAATTTTCTTCAGTTCACCCTTTCCGCCCGGCACCTGTATGGTACAGTAGGAACCGAGCATGAACCGCGTGGACTTCTGTACCTGAGGGGAACAGCCTGCAATAAAAATTATTATCACTAACGCTGCGGTCAGTTTAATTTTCAGATTACACCTCCTTATTTTTTTTCATTATATTCACAATAGTATTAATAGTACAGCAAATCTTTGCTTCAATTATTACCTCTCCCCTTTTCAGGGGAGAGGATTAAGGTGAGGGGTATGGTCTTTGTAATCCAGAGTAAGCCCTTTAACATGAAAAACCCGGCTGTTTCAACGACAGTAAAAAAATAAAAAGAGAGCCCCTTATTACAGGGGCTCTCTTTTTAGAGCTATTACTTTGCAGCGCAGGCCTTTTTTGCCTTATCACCGCATTTTTTCATCTTCATCGAATCGCATTTCACGCCGTCCCCGCCGCAGCACTTGGCAGCACATTTGCCTTTGCATTCGCATTTATTACCGTCTTTACATCCGCAGTCACAGGCGCATTTGCCTTCGCATTTACATTCTTTGCCGTCCTTGCATCCGCAATCACAGGCGCACTCATCTGTGCACTTGCATTCCTTGCCCTCTTTACACCCGCAGTCACAGACACAGGATTTTGCGGATTTCATCTCTTTAGAACAGTGCTTTCCGGCTTCCGCAAAAGCGGCTGAGACAATTCCAAAGGCAAATATTACAGCTATAATGATTGATAATTTTTTCATTTTAATCTCTCCTTTTTATGTTTGGAAGTACTGCCGTTACGAAAGGAAAGAACCTGCGGGCGGCCGGAGGAGCTCGTCAGAAGTAATCAGGTCATATTTTAGGATTGAAAGAACTATATTATCTTTTTTCTCTGTAATGTGGGCGTCTTCGCCAAATAAACAACCGGCCGCGGGATTCACAAAAATACATCCGCAGCCGCCTTTGTCAGCGCCGCAGGAGTTTTCTTCAACAGGAGTGCTTTCACAGCATCCGCCGCCTGCTGTAAAATCATTATCACTGCAGCAGCAGTCAGTATGAGAAGCACTCATGAGCGGCGCAGAAAACATGACCGCAGCAGCAGCTAAACACAACATGCCTTTAAGAACAAATCTGATATTTTTCATAATACAATTATACCACCAATTTGGTAGTATTCAAGCTAAAAATTTAATTTTTTGATTATATATCGGGATCTTTCAGACTTCCCTGATGGTAAATGTAAAAGTGCTGCCTTTGCCCGGCTCAGATTCAACGGATATTTTGCCGCCATGCATCTGCACTATTTTACTGCATATGGCAAGCCCCATACCGGTTCCCTGAAACCGGCTTCCTGCCCCGCCTCGCTCAAATATTTCAAATATCTTTTCTTGGTACTGCGGCTCTATTCCTATTCCGTTATCTTTAACGGAAAATTTGCACTCGCCTCCGGTGTATCTTTTTCCGGAAATCTCAATTACAGGCTTTGATGCACCCTTAAATTTTATGGCATTGGCCGTCAGATTCTGGAACAAAACCGAAATCATGGCCTTATCAGCCACTATCCCCGGCAGCCCGCCTGCTTTTATCACGGCACCGCTCTCTTCGATTGCTTTTGCAAGACGTGATTTTACAAACTCAATCATCTCGCCGCAGTCAACCAGTTCCCTGTCAAGGACGCGCCCTGACTGCCTCGTATATTCAAGCAGCCCTTTTATCAGCTCAATCATGTCAAAAGCGCCTTTTTTTGCCCAAGAAAGAAGTTCTTTGGCTTCAGTATCCAGGCACTCGGCTTTTTTTAATTCTAAAATATCAAGGTACCCGCTGATGGTTCTAAGCGGCTCTTTCAGGTCGTGTGTTATGATGTGTATGAACTGGTCCTTTGCCTCGTTCATTTTTTTAAGTTCTTCAACAGCCTTTTGCGCCTCTATTTCAGCGCTCCGCCTCTTCAAAACCTGCCAAATATGGCTGGCAAAAATGTGAAGTTCTTTTTCTTCCCACTCGTCGTAATCACCGCTTTTATTGCCCACACCGACAATTGCCCTTATTTTTCCGCCGTCAAACACAGGCACACTCATATGATTATCCACATGAAAATGACCCTCCGGATAACCTTTTTTGTCTTTGTTTTTCTGATAACCATTATGCACAACAGGCCTGCGCAGCCTCACGCAGTCAGCCCAGATTCCCGCCTTGTCCAGAGAATAATGCCCCGGATTCTGCGCGCTGCAGTGCTTCATGACGTTTTTTGACCAAATGTACAATGATATGTTCTGCTCATCGTTTTTTACGAGATGAAAATAGCCTATGTCACTGTTGGTGAGCTTGACACACAATTCAAGAGAAGCTCTGGCGAGCTCCTCATAACCGCTGTCTATCATGCGGTTAATTTCCAGCATCATTAAAAGCTTGTTCTCATCGCTGTGCAATGGCCGACCCATGCACACCCCCTATTCAAGATCAAATCCTGATAATGCTTATATTACACCCGGAGCCAAATTCCGGCAAACTAATAATTCATTTTATGTCATTCATTCCCTTCCTATGAGTGAGTACAAATTGGTCAACAGCCTGATATGCTTCCCCCTCAAAAATGTTTACATCGGTATGTCCGGTATCATTGAGAAGTACAAATTCTTTTTCCGCCGAGCCGGCAAGTTCGTACATTTTTTTGCCCAGCCTTACCGGAAAAACCTCATCTCTGACTCCGTGCAGAATTAAAAGCGGCGAAGTAAATTTTTTAATATTGTCAGCGGGCTGCCCTGTTTTTATTGTAAGTACTTCGGCGGGGCTCAGTGAAATCATATGCTTAAACGGCCAGGCCAGCCCTTCGGCCAGCAAAGGCACGGCTTCGCCTGCGGTTGTAAACGGAGCCTCCATGATGATACCCGCCGGTTTCCTCACGGAGCCTATTTCACACACAGGCACAGTGCCGAGCGACTGGCTGAAAACAAATATACTGCCGTCTCCTTTTGCAAGGTTGTTCAGGACATAATCATAAATTAACACCCCGTCATTACGAAGTTCGTCAAAACCCGGCGAACCGCTGCTTGCCCCATAACCTCTGTAATCAAAACAAACAAGATTTATCCTGAGTTTTTCACACAAAAAATAGAGCCGTTCGCGCGATTCATTCACACTCAGCTGATTGCCGTAGAAATATATGAGATAATCCGCGGCGCCTCCATAACGCAGGTTTACTCCTCTTAACACCGCCCCATCATCCGCAGTCAGCGTAATTTCTTCCGCGCTGACAATTCCCGCCTGCCGCAGGCTGAACACATCATACTTATCAGGAAAGAAAAAATCCCGTTCCTGCAGCGTAACGCAGGAAGACAATAAAATAACAGCCATTAACCCCGGAAATACATGTTTTATCATTTCAGCGCCTGCACATCCTTTTTATTCTCCCCAGATACTCCAATATTTCCTGCTGGTTTTCCGCCTCTTCGAATCGTTTTTTCTCAGTGTAGTAATCTGAAAGTTTTTTGTGCACTTTCAGGCTGAACGGATTCTTTGCCTGTATTTCCAGAAGCTCTTTTTCAGACATTTTTCGTTCCATGTTTTCCGCCTGCCTTTCTTCCCCTCACAGAAGAATCATAGCAGCCATGACCAAAAACATCAGTGACAACTGTCACTTTTACCCTGTGATTTACCTCACCTGACTACGACGGGCTTACGAAAATTGTGTTTGTACCGGAGGTATCAAGCGGCACATAGAATTCAACCGGTCCTTCCCCGAGATCGGCTTCTATGAGAACTTTCCCTTTAATTGTATAGTCCACATAATAAGTCCCTGATACGGCAAAATTCACCGCCGCAACCAGAGCGGAATAAGAGAAAGTCAGCGGCAGGTCTGCTATTGATATGGTATCGCCTGCCTGCCCGTTTGCAGCTACCGCAATGGCCGAAGCAGGGGTATGCGTCATTTTTTGCGACTGTACACCCTCGATTGTAACTGTGTACTCTACTTTTTTAACGAGGACTTCCCGGGTATCATTATTAAGCACGTCTGTTTTCTTTATTATGACTGTAGTCGGTGATGCAGGAATGAAAGGCGGTATGGCGGGGCTGCCCAAAACCGTCACCTGAAAACCCTGAGTTTCATCCATTGTTATTGTCGGCTGTAAAAAGAAATCATTAAGGTCTATTTCCAGGTCAGCACTCCCGCTCACGTTTAAATCAAGATTCTGCTCCCCGAGAGGCGTATCGGCAAGTATGTTTCCTGTTGCAGCGTAATTCAGCGGGCTTCCTCCGCCTATCTTTAAAAGCAGCGGCAGGGCGTCAGCGGTAAGGAATGTAAGCGGCAGTTTTTTGCGCACGGTCTGGCTTCCACCCATAGTAAACTGCTCGCTGTATGTCATCTGCTGGGACTGTACCCCCTCGACGGTAACCCGGTAATCAATCTTTTTTACGTCGCCGTCGTGGGTATCGTTATTTTTTATGTCGCATTCCATGAGCAGATAGGTGTATTCACCGGGAGGTTCTTTCAGTTCATAGTCTATTACAGTTATTGAAGGCTGCTGGAAAAGCTGGTTTGCGGTACAACCAAAAATCACAAATAAAATCACTGCAAAAAAAACACAAAGTTTACGCATAAGCCCTCCTTAATTGTTTTATGAATTTTACCATCCCCCGATAATATGGTCAATATGTCAGATATTTCTTGTGTTCTCTTCCGACCTGAACTTAACAATCTTTTTTATGAGCCCGTATGGTATCTCTTTATCAAGCATAAATCTTATCGTACCTTTTGCCTGTTCATAGCCGCCCAGTTCATCTTTAAACTTTTTAAATGCGGAAGATCCGGCAGGATAAAACCCGAGATGCTTTTTAAAAGCCGCGAAATACACCAGGGGTTTGCCGTTCACCTTATACGCGGGCACGCCGTATCCCATGCCTTCTTCGGCGCCGGGTGCGGCTGACCTTATGGTTTTTCTCACCGCTTCGAGGATTTTCCTTACGTTAGGAGGGTACTTTGCAATGAATGCCGTCACTTCAGCGCTTTTTTGTTTTGCCATTTCACACCCCTTTTGACTTTGATAATCAGCATCACAGCTATTATTGCCTGAAGCCTGATTGACGACAATTAAAACTCCCCTATAACGACAATTATAATTCCCTGTTCAA
>CAYGHG010000123.1:0-7399 GCA_964349515.1 uncultured Spirochaetia bacterium
GGTAATAGCGCTCAAATATTTTCGCAAGATTATCTGTTTCCATTCCAATGCCCCGGTCTTTCACCCGGACTTCCAGGTGTTTTTTTGAGGGAAATACAACCTCTCCCGCATATTTAGGCGGTTTTAATCCGCCCGCCCCGATTATTACAGCACCGACTTCAATTCGCGAATTCTCCGGTGAAAACTTGACAGCGTTATTAACCAGATTGATTATTACCTGGTTTATTCTGTGGGTGTCAATCATCATCCGCGGCAAAACACCTTTTATAACAGGTACAATCTCAATCTGTTTTCTTGCAGCCACCGGTTTCATTTCCTCAACCGAAGAAGTGATAACATCAGCCGTGTCTGCCTCCGCCTTTTCCACCTTGAAAGTGCCTGATTCAATTTTGGTGGAATCCAGGAGGTCGTTTATGAGATTAAGCAGCCTATCGGTATTGTTTTCTATTGTCCCGAGGAACTCGGCCTGCCTTTCACTGACCGGACCCGCAACTCCTTTGCTCAGGAACGCCGTAAATCCCTTAATTGATGTAATAGGCGTCCTGAGTTCGTGGGAAACCATAGATACAAAATTTGATTTAAGTATGTTGACACGGTTCAAGTTGTCATAGCTTTCTTTGAGCCTGCGCTCAGTTTCGCGTTTTGCCGTCACGTCCCTGAATATGGCCCTGGTGCTCACCGGCACACCCGCTTCAAACCTGCATGTCACGGTCCCCTCTACAACAATCTCCCTGCCGTCTTTGGCGACAAAAACAGTTTCAATAAAATCCTGACACTGCCCCTTTTTCACCTTTTCAAAAAGTTCCATGCAGTGCTGCCGGTTTTTTTCGTGAATTACATTGAAAATAGTCATTCTGTTGACCTCTTCACCGCTGTAACCGAGGGTATTCTTCCACGCAGAATTGACGTATAAAAACCTTCCGTCTATACCCACCATCTGAATCAGGTCATTGGCATTATCGAGAAAATCTTTCATCATTCTTACATTTTGTTCAATCTCTTCATATATGCGCTTTTTCTCGGTTATGTCCTCCTTCAAAGACATATAACCGGTTATTCCTCCCTTGTCGTCAGTTATCGGATAAATCGAAGCAGACTCCCAATACAAGGTGCCGTCTTTGCGTCTGTTGTGAAACTCCCCCTTCCACTCATTTCCTGCCTTTATAGTTTCCCAGAGGCTCTTGTAATCGGCATCTGTTTTTTCGCCTGATTTCAAAATTTTTGGGTTTTTACCCAGAACCTCCTGCCTGCTGTAGCCTGTAACCTCACAAAATTTTTGGTTTACATACTCTATATTCCCGTTTACATCCGTAATCACCACCGGCCCGTGGCTCTGCTCAATTGCATAAAACATTTTTTTCAGCTCATTTTCCCATTTTTTTCTCTCTGTTATGTCCCTTACAGCCGATATTATCAGGGGTACATTATTTATCTCGGACATAACGGCATGTATCTCAACCGGCTTTCTTACACCGTTCCCGGTTACATGTATTGTTTCAAACTTCAGTTTCTTTTCGTTTTTCAATTCTTCAATTCTGCTTTTTACAAGTTCAGGTTCGGACGGGTCATCCACTACCCTCATGATAGTATTGCCTATCAGCCCGCTTTTTGCGCGCCCCAGATGCTCACACGCCGCATTGTTAACAAACAGAAGCCGCCCGGAGAGGTCATGTACAAAAATCGCTTCGGTAGTTGCATCAAGAATTTTAGCGTCAAGTTCCAGCTTTGCCTTTGCAGCGATTTTTTCAGTCACATCCCTTACAATTGCAATAACCACTGCCTCCCCCCTGAACATAAACTTTCTCGCGCTTACTTCACACTGCACGGGCTTGCTGTTTTTTGTGGTTATCGAGGCTTCAAATGAGGTGTTTTCGCCTATATTTCCCGCATCCGGCCATTTTCCCGAAACATCCAGATCATAAATGCTCTTTTTCAACAATTCGCTTTTCTCACAGCCTGTAAGTTTAAGGGACATCTCATTTGCTTCTATAATACCGCCTCTATCCGAAGAGCTGTACAGGAACACCGCGTCGCCCATTGAGTCAAACAGCCCCCTGTATTTCAGCAGGCTTTCGCGTACCTGCTGTTCTGCCGCTTTCTGGCCGGTTAAATCCCTTGCCGATATAAAGGCCGCCTGTACCCCTGACAATCTGACAGCCTTTGCGGTTATTTCAACCGGTATTATGACGCCCTGTTTTGACATGAGGCTGCGTTCAAATACCGAATAACCTCTGACCACGACATCCTTTACTATCTGCAGAGGGCTTATTCCCGTGCTGCCTTCAATATCAAGATCCGCAACGTTCATCTTCCTCAGCTCATTTTCGGAAAACCCCAGATTTTTTATTGCAGAATTATTTGCCTTGATTACTTTCCCCGGCATCCTGTTTTTTTCTATTTCTACTATGAAAATCATATCCTTCGTGCCCTCAAAAACGGCCCTGTATTTTTCCTCGTTTTCCGCGAGCTGTTTTTCAAAATCTTTTCTCGCGCTTATGTCCCGGGCTATGCCAAGTACCATCTTACGCCCCCCTATTTCAACAGGGTTTGTCGCAATTTCAACATCAACAAGCGACCCGTCTTTTCTGATCAGTTCAAACTCATCAGGCCCTGTTTTCCTGCCGGCCGCGTTGGCGGCAAGATTCTTAAGGGCCGCGGGCAGATATTTTAAAGGCAATAGTCTTGCGTTTCTAAAATCCTTTGATATCAGTTCTCCCCTTTTATATCCCAGAAGCCTTTCCGCCGCCCCGTTGCCGTCTATGAAACTCCCGCGAATATCATTGAGATAATAAGCATCAGGCGCCGACTCAAACAGCGTCCGGAACCTCTCGCGGCTGTTTTCTATCTCCTCCTCAGACTCTTTTCTTTCTATTACGGTCGTGACTATGGCAGTCAGTTCCGACAAAATCTTTTCTTCATCCGCTCCAAACTCCGTATGTTCCTTTTTTTTATCGGTTAAATCGGCAGTTATTATGCCCTTAAGCCCTTCCTTCAAATATAAGGGCATAAACATGACCGCTTTCAGCCCGAGTGTCTGGACGTAAACCCTCAGTATCTGCCTGTATAGAGCTCCCTTTATTCCGCGCGGGGTCATAGCCAGGGCTTTTTTTTGGTTTATCTGCACTATCCCGCGGCCTTTGACAAAACCCTTTACTATATCAAATGACAGAGCCGAGCCCAAACTGGACTTTACACCTTTGGCTGCCCACTCCTGAACACAGACCAGCTTCCCGTTTTTAACAACATTATAACTCAGCCTGTCCGCGCCTATCACCGGACCGCAGTTATCAAGCAGTTCCTGTATCATCTTTTTTTCTGACGGCGCACTGCCCGCGGCTATTTTCCAGATATGCGCCCTCAGTTTTTCATATTCCGCCTGCCTTACTATGATGTTTTCCGCATGCCTCAGTTGTGTTATTTCCTCGCCGTAGCTTATAACCGACTCCGGCCTGCCCGTACTGTCTTTCATAATTACATTTACCCATGATATTATGTGCTGATTGCCCTTTGAATCAATAACAGGGTTTTCATTTTTGGCGAATGCTGTTTTACCCGTCTTCCCTATCTTTTTCAGTTCTTCGCGCAGTTTTTTTCTGTATTGTTCCGGCACTGCCGTTCCCACCCAGTCTGTTCCTTCCAGGCTGCCGTGGCGCATTTTAAGAATTTCAGCGCATTTTTTATTTGCATATTTTACTCTGCCGTCCAAACCTACCACTACAATTATGCTGCCCGCAATATCAAGGTATTTTTTTGTTATCCGCTCCGCTTCCTTTGACTTTTTCGCATCTTCTTTTATTTCTGATATGTCCGTAAAAACAGTCGCAAAAAGGCCCTTCATCGGCGAATAGGCATAAACCGAATACCACTTTTTCAGCGCTTCAGAGTAAGATTCAAACGAGAGATCCCCGCCAAAAAGCGCGATCGCGCCGTACTTTTCTATCCAGCGGGACTTATCCTTCCTGATTCCCGGCAATATTTTAGTTACAGGTTTTTCGGTTATCTTTGCGGCATTCAGCCCTGTCATTTTTTCAAATGCCTTATTCACTCGCAAAAAAACATAATCAACAGGCCTGCCGTTTTTATCCGTCACTATTTCGTGGAGCGCATACGCGCTTTTCATTTTTGAGTACATCCACTCATTCTCTGCACGAACGCCTTTTTTCATTCCTGCTTTTTTCATGACGCCTCACTCATTGGGTATTATTGCGTAAAAAACCGTCCCCCTGCCTGTTCCCTCTGACTCGCACCAAATATGGCCTTCGTGCATGTCTATTATGCTCTTTGCAATGCTGAGCCCCAGCCCCGCACCCTGATGTTTGCGCACGTCAGCCGACTCTATCTGATAGAACCTTTCAAATACTTTTTTCATATGATCTTTTTCTATGCCTATGCCCCTGTCCCTCACGCTTAAGCATGCGTACTTCTCCGCCGGCAGTTTCATGATGCCCGCCTCAGGCGGTATTTTTCCTTTAAATACAGGGCTTAACCCCACTGTAATCTCAGAGCCCGCGTCCGAGAACTTTATGGCATTGTTTACCAGATTTATCACAACCTGCTGCATCCTCGCCGCATCGGCGTTCAGCGTAATCCCGTCTTCTACCGCCGGGTCGAGTGTTATGTTTTTCCTCGCGGCAATTATCCTCATGTCAGATACCGCACCGGCCACTGTTTTTGAAAAATCGCAGGCCTTTTTAGTCACCGACATTATACCGGCTTCAATCTTGGACACATCTATCAGGTCGTTAATTATCATTTCAAGCCTCGAAGAATTGGATGATATCGTTTCCATGAACTCTTTTTGTTTCGGAGCCAGCGGCCCCGCCACGCCTTTCAGGATAAAAGAAGAAAAACCCTTTATGACAGTCACAGGCGTCCTGAGTTCGTGCGAGACAATTGCCACAAAATTGGATTTCAGCCTGTCTAACTCCTTTAAGTCCTGATAAGCCTTCACCATTTCTTCTTCTATTTTTTTTCTGTTGCCTATGTCGGATAATATGCAAAGGGCGTACTTTTTTCCGTCCCTGTAGATGATTTTTGCTTTTACTTCAACAGGATATTTCTCACCTGATTTTTTCATGTGTTCGCTTTCGTATGTTATCGCGCCTGCGCTCTCAATTTTTTCCCAGGTTTTCTTGAATTTCGCCTTCATGGCAGGCGACATTATGTCTGTTACTCTCAAAGAGGAAAACTCTTCATGCGAATACCCTCTTTCTTCCGCGGCCATATTATTGAAATAGTTTATCTCACCTTCCGGAGAAAAAACAAAAACCGAATCATTCATGGTTTCAAGAATCAGCTTGTCTGTTTTGAGTGTCTCCTCATTTTTCTTTAATAATGTAATATCTGTTATGAATCCGTCTATAAACACCCCTCCATCAGGCAGTTTTATTTTCTGCCCTTTTTCATTGACCCACCGTTCCCTTCCGGAAGCGTCAATAATTCTGTATTCTATTGAATATGCTATACCGCGTTTCGTTTTTTCTTCCACCTCATCACGTACTGACTTGCTGTCTTCAGGGTGTATTATGGACCAGAAACTGCGTTTTGAATTGTTTATGAAATCTTCAGGTTCATACCCTGTGATTGCAGCCACACTGTCGCTTAAATATATCATCGTCCGGCCTGCGTCAAATCCGCACCTGAAAAAGACACCCGGCGTGTTATTGACCATGCTGCGGAACTTCTCCTCGCTTTCCTTCAGCATGCCCTCAATTTTTGAATTATGGAAAGCCAGCGCCGCGAGATCCCCCATCTGTGCCACAAAACCGGCATCGTTTTCACTGAAATCCTCTGTTTTATTTGCAATCCCGATGACACCGACCGCAGCCCCGTCTGTTACAAGCGGCGCAAACATGACATTTTTCAGTTCTGCATGGCCGGCCGGCATGAACTTTACCCATTCACTTTTCATGAAATCATTCTCATAAACCACAGAAAGGTTTTTATACGCTATTTCCCTCAGCCCACTGCCCGGAACCGGCAGATTTAAGTCAAAAACGCAGGGCAATCCCTCTGATTCCGTAAAGAACACTTCATTTTCACTGCCGTCGGGGCTTAAAAGCGCGGCATATCCCGACTTTGCACCGGTCATCCTGAGGCATGAATCAATGATCAGCCTTGCAGTCTGTTTGAAATCCCCTGACTGTCTTATTACGTTTTTTGCCTGCCGGAGCAGCTCCTCCATCTCCAGCGCCTGCCTGGCTGTCGCCTGCAGGGCTTTTTTTCTGGTTTGCTCTGCTGCCTTTTTCTCGGTTACATCAACACCTGCACTCAGTGTATTAAATCCGCCGCCCGGAGCGGATATGCGCCTGTTTCTCCACTCTACCGCACGCACGCTGCCGTCCTTTCTCAGCACTTCATTTTCATATAGAGCCGGCATCCCGGGGCCGCCTTCTATAATAAAATCCTGTACCTGTTTCAGCTGCGGCCTTATACTTTCCGGAATAAAATTGTCTATCCAGTTTAAACCCAGCACCTCTTCCTTGGCATCTGCGCCTATGAGTTCGCATCCCTTTCTATTAATATTCATAATCTCCGCTTTCTCATTCAAAACGACCATCGCGGTCCCTGCGAGCTCAAAATACCCCTCTGCGTTTTCTTTTTCCCTTAATACCACGAGCGATGCGTTTTTCTGCGCCGTAATGTCGTCTATTAACAGCATGCAGTAATCAGCCCCTCTCAGCCTGATTGATGTGGAGGAAACAGCCATTGTGATTTCTTCTTCGGCCCCGCTTCTTTCCACTTTATACACAACCTCTTTTTTGTATGCGTTTTTGTCTTCTTCCATTGTTTCCCTTATTATTCTCCTGACCGGGCACTCACTGCAGCCGGGAGAACACCCGCACCCCCCAGGAACATACGGGCTGTTAACACAGTCTATGAAACTCCCGAATGCCCTTAAATTTTCGGATTTCACAGCCCTGTTAAAAGTTGCCTCCGCGGCAGGATTTGTGAGAACCACACTCCCGTTATTATCAACAACTACCATCATCACAGGCGCCGCAGCGATAACCCCGGCAAGCTCCTCCCTTGAATCCCTGATTGCTGTCTCATATTTCTTGCGCTCTATAGCCCTTAAGATCGCAAGCTCTATGTTTTCATGACACTCGCCTTTATTTACATAATCCTGTGCGCCGTATTTAACTGCATCTATGCTAATCCGGTCTTCGTTATTTCCGGACAGAACTATTACAGGCCTGGTGCCGGCTGCAGCGCATACTGTTTTCACTGTATTTATGCTGTCGCTGTCCGGAAGGCTTAAATCAGAGAGAATCACATCGGGATTTTCAGACGGTATTTTTTCCATTGCCTCTTTGAGGCTTAAGCAATGAAAAACATCAAAATCAGCCCTTTTGCTCATAGAAAGGAAAGCTTTCAGCATAAACGCGTATTCTTTGTT
>CAYGHG010000124.1:0-7206 GCA_964349515.1 uncultured Spirochaetia bacterium
GGCCTTTTTTATTTTTAACTTATCTTCTTATTTTCTGATGCCACCGGATTATCTGGGTGTCGTCAGGGTTCAGCTTCAGATACTTTTCAAGATATTCAAGGGCCTTTGGGATGTTTTTTGTATAGTAGTAACAGAAACCTATCTTTTTTACCAGCCCTGCGCTTGAGCCCTGCTTTTCAGCGGCAAGGTAGTATTTTAACGCCGAGGCATAATCTTTCTTTTTGTAGAAGTGGTCGCCGTATGTTTCGTACTGGGACACGGCTGCGGCGGATTTCTGCTGTTGAGCCGGCTGCTCGGGTTTTGAATCATCGCCGAAGACAAAACTGATGCCGGCGCCGAAGTAGGGGCCTGATAAATCAATTGATGTTGCTTTGAATGCCCCGGGTATTGCAAATGCGGCCGCGGCGTAAGTATCAGGATATACAAAAGGGGAGGAGGCTATCCTGTAGCCGCCGAATGCGTTTAACTCAAGCCCCTGCGCGAGGGTGAAGTGAAGCCCGAGCTCTGCGTTGCCGCCGAAAAAGGTGTCAACAAAATCAACTGTGCTTAATGGATATGCCGCTGCCTGGGACTTGGTGAATGGGGATACATAAGCAATCCCTCCTATATAGCCTGCGTCGGCGAATATCTGCCAGAAGCTGTTTAAGTGCATGAACATACCTCCGTCAGCTCCTATTGACAGCGAGAAGCCTTTCATAACCTCAATGCTGAAAGCGGCGCCGAGCCCGAAATAAGCTGTTGTTACTGCGAGGTGGGACTCAAAAGCGTCCTGATTGTCAAGCTGTACCGTGTCCCGCTTTTCCATATAGATAAAATCAAATTTGGGAAATATGGCAAAACTGTCGCCTAAGAAAACCCGGACAGAAGCTCCGCCCTGAAAGGCAGAATCAAAAGCAGGAAGCGCGGCTCCCTCGGGCATTGCAAATGTAAGAGGGTTTGTAAGCGCCGCGGTGTAATCTGTATTGAAGTCAGCGGGGTTTAATAAGGTATATGCACCGCGGAGTTCAAGGGTTATTTTTGCGAATGAGAGTGAAGCGGACAAAAGTATCATTGCGGCAGACAAAACAAGTTTTCTTTTTGACATATATACCTCCATAGGATTTATTATGAGATTTTAGCATAAAATGGTTTTTTTGCAATCCTGAAAAAAGTTTCAGGAGTAGTTTCAGGAGGATTAGACAGATGGAAGACAGATGGAAGACAGATGGAAGACAGATGGAAGACAGATAAAGACAGATGAAGACAGATAAAGACAGATGAAAGACAGATAAGGGCACGATGAAAGACAGATGAGAGGCAGATGAAAGACAGATGAAAGACAGATAAAGACAGATAAAGACAGATAAGGGCACGATGAAAGACAGATGAGAGGCAGATGAAAGACAGATAAAGACAGATGGAAGACAGATTACGGACAGATAAGAGACAGATATAAAAACAGACTGCAGACAGATAGGGGCACGATGCAAGACTGAAATACAGACAGATAAGGGAGGTTGGTTTTATTGTAAAATAAAAAGGGGTTGATTTTAACGTGAAAATGGTGTATAAATTTCAACGTTGAAACTAATAAAGATTAGGAGTCAAAAATGGGCAAATTGATTACAGCTCTCTTAATGGTGATT
Source organism: uncultured Spirochaetia bacterium (assembly GCA_964349515.1). Lineage (GTDB taxonomy): Bacteria > Oederibacteriota > PGYV01 > PGYV01 > CAYGHG01 > CAYGHG01. The sequence continues at coordinate 1,626 of CAYGHG010000124.1, forward strand.
ATCATGAACAGCATGCTTACCGCTTCGGAAACACAGCTTATCAAAGTGGATCTTTTAGGGTATCAGCAGTATGAGGAAAAGTACGCTATAGTAAATGTAAAGGCAGCTAATTTTACCGTGAAAAAAGAGGGCAGCAGCAGGGTGTTGTATGGAAATACCCTGACCGCGCCTGTTAGGGACATCTTGAGCGGGGATGACTGCCTGATTGCCGACTTTACCGCTTTTACCGAGCCGGGCACCTATTATATAGAAATAGAAGGAAAGCACCGCTCGCTTAAGTTTAACATTACGAGCAACCCATACAAACAGCCCTTTGTGACTGTTATGAGGGGGCTTTACCTCAACCGTTGCGGGACAAAGGTATCTGACCCTGCGGGCTTTGCGCACGGGCCGTGCCACCTGGAGCCTGCCATATTCCACGAATCAACAGGCGAGAAGGGCGAGCTGGATGCTACCGGCGGATGGCACGATGCGGGGGATTACGGGCGGTATGTGGTAAACAGCGGCATATCCACCGCAACGCTTCTTTTTATGTTTGAGCGGTACAAGAAAAAAATGGAAGATGTAAAGATGTCCATTCCTGAAAGCGGCGGCCCGATACCCGATGTGCTCGCAGAGGCGAAATGGAACATAGACTGGATGCTGAAGATGCAATCCTCAGACGGCGGAGTATATCACAAGGTGACTCCCAAGCGCTTCCCGGGCTGGATAAAGGCAGAGAATGATACGGCCCCTGAATATGTTTTTCAAAAAACATCAACTGCTGCGGCAAATCTCGCGGCTGTGTGTGCGGTGGCGGCAAGGGTGTACAAGCCCTATGACGCGGATTTCGCGGCAAGGTGCCTCAAAGCCGCGGAAAAGTCCTGGCAGTATCTCGTTAAAAATCCCGATATAGTCCCTGCCGGCGGATTTCTAAACCCTGATGATTCAAATACAGGGCAGTACAAGGACAGCTATGACAAGGACGAGCGTTTCTGGGCCGCGACAGAGCTTTTTATCACGACCGGAAAGCAGGCTTATGAAAAATATGTAGAGGAGAATTTCGCGTTGTTTGAACCCTCTGTGGCAAAGGGCGCGTACTGGTGGGAGACGCACGTGCTCGCGATGCTTTCTTATTTATACTCCGATTTTAATAAAAATCAGAATATAGTTAAAAAAATAAAATCAGACCTTAAAGACAGCGCGGATATATTTGCATACAGAATTAAAACAAACGGCTACAGGATGGTGCTGGAGGAGGGCGATTTTATTTGGGGCTCAAATTCAGTGGCGCTGAATATGGCAATAAACCTTGTAGCCGCTTCCGAACTTTTGAGAAGCGAGGCTGATGACAATAAAAGAAAAGAATACTCCCAGGCGGGGCGCGAGGTGCTGCACTATATATTCGGCAGAAACCCGATGGGGATGAGTTACGTGACCGGCATAGGCGAGAAACGGCCGATGAGAATACATCACAGGCCCTCGGAAGCCGACTCCATAGAAGAACCATATCCGGGGCTGCTCGCCGGCGGGCCGAACAAGGGAAAACAGGACCCTGAACTGAAAAAGCTGGCTGCTGATACGCCGCCGGCTAAAAGCTTTGCAGACGAGCTTGAGTCATACGCATCCAATGAGATTGCGATAAACTGGAACGCGCCTCTTGCTTATCTGATGGCCGCGTTTATAGAATAGCAACGCCGCGTAAAGCGGGGAAAGGCAAGGAAAATGATTACCATAAAAGATGTAGCGAGAAAAGTAGGCGTAACACCCACGACTGTTTCAATGGTCATGAGGGGCGACGAGAGAATAAGCCCGCCCACGAGGGACAAGGTGCTAAAAGCAGCAAAAGAGCTGAACTATTACCCGAATCATATCGGGCGCAGCCTGGTAAAAGGCAAGACAAATACTGTGGCGGTAGCCGCCACGCTTTACTACGGGCCGTTTAAGTCAGACCTTTTTAACGGAATTGACCTCGCTCTCTCTGAGACGAAATACAACATAATGCAGTTTCCGAGCAGGATTGACCAGGATGACGAGGCGCTGCGGGAGATTTACTACGGCAGGCGCGGGGACGGAGTAATAGCTGTCACTTTAAAACCGGGCGAAGAGATAATAAATGAATTTAGAAATTCGGGCAAGCCTATTGTAATGGTGGAAGATACTGTTGAGGGGCTGCCGGGAGTAAAGGTGGATAATTTCAAGGGAGCATACATGGCTGTTGAAAACATGATAAAAAAAGGGAGAAAGAAAATAGCGCATGTTTACGGTTATAAGACCGATTATGCCAACGGCCGTGAGAGGCGCGAGGGATATGAGGCGGCGCTGAGGGACAACGGGCTCGCGCCTGAAAATATGGAAAAGTTTGTGAGCAAGCGCTACTGTTTTCAGGACGGGCAGGAGATATATAATGAAATCGCAGAAAAGTCCGGCAATATTGACGGTGTGTTCGTCTCAGCTGGCGACATGGTGGCCATGGGTATCATGAGGGGGGCCAAGGATAAAGGCGTGAAACTGCCGGAGGCCTTTTCTATTACAGGTTATGACGGGCTTGAGAGCGGATCTTTAATATCCCCCTCTCTTACCACGGTAAAGCAGCCTGTGTTTGAAATGGGCATGTATGCTTTTGAATACCTTCAGAGGCTTATGAACGGCGGAGCAAACGAAGGAATAAAGGTTTTTGAACCGCAGTTGATAGTCAGGGAAAGCGCTTGAGAAATTAAGAGTAAAAAAATGCGGATAAAACGCAACCATTGGGATCTCAGGCGTTCTAAAAATAAAGAAGAAAAATAAAATATAAGACCCGGCCAAGGAGGCTTACTGATGAAAAAGATTTTAGCAGTTCTGGTTGCCATATTTATGGCTGCAGGGATTTTTGCGGCCAACAGCGATATCAGGCTCAATACGGTGGGATACCTGCCTGTTTCGCCGAAAAAGGCTGTTGTTGTAAAATCAGGAGCGGTGAACCCGGCTGTTTTTCACCTCAGAAATACATCAAATGTTTCTGTGTTCAGCGGTACGTGTACCGGGCCGGTTACAAATTCTGATACAAGTGAAACTATCTACTATGCCGACTTTTCCGATTTTGTTACGCCCGGCACATACTATCTTTCTGTTAATTCCATAGGCAGCTCTCCGAATTTCGTAATTGCCGAGGATGTATACAATAATGTTTTTGAAGTGGTGATGGATGCGATGTATCTTTGGCGTTGCGGGCAGGCTGTGTCAAAGCAGTATAAAGGCGTGACCTTTTCCCATGCTGCCTGCCATTTAAATGACGGCAGTCTTTCGTTTGTCGGCGGAGGCACAAAAGACGGCACAGGCGGCTGGCACGACGCCGGCGATTACGGAAAATACATAGTCAACACCGGTGTTACCATGGGCGTGATGTTTAAGGCGTGGGAGCATTTCGGAAACAACATAGCGGCTGTAAATCTCGCGACTCCTGCTTACGGGAGTTATCCCAAGTTTCTCGCTGAATTAAAATACCAGACAGACTGGATACTGAAAATGCAGGCGCCCGACGGCTCTGTTTACCACAAACTGACCAGGACAAATTTCGCGGGAAATATTATGCCGGAAAATGACAGTGCCACAAGATATTTTACTCCGTACAGCACCGCGGCAACGGCTGATTTCGCGGCGATGCTCGCCATGGGTGCGAGGATTTTTGCGCCCTATGACAGTGCTTACGCGGCGGAACTTCTGCAGGCTGCGCGCAATGCCTGGGATTATCTTGTTGCAAACCCTTCCAATGTAAGCGCGAATCTTACGGGGTTTTCAACCGGCGCTTATCAGACAAATGACACGGACGACAGGCTTTGGGCTGTGGCTGAGTTATGGGAAACCACAGGGGAGGCACAGTATCTTACCGCGCTTGAGACCAGGCTTGCGAGCGCGGGGAATTTTGATGCGGTTTGGTTTGACTGGGACAATGTAAAAAATCTCGGAATGCTGACATACGTATTGTCACAGCGCGGCGGAAAGGATACATCAAGGAATAATACCATCAGAACAAACCTTATTAATATAGCCAATGGAATTGTGAACCAGTCTAATTCCCACGGGTACAACAGGCCGCTCGGCACTAATTACGGATGGGGCTGTAACGGCAGGGTGGCAAGGCAGGCGCTGCTGCTGATGTCTGCTGATATTCTTTCTCCCAATGTAAATTACAGAAACACCACGCTTGAGGCGATAAACCATCTGTTTGGAAAAAACTATAATTACAGGTCATATGTAACAGGGCTGGGGCACAACCCGCCGCTTTATCCGCACCACAGGCCCTCTTACGGCTCTACGGCGTGGCCGGGGTATCTCGTGGGCGGGCCAAACCCTGACGCGACATCTTACGTGGACGCTTACAGTGATTACTATAATAATGAGGTTGCAATAAACTGGAACTCTGCGCTTATTTACGCGGTCGCGGCAGTCCTTGCGGAGGCGCCGGTTCCCACCGCTACGGCAACAATTACAGGAACGCCGCCTACGCCGACCATAACACCTACCGTAACTCTCACTCCGACAATTACAATGACTCATACGCCGCTTCCCTCAACGCTTGTTTATGACGGCGATACCGCCGGGTTTATGCTATCAAACGGAACTGCTGTGGCGGGCGGCTCCGGAACTCTGACAGAAGTGACCGGAGGGGTGTCGGGTAATGCGATGCAGCTGTTATATGTGAGCCCATCGTACTGGCAGGAGCACAGGTGGGAGCTCAATAACCCCATAGACACTACAGGGTGGACAGACATACAGTTTGATGTTAAGTCAGTATCAGGGATTGTGAGCCAGTATCTTATGATACAGGACTGGACGCAGGACGAAATAGACAGGGTGGACATAAATGCAAGAGCCGGAGGAATAACCTCATCATGGAAAACAGTCAGGATACCTCTGAGAGATCTTTATGTATCCGTGCCGTCAACTCTGGATGTTATAAGGCTTATCAACAACTACAATCAGGACTATACCGTGCTGGTTGATAACATCTATCTGGTCATGGTGCCGACTCTGACAGCCACCCCTACGATAACCCTCACATTTACAAGGACATCAACGCCGACTATTACAAATACGGCAACTATTACAGAGACATCCACGATAACGCAGACACATACCATAACCCCGACTTTCACGGTAACGCCGACTGCCACCATCACACCGACATATATTATTGACCGTATTGAGCTTAACAGCCACAAAACATTCCCAAACCCGTCAAAAGGGGATGAGATGCGTTTCCGTTACAACATCACGGGCTATGCGAAGAAGGTAAAGGTTTCAATATACACATTCGCGGGCAGGAAGTTTGACGTGATTGAAGAGAGTGAAAAATACTCAGGCGACCACACAATAGTATGGGTGCCGAAAAAACCGCTCGCAAACGGCATGTACCACTACATACTGGAGCTGGAGCTTGATGACAAAAAGCAGAGGGATATAGGGAGTTTTGTGGTGATTAGGAATTTGAACAACAACTAAGGCAAACTGAAAGTTGAAAGTTGAAAGCTGGAAACTGAAAACTGAAAACTGAAAACTGAAAGCTGAAAGTTGAAAGTTGAAAGTTGAAAGCTGAAAGCTGAAAGCTGAAAGCTGAAAG
>CAYGHG010000125.1:0-7138 GCA_964349515.1 uncultured Spirochaetia bacterium
CTGGGCGTAGGGGTAATGGTAGGAGACCAAGTATTTGTTGGAGTAAGGGTCGGTGAAGTCGGCTGTGTTCCGGCACAGGCCGGCCAGACGCTTATTGTAGCAACACTGGTAAGAATAGCCCCGCCACAACCGTCGTATGAATAATCTGTAGCAGCAACCCGCACAGGTTGTGCCGGGCAGCAGCCAGAGAAATCTATTGTCCAGGTAAAAGCTGAGTACGTCCCACCTACTGTCGTAAAGCAGGGCGAACTCTTGCCGGGACACGAAAACGGATTGCCGGCAGAGTCATAAAGAGCAAGCCCGACTCCCGTAACAACATAGCCATAAAATGCAACAGGAGTAGGTAAATGCCTGATTACTCTAACCTGATTTTGATTTCCTGATACTTGTGTCCATGACAGATATCCAACTGCAGCATAAGAGTAATTCCATAAGAAAAGGTACGTGCTTAAAAACAAAAATATAAAAGAAATTTTGCCCCTTTTAGTTCTCATTTATCCCTCGCATTATTTTAGTATAGCCAAATAATACCCCCCCCCGATGTATTTTGTCAAGTTTTATTTTTAATTTTTTGTAAATCTTTTTTGTAAATCACATTAAATGGGCTTGCAATGAATCTGCTTTTCCTGTTTAATAATGTATAAATATTTTTCAAGGAGGGATTTTTATGGCTGAAAAAAAATATGTCGCGGCGATTGACCAGGGCACCACATCCACACGCATAATACTCTTCACCCGTAACGGGAAACCCGCCGGTAGTTATCAGGCCGAACACAAACAGATATACCCTCAGGCCGGCTACGTGGAGCACGATGCCGCGGAAATATGGGAAAATACCAAGCTGTGCATAACCGGGTGCCTGAAAAAGACATCCGTGCCGGGAGATGAAATCGCGGCTATCGGAATCACAAACCAGCGCGAAACCACTGTAATATGGGATAAAACTACGGGAAAACCACTGCATAATGCCATAGTCTGGCAGGATTTGCGTACCGCTGATATATGCTCCTCCCTTTCAAAAAAAGGGGGGCAGTACAGGTTTCAGAAAATAACAGGCCTGCCTCTTGCCACCTATTTTTCAGGGCCAAAAATCAAATGGCTCATTGACAACAATCCGGAAATAAAAAAAGCCGCGCTCGAGGACAGGGCAATATTCGGAACCATGGACACCTGGCTGATTTGGAACTTAACCGGCGGCAGCCATGTGACCGACCCTACAAATGCCTCACGTACAATGCTGATGAACTTAAAGACTCTTGACTGGGATGATTCAATGCTTAAAACATTCGGAGTCCCCCGCTCAATGCTTCCCCGCATAGCGCCCTCCAGCTGCCCTGAAAGTTACGGTTCAACTTCCGAAACAGGGCCTTTTGGCGCCGCAATCCCTGTGACAGGAAACTTAGGCGACCAGCATGCCGCGCTTTTCGGGCAGGCGTGCTTTGCGCCCGGCGAGGCAAAGAACACATACGGCACTGGCTGCTTTCTTGTGCTCAACACCGGCGAAAAACCGGTCTTTTCAAAAAACGGGCTCATAACAACAGTCGGATATAAAATCGGAAATGAAAAAACCGTTTACGCGCTTGAGGGCTCAATAGCGGTTGCGGGCTCGCTGGTGCAGTGGCTGCGTGACAAACTAAAAATCATATCATCGGCGCCTGAAATAAACGAACACGCGCAAGAATGCGAGGATAACGGCGGGGTCTATTTCGTGCCTGCCTTTTCAGGGCTCTTTGCCCCCTACTGGCGCTCTGACGCCCGCGGCGTAATCACCGGCTTAACCCACTTTGCCGGTAAAGAACAGATATGCAGGGCCGCACTGGAAGCTACAGCCTATCAGGCAGCGGATGTTTTTGAAGCAATGGAAAAGGACTCGGGCATTAAACTCTCCTCCCTCAAAGCAGACGGCGGCATGACTGCAAGTTCGCTTTTAATGCAGTTCCAGTCAGATATATCAGATATACCTGTAAAGCTTCCCGAAGTGGCGGAAACCACTTCGCTCGGCGCAGCCTACGCCGCAGGCCTGGCATCAGGTTTTTGGAAATCACAGGATGAATTAAAAAGCAACTGGTCGCTGGCAAAAGAATGGAAGCCCTCCATGGAGCCGGAGCAAAGAGAAAAACTTCGCGCGGGATGGAAAAAAGCGGTTAAAAAATCTTTTTAGGGCACTATCAAACCTTATATTTGTTTTGAGTTACATGATTTTTGTTTTTTGTGTGATAATGCTTTTATAAACACTTAAGGGAGAAAACGGTTCATATGACGAAGGCATACGATGTGATTATCGCAGGTTCCGGCATAACAGGCTCATTAATTGCCCGCTATCTGTCGCGATATGACCTCAATATTCTCGTCATTGAAAAACAGCCTGATGTCGGGATGAACCCCTCCTCCGCCAACTCAGCCGTAATACACGCCGGCTATGACCCAAAACCCGGCACGCTCAAGGCAAAACTAAACGCCGAGGGAAACGCGCTATGGCACACCCTCGCCCCCGAGCTCGGCATAGTTTTCAGGAAAACAGGCAGCCTTGTAGTGGCGCTGAACAATTCAGAGATGGAAACCATAAAAACCCTTTACTCGCAGGCGTTTGAAAACAACATCCCCGGTGCTGAAATTATCAACAGGGACGGCCTGCTTAAAAAAGAACCCAAAATAAACCCCGGCGCTTTTGGCGCGCTCTGGGCGCCGACCGCCGCGGTCATTGACCCTTTTGGCGCGGTGCTTGCCGCGGCAGAAAATGCGGTCCAAAACGGGGTTAAATACCTTTTTAACACGGAACTTACAGATTTCATAAGCGACGGCTCGCGGGTTACGGGCATTAAGACAACTGCAGGGGATTTTTTCTGCAAGTTTTTCATAAACGCAGCGGGTTTATACAGTGATGAAATAAGCCACAAGGCGGGCTTAAGGCCGGATTTTAAAATAACCCCGAGAAAAGGCTCTTATCACGTTTTTGATTCTGCAGGCATCACCCTTGAAAACATACTCTTCCCGGTTCCCAACGAGCTCGGCAAAGGCATACTGGTTTCCACCACAACGCACGGCAACGTGCTCGCAGGCCCCGACAATTCGCCGTGCGAAGACAAAGAAGACACAGCCACCACAAAAGAAAGCCTGGATAAAATATTTAACGGCGCTAAAAAACTAATCCCCTCCCTCGATGTCAGAAACACCATAGCCCAATACACCGGCATCAGGGCCTCCTGCCCGGAATATAAGGATTTCATAATAGAAGCACCGAAAGAACTCAAAGGCTTCATCAACCTGCTCGGCATAGACTCGCCCGGCTTTGCCTCTGCGCCCGCGATAGCACTTAATGCAGTAGAACTCATAAGAGCCCAGAGCCCAAAGCTCAGGGAAAAACAAAACTGGAAACCATGCCGCCGTCCCTTTCCCCACTTCCACAGGATGAGCAGTGAGGAAAAAGCCGCGCTGATCAAAACCAATCCCGCATACGGCAGGATAGTCTGCCGCTGCGAAGAGGTGACAGAGGGTGAGATTATAGATGCCCTGCGCTCCCCTGTCCCAGCAGTAACTTATGACGGTTTAAAGAGAAGAACCTGGCTCGGCACAGGCCGCTGTCAGGGTGCTTTTGATTACCCGAGGGTAATAGAACTGATGGCAAAGGAAATGAAGATACCCGTAACAGAAGTTACAAAAAACGGAAAAGGCAGTGAATTGATATTTGGAAAAACCAAGTAATGCGGTTTAAATTTACAATTTGCAATTTACAGATTAAACTGATTTATTGTTTTCCACCTGCAAATTGTAAATTGCAAATTTAAACTTAAGGAGCATCATGTCTTCCATCTATGATGTTGTGGTAATCGGCGCCGGCCCCGCAGGCCTGGCTGCCGCCATAGAGGCGAAAAAAACAGGCGCAGGAAGCGTGCTTGTAATTGAGCGCAATAACGAGCCGGGCGGCATACTGCTTCAGTGCATCCACAACGGATTCGGTTCGGTTATGTTTAAAAAAGACCTGCCCGGGCCTTCATACGCCCATTTGTATGCAAAACAGGCTCATGATGCGGGCATTGAATTTCTATATGACACCATGGTGCTTGACATTACCCCTGACAAAAAGGTCTTTGCCACAAACAGCCGTGACGGGTTTATGGAGATAAACGCCAGGGCAATAGTCCTTGCCATGGGCTGCAGGGAGCGCACAAGGGCGCAGATAAGAATTCCCGGCAGCAGGCCCTCCGGCATTTTCACGGCAGGCATGGTCCAAAGAATGGTAAATATAGAGGGCTTTATGCCGGGAAAAAACTTTGTCATTCTCGGTTCCGGCGATATCGGTATGATAATGGCGCGCCGGCTCACGATAGAGGGTGCAAAAGTCCACAAAGTCGTGGAACTCCTTCCCTATCTTACGGGCTTAAGAAGAAATTACGTCCAGTGCCTGCAGGATTTCGGCATTCCCCTTTCACTCTCAACCACCATAAAAAGAATAATTGGAAAAAAACGTGTGGAAGCCGTGGAAACCGTAAAGGTGGACGAATCGTTAAATCAAATTGAAGGCAGCGAAGAACTGATACAATGCGACAGCCTTCTGCTCTCAGTCGGGCTTATCCCGGAGAACGAACTTTCAAAAAAAGCGGGCATTGCCCTTGACCCGCTTACAGGCGGGCCCCTTGTTGACGATAGTATGGCAACCAATGTTGAGGGCATATTTGCCGCGGGAAACGTGGTGACTATATACGACCTCGTGGATTACGTATCTATAGCAGGCGCAAAAGCCGGAAAAAGCGCGGCTGAGTTTTCAAAATCAGGGGCAAAACAGCGCGATTACATCAGGCTCATCCCTGCAGAAAACATCCGTTCTGTTGTGCCGGCGTTTATTGACAAAACCTCGCAGGAAACAACATTGATAGAGCTCAGGGTAACACGGGAGTTTGCTTCAAAGATGAAAGTTGAATTTTCAGACGAGAACGGCATTGCCGATTCATATATCCAAAAGTACGCCCGCCCTGCAGAAATGATAACGCTAAAAGTTAAACCGGCGGAGCTTGCCGTAAAATCAAGCGGCAGTGAATTAAAGCTGAATGCGGTGGAACTATGATAAAAAAGCTGATCTGCATACGCTGCCCGCAAGGGTGCGAAATCTCAACCACCCTTGACGGCTACGGCAATATCACGGAAATCACAGGCAATACCTGCAAACTCGGCATTGACTACGCCAACTCAGAAATCAAAGACCCCCGCAGGACGCTTACCACCACGGTAAGAGTGGAAGGCGGAGAACTGCCCTTATGCCCCGTATGGACAGAGTCCCCGGTGCCGAAAGAAAAAGTTTTGGAGCTCGCGAAGAAATTATCAAAGATTACGCTGAAAGCGCCGGTAGAACACGGACAAACGGTGCTTGATAATGTATTCGGGACAAGAGTAATAGCGGCAAGAGAGGTAAAGCGTCTTATCTCCTCTCCCCTTTCAAGGGGAGAGGCAGGGTGAGGGGCAGGTTTTTAAGCCTTCGCCCGGGAGGGACTTCCTGCTATACCCTGACACTACTCCGTATATTAAATATCGGCTGACTACCACACAGCTTCGTGTTCCTCTGTAAATCCGTAGGCTTCTTTTATTACGTATTGTTTTGCTCCATCGTCAAGGGTGCCCCTGAACGAACCAAATGGCTGGTGAAAGAAACTGGACATGAATCCTGTTTTTATGTCGGCTTTTCTTTCGCCTTCGGCTGTAAAGAACAGCTTTATTTTTCCGTCATACGACCTGATTTCCCACTCTGACACGTGCCGCCTGTCGTTATATATAAAATCAACCGTATCAACTTTAACCATTGAACCGTTCACCCAAAACGCGTTTTCCGTGAAACCTGTTTCATTTACGCCCTGTGACAGGTTAAAAGATATTTTTTCGCCCGTCTCCGCCCTGCCTGCCCCTGAGGCCCAGTTCCAGAACGTTTTACGCGAAAGCACTCCGGTGGTAAAATCTATTATTCCCGAGGTTTCCGGGCCCGCAGTATATTGATTACCGCCTGTTTTTATTGTTCCTTCGGCCGCAGCGGCGCTTTCTTTCTCGGTGTAATTGAAACCTTTGAGCCCTATTCTTGAGACAAGGCACAGCGGTTCCTTCACCCTTGTATAGCTTAAATCCGCCTCTATTTTGGGTGTGCTTATGCTCAATTCTATTTTATCTCCGGCAAAAACCCACGCCGCTTTTGCTCCGCCTGATTTATAAACAGCTTTGCCGCCTGCCGCGCTTCCCTGAAAGGATGTGCCCATAGACAGCGGCGAGAGCGCGCTTATTTCAGTGATTTTTTTCGTCTTCCTGTCAAAGACATAGGAAAACAGATTTGAAAGGTATCCGATATCCACAACAGCCGCTCCGAATACAAAATCCTCCGAAACAGCGCCGCAGAATATCCATTTTTTAAGATTTCCCGGCTTTGGTTTTATTACAAGACTGCCGTGCGGCCTGTACCCGCCAAGAGATAAATCCTTTAGCGGGTGCCTGTAGAGCCCGAAAACAGGCCTGCCGCCGCTTCCGATAAGCGAAGTGCCTGCCCTGAACTCCACTGTTATTTCACCGAAGCCAGAATAACCAGCTTCATCGCGCTCTTTTGTTCGCCGTCAAGCTCTATGTGAAGAAACTCGGGCCTGACCACGAGGTCAATCCCCTCTTCTCTTAAGTATTCGCGGGCTATTGCCGCCGCTTTCATAGCCTGTCCGGTGGCATTCGGCCCCATAACCGTAATTTCTACCGCCTTACTTTCCCTGATATTATTTGCGATTGACCCTGCGACCGACTTCGGATTGCTTTTTCCCGCGACCTTGAGATTGATGACCTCCATTTTACTCCTCCTTGTGAGCGATGTTGTATGCCCTGTTTTTGTTGATGTCGAGTTCAAGAGCGGCCTTTTTCACCGCCGAACTTTTACTGTCCCCCATCTTAATATATTTCTCAATAGTTTCAAGCACTTCTTCATCCGCAGGCTCGCGGCGGGCTTCCTCCTGCGGGTTCAGGACTATTATATGCTCTCCCTTTGGTGTTTCAGGCAGCGCCGCGATTATCTCTGATAATTTTCCTCTGTAAACTTTTTCATAAATTTTTGTTATTTCCTTTATGACCGCGCCCTGTATGTCGCCTGTCACTCCGATCGCCTCCTGCAAAGTGGCCTTAACCC
>CAYGHG010000126.1:0-7019 GCA_964349515.1 uncultured Spirochaetia bacterium
GGTTGTGTATTGCGTGCATTTGTAGGCGGGCTCTTTCAAGGGCCCGCGTTTTGTTTGTGGTTGTAAAGGCCCGCCCCCCCGTAAAGGGAGGCGGCTACGAGGGCAAGGGCGTTTTGTTTTTGTAATTGTAACATGTAAATGTAGGCGGGCTCTTTCAAGGGCCCGCGTTTTGTTCGTGGTTGTAAAGGCCCGCTATATGACAAAATTGCACATGTATACAAAAAAGACTTGACAAAATTGTATATATATACAAAAATGTCATTAAAGGCATAAGGAGGTTAAAATGAACCGGAATTACATCAACAGGTATCTTTATGACATTGTGTTTGACCCTGTTTTTGGGCGGCAGATGCGTTTCATAACAGGCCCGCGCCAGTGCGGGAAAACCACCATTGCAAGGCAGAAACTCGGCATGGAGAAAAGCGCGGATTTTTATTTTAACTGGGATTCGCAGGAAGTTAAAAATTTATACAGGAACAACCCGTCGTTACTGCCGAAAACAGGATTGAAAAATAAAAAATGGGTGTGTTTTGACGAGATACACAAAATGCCCCGATGGAAAAATATATTAAAGGGAATATTTGATACAAGGGAAGATGAATATAATTTCATAATTACCGGCAGCGCAAGGCTTGATGCGTTCAGAAAGAGCGGGGACAGCCTTGCGGGCAGGTATTTGCAGTTCAGGCTTAACCCTGTCATACTGCCGGAACTCAACGGCGTAAAATATGAAGCCATTACGCCGGAGAAGAACCCTGAGGATTTTGTGAGAAAAGCCGCTGACAGCAAAAGGGAGTCCCGCGGCTCCCTGGAGCTTTTACTGCAGCACGGGGGCTTTCCCGAACCTCTGCTGAATGGAAACGCAAAATTCACGAAAATGTGGAATGATTCATATTTTGACAGGGTGATAAGGGAGGACATGCGGGATCTGTCGGCTGTGCATTATCTCGAAAAAGTGGTCGATTTGATAAAACTTCTGCCGGGCAGGGTGGGTTCCGCGCTTTCGGTTGATACGCTTGCACAGGATCTCGAGCTTAATTTCAGGACGGTCAAGAATTACATAAGCCATCTGTCGTTAAACTATCTGATATTTGAGCTTCCGCCCTATACCGGAAACATGAAGAGGATGAATAAAAAGGCAAAAAAAGCTTATTTTTATAATTACTCGGTAATTGAGGATGAAGCGGCTGCTTTTGAAAATTTCATGGCTGTAGAACTTAAGGCGCGGGTGGAACTCTGGAACTGCGAAGGCGGTGAATACGGCCTTTACTATATAAAAAACAGGGGCGGCAATGAGACCGATTTTCTGATTACATCGGGAAAGAAACCATATCTTCTCGTGGAAGCCAAATTGTCCGGCAATAAAATGGACGCGCATCACATGAGGTTTGCGGAAGCTCTCGGAGGAATACCTGTGGTACAGGCAGTAAAAAAATCCGGAGTATTGCGGGTAACGGAGGACAAATATTTCATAATGTCTGCTGACAGATTTTTTGCTTAAAATGCTTTACAAAGGCTGTAATGTCATTAAAATAGGGTTGTAAAACACATACAGGAAGGTGATATTAATGAATGAAAAAAGATGCCTCGCGCTTTTTTCGGGCGGGCTTGATTCTCTGCTTGCGATGAAGGTCATGAAAAACGCCGGCATTGAGGTCATAGGGCTTAATTTTGACACCGGTTTCTTCTTTGGCGCCTACCGGGAGGAAAACGGCGTGAAAAAATACAAAGCGCCTGTGCCGCCTGACTATGACATCCGGGTTGTTGACATTTCAAAGGAGTTTTTTGAAATGATGAAGCAGCCCAAACACGGCTTCGGCAAACACATGAACCCATGCATAGACTGCAAGATATTTATGTTAAGAAAGGCAAAAGAACTGCTTACTGAATATGACGCGGGTTTCATAATAACAGGAGAAGTACTGGGCCAAAGGCCCATGACACAGAACATGCGCTCCATGAAGGTCATAGAGGCTGACGCGGGGGTGACAGGGTATTTGCTGCGGCCGCTGTGCGCGAAAAATCTTGAGATGACCGAGCCTGAAAAACTCGGGTGGGTGGACAGGGAAAAACTGCTTAACATTCAGGGCCGTACCCGCACAACCCAGCTTGCGCTCGCGAAAGAGTGGGGGCTTGAAGCATATGTCAAACCTCCGGCAGGCGGCTGCATACTGACTGAAGAGGTATATTCAAGACGGTTAATTGACCATTTAAAATATCACAAAGAGATGAGCAAAGAAGAGATGAGGCTTCTCAATGTGGGCAGGCATTTCAGAAACGGCAGTTATAAATTCATAGTGGGCAGAAAAGAGCCGGAAAACAACGAACTGCTGAAGCTTTCAAAAGGGGCGTATGTCTTTGACGCGGTTAACAGCCCCGGGCCTGTTGCTGTTACATTTGATGAAGTGGACGAAGAGGCGAAAAAATTCATAGCATCTGTTACGGCAGGGTACTCGGACGCAAAGGAAAAAGATACGGCTGAAGTAAGGGTTGTGAAAGAGGGCAGGGAAGAAATTTTCAGCGTAAAACCGTTTTTGCCGGCGCAGATAGCGGAAAAAAACATATAAGGGGGATATAGATGAAAAAGAGAATACTATTGGCGGCTTTGGCGGTGTTTTTCGCCTGTTTAAACATTAATGGCGAAAACCTGATAAGGCCTTTTTTGGAAAGCGATGTATCGGCGGTATTTGCATATTCACCAAAGCTTGAGCTTGATGCCGCCGCGGGCTTTAGTTTCGCGGGCGGCGCAACCGCGGTAAAATGGTTTGACGGGCGTATTGGCGCGGCTTTTTACTCTCTCTCTGCGAAAGAAAACACGCAGCAGTATCTCAGCTTCTTTCCTGTTTTTGCGGGGATAAGGATCAATGTCCTGCCGGAGTTTCCCGTATATTTTTCGGCAGGCGCTGATTACGGCTTTGCCCTGTGCAGCAGGGATTTTATGGGGCTTCAGGAAAGCGGGTTTTCCGCTTATTACAGCTTCTCCGCGGCGGTAAACGTAAAGGTGGAGGACAATACCACTATAGCGGTTTTTATTGAAAACCCGGTTGTAATCAGCCCGCCGGGGATAGGCGAAGAAGTGAGAATTTTAAAGGCAGGGCTGAAAGTCAGCCTGGCGCTGTAACCGGAGGAAATGTGAACGTAATAGTGGACGCCTATAATCTGATGTACAGGCTGGAGTTAAAAGGAACCCTGGAAGAAAAAAGGGAAAAACTTATCTCCCTTTTGTCCGAGTTTCTTAATGTAAACGGCGGCTCCATGACAGTGGTATTTGACGGACGCAACAACCCCTCGCACCACCGCGGGGCGGATAAGAGGGGAAGGGTGAGGATAATATACTCGGCTCAGGGCGAAACCGCAGACGACATAATAATGGAAATGACAGACAAGCGGAGCGAAAAGGCCCGCACATACGTGATAGTCACATCCGACAACAGAATAAGAAAATATGCCGCAGAAAGGCAGATAAGGTCGATAACGAGTGATGAGTTTGAGGAGTATTTGACTTAAAAAAAGTTAGGAAAGACACAAGACAGAAGTTAGAAAAAATTAAGTCAGGAAAGACAAAAGACAGAAGACAGAAGTAGGGAAAAACGTTAGTCCTTCAACTTCTGTCTTTTGTCTTGTGGCTTGATGTTCACTTGAAATTAATTTGACATATATATTTTTTTACCATATACTTAGGCTTGCCTAAATATTATTAAAGACTAAATAAAAGGAAAGTGTTAATGTACAAGAAACCTGATTCACAGGAGATTTTTTCCGACATAGTTGAGATGGTGCGGGCTGTACGGTCAAACAAGCATGTTGAGGTTTTTCAGGGCGGGATGGAAAAACTTAACTTTGCGCAGATACAGGTCATGCACCTTGTCTATGATAAAACCGAGGCTGCCATGGGGGAGCTTGCGGCCTCTGCAAGAGTAAAGATGCCCACCATGACAGATGCTGTTGACAGGCTTGTAACGTTTGGGTATGTAAAGCGCGAGCGCCACGGCTCTGACAGGCGGATAGTAATAGTAAAACTTACCCCAAAGGGCGGAAAGCTTGTTGAATTCAACAGAAAAGTGGCCGTAAAATATATAGACCAGTTTCTCTCAAAACTCTCTCTGGTTGAAAAGCAGTTATTCATCGCAATATTAAAACGGGGCAAAAAAATACTGGATGAGAGGTTTGGCAAATGAAGGCAAAACTTCTTGCGCTGCTTCTCCTTGTAATTCCAGCGTTTGCCGGCGCCTCGGGCGGGTTTTTCACCTCTTTTGAGGGCGGCGGGGCTTTTGTGGCCGGACCGCACAACTTAAATGATGACAGCACCGGGCTTTATGACACAGCCCGCGGCAGTGCCGCCGCCGGATGGTCTTTCTATGAATGGGCAGACATATACGCAGGCGCGGGGTTTGCGGTATTTTTTGACAGAACCGACAGGGAATCCCATTACAGTTTTGTGCCGCTCTTTGCGGGGTTAAGGGCAAACATAATGCCTCAGTGGGTTGTCTTCCCCTCTTTATTCGGGGAAGCAGGCGTGTCGTTTGCAAACAGGCATGAAAAAGTTTTCGACATGATGTCAATGTCATACGCGGATACAGACCGGCCATATGAGGCGTTTTACTACAACTTTGGATTATCAGTTAACTACAGGATAAATAACAAGGCGCTGCTTGGATTAAAAGTATCAAGGCTTTCTTTCAGCCTGCCGGAGCGCGGCGAGCTTCATGCTGTCTGCGCGGGGCTGGAAGTAAAGGTGCTGTACTGATGAAAAAAACAATGCTCGCTCTTGTATTCGGCTTTGCGGCTTTTACGGCCGGCGCGGAAACAATAGATTTTGAAAAATACATTGAGATTACCTCCCGCGGCAACAGGGATTACATGATTGCAAAAGAAGAGCTCAACATTGCGGCCGCTGACATGAGGATAGCCGCAGGCAGGTTTGCGCCGGTTCTTACGCTGCAAGGCGGCATGTCGCCCCTTGTAAAACCCTCGGTGGTTGAAGTGCCGGCCGGTATTCTGGGGCCCTCGGCCATGTCGCTTCCTCTCTCGTCACAGCCTGCCTGGTCTTCAAGGGTTTCCTTAAGCCAGCCCTTAATCACTTTCGGCAAGCTTGAGTGGGGTTTCATGGTGCAGCAGGAGGCGTATGAAATAGCAAGAATCAATTTCAAACGTGCTGAGGAAAAACTCAAACTCGACGCCATAGCGGCATTTTACGGCGCACTGATAGCAAAAGAACTAAAAGCCATAAATGAAGAGGCGCTGAAGCGTACGGAAGAAAACCTCAAAATCACGAAGAAAAAATATGAAAGCGGTGAAGTGCCGAAACTTGATTTTTTACGCGCGCAGGTGGAGGCTTCCAACATGGCGCCTGAGGCTGTAAGGGCGGCTTCGCAGTACACGCTTGCGCTTAAAAACTTCAAATCCGCGGCAGGGCTTCCGCTTGAAAAAGATATTGAACCCTCAGGAGAGGCAAAGTATGCAAAGTTTGAGTTAAGCTATGACGAGGCAAAGGCGGCTTTTGAAAAGAAGAGCGACGAAATGCAAATAACAAAAAAAGTGACTGACCTTCAAAACAAGCGTCTTTTACTCGCGGGTGCCATGGCGCTGCCATCCATCGGGCTTGACATGGGGGTCAACTACTATACTTTTGAAAGCGACTTCAGGGCGGACAGGGAAATATGGAGGACCTCCTGGGACGTATCAATTGGTTTCTCATGGGCCTTTTTTGACGGGTTCAGAAACATAAATGAAATCGCCAAGGCGGCGGCGTCAGTTGAAATGCAGAAGTTAAACGAAGAAAAAACTTCAGACATGCTCTCCATGCAGTTTGAAAAGCTCTACTCCACCCTGGAAGAAAACCGCGGCATAATAGAGGCGGCGGACATGACCATAAAAACAGCGGAAGAAGGCTATAAAACCGCCAAAGAAAGCTACATGAACGGCCTTGCAAGGCCTATTGACCTTCTTGACGCGGAGCTTAATCTGATGAAATCCAGGATAAATTATTTAAACGCGCTTTACTCCTACACTGTTGCGGTGCAGGAGCTTAAGAATTTCATACAATAGCGGAGGAAAGATGAAACACAAACATGACAGGATGAAAAAGGTTGCAATAATTATAGTTGTAATATTAGGGGCCGCCATACTGGCGCAGATTGTACTGAAGCTTTTGAAATCTTCCGCTCCTGATCAGGACCGGCCCATAGAGACAGCCGCTGTCACGGTTGGTGAAAGCATTATTGAAGAGGTAATAAGGCTC
The DNA here is from genome assembly GCA_964349515.1 of uncultured Spirochaetia bacterium. Classification (GTDB taxonomy): domain Bacteria; phylum Oederibacteriota; class PGYV01; order PGYV01; family CAYGHG01; genus CAYGHG01. Next base: position 6,242 of record CAYGHG010000126.1, read on the forward strand.
TACGGAATAGCCGAGGGAGACCCGCAGGTGCAGGTTTATCCGATGGTTCACGGCAAGTTTGAAAAACCTGCAGTGACAGAAGGAGATACTGTAACCAAAGGGCAGGTTGTGCTCTACATTAATAGGGATATCACCGGAATGGACTTTCAGCTTGCGCCGCTTAGGTCCCCCATAGCGGGAACAGTCACCAGAATTTATTACTCTGACAGGGGGGCTGCAATGTCGCCTGACAGGCCGGCAGCCGAGATAGCCGACCCTATGAATGTAAAGGCGGTTTTAAATACCGGCGAAGCCGAGCTGATAAAAATAAAGAGGGGAATGAAAGCCGGCATAAAAGCGGCATACTCCGAGGGTTTTGTGGAGGGCAGTGTTTACTCGGTAACGCCTTTTATTGACAAAGACACCATGGCAGGGACAGTGATAGTAAAAGCCGCAAATCCGGATATGTCGGTAAAACCGGGGATGTCTGTTGAGGTAAAAATATACTCGCAGTCAAGGCGCGGGATTGTGGTGCCGAAGAACGCTCTTTTGAGCGGCGCGGGCAGGGTGTATGTATATGTAAATGAAAACGGCATTGCAAAAGAAATAACAGTGCAGACAGGGTATGAGGATGAAAAAGGGGTTGAAATAACCTCGGGCTTAAAACCGGGACAGCAGGTAATAACGGAAGGGAATTTTAAGCTGAGCGAGGGAAGCAAAATTAATACTAAGCTATGAGCTATAAGCTATAAGCTATAAGCTATAAGCTATAAGCTATAAGCTATAAGCTATAAGCTAT
>CAYGHG010000127.1:0-6897 GCA_964349515.1 uncultured Spirochaetia bacterium
CACCTAACCTCTCCCCCTTTAAAGGTGGAGAGGAAATCATATTACACACTAATATTAACAGTATCTTTTAAGGCAGGCTGCTTGACTTTGACGGCTTAACAGACTATAATATCACTCAGAGTGTGATATTATACTTTTTCGAGGTGAATTGATGAAAGTATCAACAAAAGGGCGCTACGCAATGCGGGCGCTTTCCCATCTTGCCCGTTCCTACTCAGACTCCGGCAACTCGCCTGTTTCAATCAAGGAAATCTGCAAATCTGAAAAATTCTCCAACAGATATCTGGAAAACATCTTTGTAAAACTCAGAAAAGCCGGTATTGTAAAAAGTTTAAAGGGTGAAAAAGGCGGTTTCATGCTTGCGATGAAACCTTCGGAAGTCAGCATTTATGACATACTGACGGCTGTTGAAACTGACGTGGCGCCTTCACGGTGTTCGGTTGACATTACCGCATGTGAGAGGGCAAAAGGCTGCGGCATCAGGGGCGTTTGGATGGGGCTTAATGCAAAAATGAAGGAGTATTTGAGCCAGACAAATCTTGAGCAGGTTAAAAAACTGCATTTCGGCAGCAACGGAAAAAAATAATGCTCTATTTTGACAACAACGCCACGACAATGGCGGCGCCTGAAGTCATTGATTTCATGATGCCTTATTTCGCGGAAACATACGCCAACCCTTCGTCGCTTTATTCATCGGGGCAGAAAGCCCGGGCTGCTGTTGAGGAAGCCCGCGAAAAAGCAGCCGCGTTTTTTAACTGCGGGCCTTCTGAAATATATTTTACCTCGGGCGGCACCGAATCTGACAATCTCGCGATTATAGGCGCTGCTCAGGCAAATCCCGCAAGGAAAAAAATAATTACATCCGCAATAGAGCACCCTGCGGTTATAGGCGCTGTTAAGTATCTTGAAAAAACAGGATACACGGTTGCTTATCTGCCTGCCGGCTCTGACGGCATTGCGGACTTGTCTGTATTGAAAAAAGAAATCAGCAAAGACACGCTGTTAGTCTCGCTCATGGCGGCAAACAATGAAACAGGGGTTGTTCAGCCGGTTGAAGAGGCAGCGGAAATCGCGGAAGCTGCCGGCGCGCTCTTTCATACCGACGCCGTAAACGCCGCAGGCAAGGTAAAACTTGACGTCAAAAAACAGGGTTTTGACCTTTTGTCGGCAGCAGGGCATAAACTGCACGGCCCCAAAGGGATAGGAATTCTTTACGTAAAAAAAGGGGTAAAAATTGAACCGCTGATACAGGGGTCAAAGCAGGAGCGGGGCTTAAGGCCGGGGACTGAAAACGTGCCTTTAATCGCAGGGCTGGGAAAAGCATTTGAACTTGCCTCGGGCTTTTTGAATGACAGGAGCAGGGTATCTGAGGCTGCAGGGAACATGAAGTTTCTGGAAAATGAGATTTCAGACAGGTTAAAAAATGTTAGTATAAACGGAAGCAGGGAAAAAAGGCTGTGGAATACATTTAACGCGGGGCTTGACGGCATTGAGGCCGAAAGCCTGATTATCAGCCTTGACCTGAAAGGCGCGGCGATTTCCGGCGGCTCTGCCTGTGCTTCGGGTTCGATGTCTTCTTCGCATGTTCTGAAAGCAATGGGGCTTTCGGATGAACAGTCGAGACGTTCGGTAAGAATTTCGTCTTCGCGGTACACGACGCGCGAAGAGTGCGTAAAGTTTGCGGAACTTTTCATTTCGTCGGCGGAAAACTTGAGGGCCGTGTCGGCCCTTTAAATAAAAGAGGTGAAGGGAATGGAACAGCAGGAATTGTTGAATAAAATAGCGGAATTAAAAAAAGAAAAAAACGCGGTGATAGTGGCGCATAATTACCAGCTGCCCGAAGTCCAGGACGCGGCTGATTTTACAGGCGACTCGCTGGAGCTCGCGCGCAAGTGCGCCTCGGCTGCGGAGCAGGTGATAGTGTTTTGCGGCGTGAAATTCATGGCAGAGACCGCAAAGGTGCTCTCACCTTCCAAAACAGTGCTGATACCGCGCTCTGACGCGGGCTGCCCGCTTGCTGACTGCATTACATATGAGCAGATGAAGGCATACAAGGAAAAATATCCGGATTACACAATGGTGGGGTATGTAAACACAAACGCTGACGTAAAAACGCTCCTTGACTATTGTGTGACCTCTGCAAATGCCGTTGACATAGTAAAAAAGATACCAAACAACAAGATAGTTTTCCTGCCTGACAAAAACCTCGGAGCGTGGGTCAAAAAACACGTAACTGAAAAAGAGATAATAATACACGAGGGCGGATGCTTCGTTCACTGGAAATTTACCGCCGGCGAAGTAAGAAAAGCAAAAGCGGCGCTTCCTGACGCGGTTGTGCTCTCGCACCCCGAGTGCAATCAGGAGGTGCTTGAACTCTCTGATAAGGTGGCCTCTACATCCGGGATGATAAAAATTGTAAAAGAGAGCCCTGCGAAACAGTTTATAATAGGAACTGAAGAGGGGCACATACACAGGCTGAAAAAAGAGAGGCCTGACGCCGAGTTTTACTCTCTCGGTTCGGCAAAAATATGCGTGAACATGAAAAAGACCAGGCTGGAAGATGTTTATGAATCGCTTCTTAACAATAAAACAGAGGTAAAGCTTGACGCAGAGACAATAGAAAAAGCAATTATTCCGATCAGGCGGATGGTGGAGCTCTAAAAAATGGCAAAAAAAGTTTTCATCGGAATGAGCGGCGGGGTTGACTCATGCGCCGCCGCGGTTCTGCTGAAGAAAAAGGGTTATGAGGCGGCAGGGCTGACCCTGTCGCTTTGGGATGACGCCTCGCGCTGCTGTAATTACGACGACATAATGGCGGCAAAAGCAGCGTGCGTAAAAATAGGAATACCGCATTACGTCATTAATATGAAAGATGAGTTCAGGAAAGCCGTAGTAGAGCCTTTTGTCTCTTCTTACCTAAGCGGGGAGACTCCCAATCCGTGCGTTGTTTGCAATGAAAAGATTAAGTTCGCGGCGCTGATAAAAAAGATGAAGGAAAATTCCTTTGATTTTGTCGCGACCGGGCATTATGCGCGCATAGAAAGAAACGGAAAAAAATATGCTCTTAAAAAAGGAAAAGACAGCGCTAAGACACAGGAATATTTCCTGTCGCGCCTGGCTGCGGAGACACTGCCTTTTATTTTGTTTCCTCTTGGAAACATGAAAAAAGATGAAATCCGCAGCATCGCAGCCAAAGCAGGGGTCAAGCCCGCGAGGGGAGAGAGCCAGGAGGCATGCTTCCTGCGCGAAAAAGAGAGCCCATATGATTTTATTAAAAGAATGAACGCCGCCCCGGCCGGGCAGGCAAGCGCTTCGCTCTTTGATACATCCGGAAAAAAAATACGAAAGCTTGAATACCCGTATTTCAGGTACACAGTCGGGCAGCGCAAGGGGTTAGGCGGAGGCGGCGGAGAACCGCTGTTTGTGTCCGCAATAGACCCTCAAAACAACAGGGTAATAGCCGGCCCGAGGGATGAGGCAGTGAAAAAGGAGCTCCGGATAAAAAATCTTAATATACTTGCGTATTCAGGTAAAAAGCATTTCAGGGCCGAGGTCAAAGTGCGCTACCTGCACAAGGCGGCAAAGGCGGCAGTTGAAATATCGGGGGAGAGCGCGGGTGTTGTATTTGATTCGCCGCAGTTTGCAGTTACGCCGGGGCAGCTTGCGGTTATTTACAGGGGAAAAACGGTGTTCGGGTCAGGTTTTATTGAATAAGCGGTTTTTATTGTGTATAATTTAAGACAGGGGGAACGGAGAAAAAATGGAAGAAAAAGAGAAAATTTCAAAAATATTAAAGGCTGCAAAAAGAATAGCGGTGGTGGGGCTGTCGCCAAAACCGCACAGGACCTCCCATTATGTATCAGAGTACCTTCAGAAAAAAGGTTATAAGATAATTCCTGTTTACCCGCGGGAGGAAAAAATTCTCGGAGAGAAGGTTTACAGGAGCGTCTCTGAAATAGAGGGCGGAGCTGATACTATTCTTGTATTCAGGAAAAGCGAAGAGGTGCTCCGCGTCGTTGAAGACGCGGTAAAGGCAAAACCCTCGGCCGTCTGGATGCAGGAAGGCGTAATAAACGAAGAGGCGGCAAAACTGGCGGAAAAGAAGGGCGTACTTGTCGTCATGGACAGGTGCATGTATAAAGAACACGTAAAATCAGGGCTTTAGTTACGGAGGAATGATGAACGGAAATATTTCTTCAAGAAAGAAAAAGATGACTGACAGGGCCATACTTCAGTACATACTGAAGATATCAGAGGACATTCATAACATAACAGACATAGACATACTGCTTGACAAGCTGCTTTTTGAGGCGAGAAAATTCACGAATGCCGAGGGAGGCACCATATTTCTGACGGAAGGCGAAGCGCTGGTAATCAAGTACACGCAAAACGACAAACTTTTTCAGAATGACCCTGCCAAGAAATACAAATACCTCGGCCATGAAGTCTCAATAGGCGACGAATCCATAGCCGGCTGCACCGCCAAACACGGCAAAGTAATTGAATTCAAGGATGTATATAAGCGCGGTAAAAAGTCCGTGTGCGGTTTTAATAAAAGTTTTGATACCGCGACTGGTTACAGGACAAAGTCAGTGTTGTCGTTCCCGCTAAAGACCATAAGAAACAGGGTGATAGGCGTTCTTCAGCTTGTGAATGCAAAAGACTTAACCGGCAAGGTTGTCCCCTTTAGCGAAAAGGACGGGCTTTTTGTATCCTACCTAAGCAATGACGCGGCTGTCGCGATAGAAAAGGCCACCGCAACGAGGGAAATGATTCTTCGCATGCTGCGCATGGTTGAGTTCAGGGACCCAAAAGAAACCGGCGGCCACGTAAACAGGATGGGCGCGTACTCTGTTGAGATATACGGCAAGTGGGCCGAGATGCGCGGTTTTCCTCCCGAACTGATCAGGCGCTTCAAGGACAAATACAGGATAGCGGCCATGCTGCACGACGCCGGCAAGGTCGGCATATCTGATAAGATTCTTAAAAAACCCGGCAAACTTGATGACGACGAGCTTCGCATTATGAAGATGCATACTGTACTGGGTCACAGGCTTTTTGCAAATACCAATTCCGAGATAGACGCCATGGCTGCCGAGGTCGCGCTGCACCACCACGAGCGCTGGGACGGCAAGGGGTATCCGGGCAAGGACGTGGATCTTGAAAAAGCAGAGGCGATTGACCATTCAAGCGGCAAGGAAAACATAGAGATTCCGATAACCGGCCGGGTTGTCGCCGTTGCCGACGTATATGACGCGCTGATATCAAAAAGGATTTACAAAGACGCGTGGACAGAGGACAAGGTGCTGGAGTACATAAAATCAAGCGCCGGAACACACTTTGACCCCGAGGTGGTGGAGGCATTTTTCAGTATCTATGACGTTATCACCGCGATAAGGGATAAGTACGCCGAAGACACAGACAAGCCGCCGCTGCAGCCTGTTTCATAGTGTTGATTCTGCGCAAATATCTGCGCGTTTGGGGCTTTAAACCTCATATATTAAAGGGTGTTTTCGCGGCACGTTGTTTGCTTTTTATCATTGAAAAAAACGGGAGGCGCAATGGCAAAGACAGCGGCGGTATTATTAATGTTTATGATGGCGGCGGGATGTTCTACTACCGCTGAAGTAAAAAACGAACTTCCAAAATTTTTCCCCGAAGAAGACCTGAAGGTTACATATACAGATATAACGTGCTATGTCGAGGGCGCAGTGTCGGGCGCCAAACGCCCGTGTGACGACCCGTCGCTCGGGACGCTGTTTGGGGCCATAGGAAAGAGCTCGGCGCATTATGAAAATTACAGCAGGACAAAATCGCTGTCAACAGCGGTTTTGATCACTAATGTTGTGCTGATGGGCGGAATTGTTTTTTACAGCGGCGGAGTAAATTGTAATGTGATTGGAAACCTTTTAGCAGGAGGCTATATCTTGCCCAACTGCGGGCCTGCGCTCTTGGCAGGGCTTCCCGGCACCATACTGGCGGTTTATCTTTCATACGACGCCGAAAAGTACCTGAAAGACGCGGCTGAAGCCTACAAGACCACGCTTAAAAAGCGCTGATTTTTTTTACCCGGATAAAAACCGGGGTTTTGTGTGAAATGGAGAATTCAAAAGAGACAGAAAAACAAAGCACCCTCACCCCGGCCCTCTGCCTCGAAAATCAGGGAGAGGGAGGAAAAACTTTGTGACTATATTTTTTATAAACAGCATCAAAATCCGAATGCTCTTGACAAACTGAAAATCGTAGTATATCATTAAATTGGTAGTAAATACAAAAGGAGGTTTTTATGAAGAAAATTCTTATTGTTCTTGCAGTGCTGGCTTTTTCGGCAGGTTTTGCTTTTGCGGGCCCTGATTGCGGCGCGCACGCCAAGCCCGGAAAAAAAGCGGCAAAGGCTGAAATGAAATGCGGGATGGAAGCGTGCTGTGTGGAAGGCTCTGAGGTAAAGGTTGAAAACACAAAAGACGGAGTGAAAATAACAATTACCTCAAAAGACCCTGAAGCGGTAAAAAAGATACAGGAAAAAGCGGAGAAAATGAAGAACTGCCCCATGAAGGGTTCAAAATCCGCGGCTGCTGACGGAGAAGATACTGCCGTATGCCCTGTGATGGGTACAAAGGTAAATAAGAACAAGGCATACGCTGTTAAAGAGTACAAAGGAAAGAAGTACTACCTGTGTTGCGCGGGATGCGTAAAGGAATTTGACAAGAATCCGGAGAAATACGCGAAATAGGCGCTTAAGAAAGGCAGTTATACGAAAGTATAACTGCCTTTTTTTATTTCAGGGCGGGCATAAAAAATATAAAATTTACGGTTTTAATATGCTTGACAAAAGTAACTTCATAGGATATAAACTCAACAAGACTAAATAAACTACAGATGACAAAATATAAGGAG
>CAYGHG010000128.1:0-4155 GCA_964349515.1 uncultured Spirochaetia bacterium
TGCCACCGGCGCGCACAATACAAGGCGCAGGCGGAAAAATAACACTGCCGGCCGCGGATGAGGATGGTTACAATTTACAAATTGCAATTTACAAGTTGATAGAACAAAAAACACAGGCAAGTATGTTTTAACTTTTGTCTTTTGGCTTCTTGGCTTTCTTATGGGTTATGGCTTAATGACTTAAAACTTAAAATCAAATCCCCCTACGCCCCCTTTGCCCTTCAAGGGGTTACTATAAAGAGTGGGAAAGGGGGTTATAAACTAAATTTATACTTCTTTTTTTTCTGCTTTAAGGACGCGCCTTCCCGCACCTCTTCTATCCTGTCTCGCAGGAGCGCCGCCTGTTCAAAATTAAGGGCTTTTGCCTCTTTTATCATCTCTTCTTCCATCTGCCGAATCAGGTCTGCCTTGTCTTTATAGGTAAACTCCCTCTCCTCTTCGGCAAGGGGCACTGTAAAATAATCCATTTCATAAACCGACTTTTCCAGCGGTGCCAGTTTTTTTTCTATTGTTTTGGGGGTTATGTTGTTGTTTTTGTTGTACTCTCTCTGTTTTTTTCTTCTTCTGTCAGTCTCACCTATGGCTTTTTTCATGGAATCGGTAACCATATCCGCGTACATTATTACTTTTCCTTCCACGTTTCTTGCCGCCCTGCCTATGGTCTGGATGAGCGAGGTGGCGGAGCGCAGGAACCCCTCCTTGTCCGCGTCAAGTATGGCGACAAGCGACACCTCGGGTATGTCGAGCCCTTCCCTTAAAAGGTTAATGCCGATTAACGCGGTAAATTTCCCCTGCCTTAACTCCCTGATTATCTGCACGCGCTCCAGCGTATCTATGTCAGAGTGCAGGTATTTGCATTTTATGCCCTTGTCTGCCAGAAACGAGGAGAGGCTTTCCGCCATTTTTTTAGTCAGAGTGGTGACCAGCACCCTCTCGTTTTTCTCCGCCCGCTTTTTTATCTCAGCCATCAGGTCGTCAACCTGCCCTTCTGTCTTCTTAATAATTATTTCCGGGTCCACCAGCCCCGTAGGGCGCACTATCTGTTCCGCGACATTAGCGCCGCTTTTTTCAAGCTCATATTTTTCCGGTGTGGCTGACACAAAAACAGCCTGTTTTATCCTCGCCTCAAATTCGTCAAAAGTAAGCGGCCTGTTGTCATAAGCGCACGGCAGGCGGAAACCGTAGTTAACCAGATTTTCCTTTCTGGAGCGGTCACCCTTGTGCATTCCGTGCACCTGCGGCATGGTCACATGCGACTCATCCACAAAAAACAGAAAATCATCCGGAAAATAATCAATCAGTGTATATGGCGGCGTGCCCGGCTTTCTTCCCTCCATTATGCGCGAATAGTTTTCAATCCCCTTGCAGTATCCCATCTCAAGCAGCATTTCCATGTCATATGTGGTGCGGGTTTTAAGCCTCTCATATTCTACCGGCCTGTCTTTAAAATCCTTGAGCCTGTTTTCAAGTTCCGTTTCTATCTCCTTTACCACTCCTTTTACCGTATCCTCCGCCACCACATAATGCGACGCCGGATAAATAATGGTCCGCCGCAGGCGGTTTATGACATCCTTTGTAACCGGGTTTATCTCGCTTATGGCCTCCACTTTATCACCGAAAAACTCGACCCTGAGGGCATTCTCGGAATATGAAGGAAATATTTCAAGAATGTCCCCTTTTACCCTGAAAATTTTCTGGGAAAATTCAAATTCGTTTCTCGTGTACTGCATGGTAACCAGTTTTTCGGCGGCGTAATTTATGGAAATTTCCATCCCCTCCTCCAAAAAAAGGTCCATGCGTTTGTAATTTTCAGGCGAACCGATGCCGTAAATACAGGAGATACTCGCGACTATTATCACGTCGCGCCTTGTAATCAGCTTATAGGTGGCGGCCAGCCGCATGCGGTCAAGCTCGTCGTTTATGGAAGAGTCTTTTTCAATAAACAAATCCCTGTGCGGCACATATGCTTCGGGCTGGTAATAGTCGTAGTAAGAAACAAAATACTCCACCGCGTTATCCGGAAAAAACTGTTTGAATTCCATGTAAAGCTGGGCTGCCAGAGTTTTATTGTGCGAGAGTATCAGCGCGGGCCTGTTGAGCTCTTCTATCACCTTTGCCATCGTAAAAGTCTTGCCGGAACCCGTAACCCCGAGCAGGGTCTGGTATGGGCTCCCTTTTTTAATAGAAGAAACAAGTTTTTTTATGGCCTGAGGCTGGTCACCTGAAGGTTTGAAGCCGGAATTTAATTTAAATTTATTCATATGCACCCTTAAGTTAATAAGACAAAAGACATGAGACATAAGTATAGAACAGCCCTGTCTCACTTGTGTCTTGTGCCTTCTGTCTTTGAAACTTAATATTTACGATTTGTTCTTTATCTCTTCCAGCAGTTTTTTTACTTCCTGATTTTCGGGGTATTTCAGGGCGAGTTTGTTGTATATCCTCATAGCTTCTTTCATTTCAGACTGATTGACATATATGAATGCCGTGGTTATCAGGGAATCAAGGGTGTCTTCATTTACTATTATTTCACTGCTAAGGTTTTCGCCTTCCCCTATATCGTCGTTTAGTTCGGGTTCAGCCCTATGCGCGGCCTGCGGCGCCGAAACCTGCGCTTCTCTTTTTTCCCGGACTTTTGCCGCTTCTGTCTTAAGCTCCGGAACCGGTGTTCCCGGCACAGCCTCATTTATTTTCGGAACCTCGTATGCTTTCCGCAGATTGGCAAGCATCCTGCTCTTTGCGTCTTCATTAAGCGGGCCCGCTGCTGCCGGCAGTTCCTGCCCTGTTTCCTGTGTATGCTGTGTTTGCGGGGCGGCAGCGGCGGCCTCTTCTTTTTTCTTCAGCACTGCATTTTGAATCGCTTCTTTCTGCTTTTTAAATTTTTCCACAGCCTCCTGCTTCAGCCTTTCCAGTGTTTCCCTCTTTTTTGCCTCCTGCTCCTTCATAATACGCTGTATCTCTTCCTCTTTCAGCTGCTCGGATTCCTGGGCCTGCTCCAGTTTTTCTTTGAGCTCTACAGCCGCCTTTTTGATTATTTCAGCCTCCAACTCTTCATACTCTTTCTGTATCTTTTCCTCTTCCTCCATTATCATCCTGGCGCGCTCTTCCTCTTCCTTCATTATCCTGGCCATACGGTCTTCCATTGCCTTGCGTTTTGCTTCCTCCACCCTGTCTTTGGGTGAGTTGTCAATCCTGTCCCACACCCTGTCCACAGAGGATTTCTGGGCTATCATCGTGTAAACATTGTGCAGTTTCTGCCTGAGTTCCTGATTATTAGGGGCCAGTTTAAGGGCGGTTATATATGTCTCCACAGCGCCGTCATAGTCCCCGTTGGTTATATAATTGTTTGCCATTTTTTCAAACTTTTCCACTATCCCGCCCTGATTGTCAGCAGGCCTCATTTTTCCCGCTTCTTTCAGTTTTCTCTCCCGCTCGTTGTATTCTATCTCCTCGTCGTTCATTTCCTTGATTTTTACGTTCACGGGAAATTCATCTGAATTGAACTCTTTCAGGGATTCATAGAGTTCCCTTGCAGCGGCGTAATCGTGGCTCAACGTTTTTCTTTCCGCATCACGCATCATCAGCCTTACGGCAGACTTAATTTTTGTTTTAACCCTCTGCTCGTCTGGAAAATATTTGGAAACTTTTTTGGCGAGCCTTATCAGTTTGTCTGACTGCTCTTTTTTTTCAAGAATTATCATAGTGCCAATATACGCTTCCAGGGCCTTGTCTGCATTTCCCCCCTTAAAGTATGTGTCTCCGAGCATGTTCATAATATTCGCGTCATCGGAATCCGAGGCATTAAGTTTTTCATAGAGGGCTATGGCTTTTTTATATTCCTTATTCTGGTAATAGCCATAGGCCAGCTTTATGTGCAGCATCTTTTCTTCTTTTGTCACTTGTACCGCCTTTTCAGATATTTGAGGCTGAAGTTAATTATATCCTGTTTTACATTCCTTTTCAATATGCCCTGCACCCGAAAATCATTTCCCGGGTTTTATCCTGCGTTTGTCCTGCAGCACGGACTCGAACATAACCCGCGCCGTGCTTCAACCCAAAATTTCCGGCTTATGCCTTCTCTCTTTTTAACTTTAATTTCCTTATTTGGTCATCAGTTCTATTTCAACCCTGCGTGCGTTCTTTTTTATCAGTACC
>CAYGHG010000128.1:4255-6863 GCA_964349515.1 uncultured Spirochaetia bacterium
TTATTTGGTCATCAGTTCTATTTCAACCCTGCGTGCGTTCTTTTTTATCAGTACCTGTTCAACAGACGGGAAATAACTTCCGTCGCCTATGGCAAATGTATATATGCTTTCCGCCGGCACACCCGCCTGAAAAACAAGATAATCCGTGATTGCCTTTATCCTTGCGAGAGACAGCTCCAGATTTTTTTCTTTATCAGGGGTGTCCGCCGCATACCCTTTAATGAACAGGTTATAGTTTTTTGCGTACTGCTTGACCGCGTCCGCTGCCTGGTTCAGGTAAGCGTATTCCCCCGGAGGCAGGTCATAACTCCCGGCCGCAAAATCCACGGCAGCCAGAGTAAGCTCAATCCCCATTCCTTCAAATTCAGGAAGCCTGCTCTGTATCATCCCTGTTGTTTCTGTAACTATTCCGTTTTTCTGATTTACCCTCACAGTGTAATAGTACGGGCTTCCGCTGCGGGCATAAACATTGTTTTCATCCGCGCCGTTCCACGTCACGGCTCTCACCGCAGGCGAGCGGCCGTTAAATGCGGCCATAAGCCTCCCCGCGCCGTCCCTAATTTCAAGATCCCACGTCCTCACTCTGTCGCTGTCCCTGGCAGACGGCCTGAAAACAACACCGTTTTTTCCTGCAGTAAACAGCCGGTTTTCCGGGTCTGCGGAAAAACGGGATATGTATGTGTCCACAGTGAATTTTTCGCTCTGCTCATATACGTTTCCGGCAAAATCCCTGAGTGCGTAATTAATCGTATACTCACCGTCAATAATTGTGTTTTCTAAGGCGTCTTTCCCGTCCCATGTAAGTTTTGCCGGTACGCCTTCTCCTGAGAACCTTCTTATTATCGAGCCTTTGCCGTCTTTAACAGCCGTCACCCAGGCCTCTATGTCGCTGTGGCGGGTATTAACGCTTATGTCCATCTTATTGAACCTGCTGCGCGGGTGCGGCGCGAAGTATTTTGGGGTTATATCCAGCCTGAAAGATGGTGCGGCGGTATCAAGGGAAATCATTCGGGATTTTTCATACGCCTTTACGCCTCCGGCTTCAATAACAAGAACTGCCCTGTAATCTCCGTCAGGCAGGATTTTTTTTCCGGGCCCTGCTCCGTCCCATGTAACTGATTCAGGCATCCTGCTGCCGCCGCCAAATTCCCTGACTACATTATCAGAACTGTCTCTTATCTCTATTTTCCACGCCGAATCAGACTCGCGGTCCGGTATGTTTTTTATCATAAAAACGGCTGTATCTTTTCTCTCGTCATTGTTTGGGGATATATACCGTGAGGATATATCAAAATCCAGGTTTTTAAAAGCAGCGGCATAATAATCTGCGGCTTTTTCCGGAGTTTCCATCCCAGGTTTTTTCTTTTCTGAAGGAGCCTCTTCCCCAAAAATATAACCTAAGTCAAATTTGTGGGAGTCTCCTAGGGCGCCCGGAATAAAAACGTAATTTACAGCAAATTCTTTTCTGGCGTAAGAAAGCCCGAAAGTAAACCTGTAATTGGGGTCCACGGCCTCTTTCCAGTTAAAACCGGCGCGTACCCCGAATTCACCGGCATTTATGACATAAAACTTTTTTTCTCCGCCCAGGTGTATTGACGCCCTTGCAGGGAGCCCGCTCTCCCCATAGGCAGAGGCTTCAAAATCAAATGCTGCCAGCGCTGATTTGTCAAAAATATATGCGGCCCCGGCCTTAAAAACAGCGGGTACTTTTTCCCTGCCGCCGTTGTTCCAAATCATGGTGGTATTTATATCCCGTATCATCACGCCTGCCCTGAGCTTATTGTCAAGAATCTCGGGAAAATAGAGTAATCCGAAATCAAAAGATGGCGCAAAACCCCACGCTTCGTAATCAATTATATATGAGTGGATGAATTTCATATTCGCGCCAAAAGCGCTCCTTTTTTGTTCATCCAGATAAAAGGCAAGAGACAGATAGTACAGATCCCTTCCAAAGTTTGAATCAGAGTGAAAGTTTTTCATTACTGAAATTCCGGCGCTCATATCAAGAACAGGTACAGGCTGCGCGTATGAAAGCCCCAGCGAAAATTCAGAAGCTTTCAGGACGCTGTCACCGTAAACGCCGGCCAAAGGCGCGGTAACAAAAACAAGGCCCGCGGGATTCCAGAAATAAGCGGAATAATCATCGGCCACGGCGCAAAAAGCTCCCGCCATAGCGGATGCACGCGCCCCGGGAGCCTGAAGTATATCCTCCTTAGGGGCAACAGAGTAAACGCGCCCGCACACAAACACTATTAATAATGAAAGCATAACTGCTTTTTTCAATTTACCCTCTCAAAAAGGGTATAAGTACCCCTTTTGATAGATTTTATAATGATTTCAGTCCAAAAGCAAGATGTTGTATTAAAAACAGGTTTCAGGTTTAGAACAAATAAGAACGCAGAAGCGTAAGAACGGCCTAGGGTAAGTACAATTAGAATTTGCAGGTTGAGAGAACAAAAAACACAGGCGTGGATGTTTTTAACTTTTGTCTTTTGGCTTCTTGGCTTTCTTATGGGTTATGGCTTAATGGCTTAAAACTTAAAATCAAATCCCCCTACGCCCCCTTTACCCCTCAAGGGGGTACTATAAAGAGTGAAAAAGGGGGTTA
>CAYGHG010000129.1:0-97 GCA_964349515.1 uncultured Spirochaetia bacterium
TGTACTAACTTTCAGTTTTCAGCTTTCAGTTTTCAGTGTACTAACTTTCAGCTTTCAGCTTTCAGTTTTCAGTGTACTAACTTTCAGCTTTCAGTTT
>CAYGHG010000129.1:197-6777 GCA_964349515.1 uncultured Spirochaetia bacterium
TCAGTGTACTAACTTTCAGTTTTCAGCTTTCAGTTTTCAGTGTACTAACTTTCAGTTTTCAGCTTTCAGTTTTCAGTGTACTAACTTTCAGCTTTCAGCTTTCAGTTTTCAGTGTACTAACTTTCAGCTTTCAGTTTTCAGTGTACTAACTTTCAGTTTTCAGCTTTCAGTTTTCAGTGTACTAACTTTCAGCTTTAAACTTTCAACTTTCAGCTTACAAAGCCCTTCCCACAACTATCCCTCTTACTTTAGCCGCTTTCGCATCCAGCAGCGCTTTTGCTGTTTCGTTCATGGTCGCGCCTGTAGTGTATACGTCGTCTACAACGAGAATATTAAGGCCTTCACAACCCGACGCCCGGAAAGCGCCCTTTAAATTCTTTATCCGCTCTTTTCTTTCCAGCTTGTTTTGCGGCTCGGTTTCTTTTATCTTTTCTATGAGCCTGACAAAAGGCACCCCGTACTTCTTTGAAAGAATCCTCGCGGCCGCTTCGGACTGGTTGTAGCCCCGCTCTTTTAATGAACCGCGGCTCAAGGGCACGCAGGTTATCGCGTCTGGCCACGCGAAAAATTCCGCTCCTGCCGCGGCGGACATTATCTCAGCCGCTGTTTTGGCCCCGTTTTTTCTTCCGTAAAATTTCATCCTGTGAATCAGCTCTTTCAGCGCCCCCTCGTACGCGCCTCCCGCGGCTATCATTTCAAAGTTTTTTTCATATTCGGCGCATTCCCTGCACTCCCCGCCGGCCCCGGGTTTTACGGGTTTCAGGCATACAAGACAGAGCCTGCCCGAAGGTTTTTTTATGGTTTCAAAACACCCGGAGCACAGGCACTCGGCGCTGAAATCCTTGATGTACCTTCCGCAGTGCGCGCAGGGTTCCGGAAAGAAAAGGCTTATGAATCCGTTTTTGATTTTTTTACTTAACAGTTTCATTGTAGAACTTGTCAATCTGAGCGGCTATTGCCTCATCAGTAAAATATGTTTTCGCCCTCTCATAGCCGGCGTTGGCGGTATTAATGTATTTTTCCTCGCCGCTCATGGCTTCTATGATTTTGTCGGCAAGGTCAAAAACGCTTTTTTCCTTAAACACCAGGCCTCCATTTCCTATTACACTTGGAATTTCCCCGGAGTCGGAGCCTATGACGAATATTTTTGCGGCAAAAGCCTCGGTCAGCACCCTGCCGAACTGCTCTTTCCATTTTTTACCCGTTATTGAAGGAAGCACAAGAATATGCATTGTTGACAGGAAATCCGGCGCGTCTTCTTTATTAATATGCCCTATGAAGTAGCACCTCTTTCCCATCATTGCGCCTGCTTTTTCCTTTAGATAGCGGCTGTATTTTTTGTCGCCGATGCCGACCACATACAGTTTTACGCTGTTAATTCCCGAGGCTGCCTCAATCAGGGTTTCAATCCCCTTTTCCGGCGTAATCCTTCCCATATAAACTATCCTGCATTCTGTTTTAGGGGGTTCCGGTTTTTTGTGCGCGTAAGCGCTCAAATCCACCCCGTACTGCGGTATTACTTCAACGCGCCCCCAGTACCCCTTTTTTTCAAGCACCTGTTTTGCCTCAAGGCTTCCCGCTATAGCGCCGCAGGCGTGTTTCAAAGCATACTTTTCGCACAGGGCATACGGCAGGCTGTGTTTTTTATTTATGTTTTCCCAGGTGAAAAAAATTGTTTTCTTGCCCGCTTTTTCAGCAGCGTGTATAAACTGAGCGCACATGGGGTCAAAAGGCTCTTCTTCTATATGCACTATGTCAGGGTCGGCCTCTTTTACAATCAATGCGGCGTTTGTGTAAACAAAGGAATTTTTGGCGCGGAAAAACCCGCGGCCTTCGGCGTATTTTACCGCCGATTCGTCTTTGGTAAAATGGATTTTTACGCCGCCTTCGTACCAGTAGGGCGGAGCGGCAAGGGTTATCTGATGGCCGTATTCAGAGGCGAGTAATTCAAGCTTGCGCCTGTGAGCCTTTAACACGGAACTGTGCGACACCACAAGTATCTTCATACCGCCCCTTTTCTTAAAGTGTTACAGCTTTTAGCCGCCTTCACATATCCTCAAACAACTGTTTATTATGCTTTACCCACTCATACAGTTTTTTCACGCCCTCTTCAGGCACGGTCTTGGGCTCCCAGCCAAACTCTTTTTTTGCCTTAGCTATGTCGCATACAAAAACAGGCTGGTCCCCCGGCCTCCAGCCGCCGTATTTTACGGGAATTTTCTTTCCAAAGAACTTTTCAAGGAAAGAAAGAAGCTCAAGCAGCGACATGGTATTTTTCGCGCCGCCTCCGACGTTAAAGGCATTTCCTTTTATTTTGTCAATATTCGCTATTGCCGCCTCATAGCCGTCTATTAAATCCTCTATGAAAAGCACGTCACGCACCTGTTTGCCGTCGCCGTAAACCGTGAGCGGCTTTCCAAGCATCGCTGCTATCGTGAACCACGCCACCCAGCCCTGGTCCTCAATACCGAACTGCCTGTAGCCGTATATGCATGACTGGCGGAACACCGCCGTTCTCAGCCCGTAAATTCTGGAGTAGTCAATCATGTACTGGTCGGCCGTGCCTTTTGAACAGCCGTAAGGCGAGTGGAAATCAAGCAGCCTCTCTTCCGCGATGCCGTCAGGCAGGCTCTCGTATTCGTAACGGCCGTTTCTCTCCGTGATTTTTATGTCCGTCATGCCGCCGTAAACCTTATTTGTGGAAGAATAAAGTACTGCAGGATTAATCTTTGCCCCGCGTATTGCCTCAAGCACGTTAAAGGTGCCGAGCGCGTTTATCTCAAAATCCTCCCTCGGGTTTGTAACAGAAGTGGTGACCGCCACCTGGGCGGCGAGATGAATTACAGCGTCATAGTTTTTATCTTTTTTAAAGAGGTTTACTAAATCCTGATATTTCCTCACGTCACCCTTTACAAACTTAACAGGCCCTTCTTTTTTAAGGTATTCCAGGTTCCATTTTGTACCGCGCCTTGAAAGGTTGTCAAAAACAGTCACCTCATGCCCCTTTTTCATGAAACGCGAAGCGGTGTTCGCGCCTATGAAGCCCGCGCCGCCAATTATCAGTACTTTCATTTATTCCTCCGCAGATTTGTTAAATTTCGTCCTGATGTAGCGTTTCAGCGCGTCGCGCCAGCCCGGCATATCATCTATGTTTACAAGCCCCATGTGGTGGTTTTTGAGGGCGGAAAATACCGGGCGTTTTGCGGGCCGCTTCCACTGGCTCTGGTTTACCACCACTACCCTGGATGTTTTCCTCATTATCTTCATTATCTCGTCCACCATCTGCACGCGCGAGCAGTACCCTTTGTTCGCGGCGTGGAAAGTGCCGGCTTCGTTTGAAAGCGCTATCTTTATAACAGCCTCCGCCAGGTCATGGGCGTAAGTCGGCGAAGAGACCATATCCTGTACGGCTGTTATCTCGTCGCCTTTCATGAGGCTGTTTGCCACGTAATCCACAAAATGGCTGCGCCTCTCGCCAAATACCCAGGCTGTCCTTATTATGGCGTGCTTTCTCGCGAGGCTGCGTACAAAATCCTCGCCTGCCGCTTTTGACCTGCCGTAGGCGTTTACCGGGTTAACGGCATCAAACTCGGTATATGGCTGCCCCTTGAGGCCGTCAAATACATAATCCGTAGAAATATGAACCAGTTTTACGTTATGTTCGCCGCAGGCTATCGCGATGTTTTTCGGCCCCATTGCGTTTACCCTGAAAGCAAGATCAGGCTCAAGCTCGCATTTGTCAACATCTGTTAACGCTGCGGAATTAATAACAACTTCCGGCCTGTTTATTTTTATCTGAGAGTAAACCGCGTCAAGGTTTGTGATGTCCAGGTCAGCGCTTCCAAAAGAAGTTACTTCGTGCCCGTCTCCCAGGGCTTTCAGCAGGTCATGCCCCAGCATCCCCGTGCCGCCGAAAATTGTGATTTTCATTTTTTCCCCTTATAATTCTTTTTATAATACGCCCCGAACTCCTTATTCTTCAGTTTTTTCCACCAGGATGTGTTGTTGGAATACCACATAAGCGTAAGCTTCAATGCTTCCGGAAAAGGCCTCGCGCACTTCCACCCCAGTTTTTTAAGTTTGGAGGAATCAAGCGCGTAGCGCCTGTCGTGGGCGGGCCTGTCTTTTACAAATTTGATTATTGACTCCGGTTTTTCAAGGGCCTTTACAATTACAGAAGCGACCTCTATGTTTGAAGTCTCCACTTCCCCCCCTATGTTGTAAACCTCCCCGGGAATTCCCGAGTGCAGCACCCTGTCTAGCCCGGAGCAGTTGTCCTCCACGTATATCCAGTTGCGTACATTTTTTCCGTCGCCGTAGAGCGGCAGTTCTTTGTCCTCTATGGCGTTTGTAATGAAGAGCGGGACGAATTTTTCAGGGTGCTGATAGGGCCCGAAGTTATTTGAGCTTCTTGTTATTATGACCGGCAGTTTAAATGTCTTGAAATATGAAAGCGCTATTAAATCAGCCGCAGCCTTTGACGAAGAGTAAGGGCTGGTGGGGTCAATCATGTCCCCCTCTTTTGAGCGCCCCTTTTTAATGCTGCCGTAAACCTCGTCCGTTGAAATCTGTATCACCCTCTTTACCTTGTGTTTCATGCAGGCGAGAAATATGTTCTCCGCGCCCTTGATATTTGTTTCGGTGAAAACCGACGGGTCAAGTATTGAGCGGTCAACATGGGTCTCTGCGGCAAAATTGATAACAGCGTCTTTGCCCTTAACCGCGTCGTCAACGGTTTTTTTATTTCTTATGTCCCCTTTGATAAATGAAAAGTTTTTATTTTTCGAGAATTTCTTTACAGTATCGGGGTTTGAAGCATAAGTCATGAGGTCGAGCACGGTGATTTTATAGCCGTGGTATTTCTCAAGCATATAAGAGCAGAAATTCGACCCGATAAATCCCGCCCCGCCGGTAATTAGAATTTTCAAAATTATTAGCTCCTTTTGGTTCTGATTTTAGCATCTTAAGCCTTGTGTTCCCGGTTCTTAACTTTGAACTTGCAGTTTTACCTGTCTTTCCGTTTCCAGTCATACGGAATCTTTTTCGTATGCGCCGGCAATCTGAACTCGTCGGGCACTTTTGCGTTGTATGACTCTGTCGGGGTGTTTATGATTATTGCCTCTTCTTCGGATATTCCCTTGAACCCGTGATACACATTGTTGGGAATCTGCACCATTATCGTGTTGTGCTCGCCCATTATGAATTCATTGACCTCACCCTTTGTCTTTGAACCCTTACGTGAATCATACAGCACCAGCTTTATCATACCCTTTACACAGACAAAACTGTCCAGCTGTTTTTTATGGTAGTGCCAGGCCTTTACCACACCCGGATAAACAGTGGTCATATAAACCTGCCCGAATTTAAGAAACATAGGGTCGTCATGCCGCATCATTTCCATTAATCTGCCCCGCTCATCACAGTGAGCCTTTAACTGTTTTATCTTAACGCCGTTTATCATAAGAAAGTTAACCTCCTGTTTAAAATAAAAACCGAATTTCAAGTTAACAAGACAAAAGCCATGAGCCATAAGGTTATGGACAAAACTGCACTTAACTTCTGTCTTTTGTCTTCTGTCTTCTAAACTTTTTTTAGTCTTTATTAGCTCCGCTTTTTTTCACCAGCAGGTTTGTTTCAAGCAGGGCGTCTTTTGATTCCCCGCTGTCCTGCCACCAGCCTTCAAGCACGCTGTATTCGAGCTGGTTCTTGCTTAAAAACCCGTTGTTGACGTCGGTTATTTCAAGTTCCCCTCTTTTTGAAGGCTTTAATGTTTTAATTATTGAAAAGACTTCATTGGGGTAAAAGTAAATGCCTGTTACGGCAAGATTTGATTTTGGTTTTTTGGGTTTTTCAAATATTGAAGTAATACGCCCGCCGCTTACCACCGCTATGCCGTATTCAGAAGGATTTTTAACCTCCGTAAGTATCACTCTTGCCCCTTTTTTCTGGCGCTTAAAGGCGGCTGTTTCTTTTCTTATGTTTTTTTCTATGATGTTGTCGCCGAGCGCCACAATCATCTTGTCCTTGCCCACAAAATCCTCACATAGTTTCAGCGCGTCAGCGATGCCGCCTTCGCCTTCCTGATATCCGTAATGCAGGTGAGACAGCCCGAATTCTCTGCCGTTGCCGAGAAGCCTCAAAAAATCCCCGGAGTTAGAGCCGCCTGTAATGACCATTATGTCTTTGATACCCGCCTTTACAAGCATCTCAATAGGGTAATATATCATGGGTTTGTCATACACGGGCAGCAGATGCTTGTTCGTAATCCTTGTTAAAGGGTGAAGCCTGGTGCCTAATCCTCCGGCCAGAATTATTCCTTTCATAGTCCCTCGCTTTTGTTTGGTATTAAAATCATTAATATATTATATATTAACAAAGCGTATGCTTCAATCTTAAAAACCTCTTGTCTAACCCCCTTTCCCAAAGGGGGTTAGGAAAAACTACGGCGGGCCGCGAAGAAGGACGGTTGCAAGTTGCAATTTACAAGTTGAGAGAACAAAAAACACAGGCATGGATGTTTATTGTTTTTGTCTTATGGCTTTTGGCTTCCTTATAGCTTATAGCTCATGGCTTAAAAACT
>CAYGHG010000130.1:0-6659 GCA_964349515.1 uncultured Spirochaetia bacterium
TTTGTCCACGATGTGATGACAGTAAAAACTGTCCACGATGTGGTGATAGTTGTCAGTTATAAGTTAAGAAGACAGAAGACAAGAGACAAAAGTAAAAACAAAATACAAATAAAGGCTTTCGATAGCCATTGCCTTGTGCGAGTCGTAACCCCCTTTCCCAAAGGGGGCTTAAGCCATAAACTATAAAGATACTGTATATAATAGTGTGTAATTTGGTTCTTGATGTAAAACCTCGCCCCCTTTGGGGGAGAGGTTTTGGTGAGGGGGGTACTTTTAAGCCTTTAAAACGCCCTCATCCCGGCCTTCTCCCGCAAGCGGGAGAAGGAGAATAGCCTGTTATTACAAGTCTTTTTTTCAATTACACACAATCCCTTACATTACCAACTATAAAAACAACTTTGCTTTAAACTGTTTTTTATGCTATTCTACTGGTGCTGAAAATGCGGGGTTGACCGACTAGCCGACGGCTGCCCGGCAAAAATTATGGAATGCGATTCCGGATTCCGGCGATCAAATCACCGTTTGATCCTGATACGCAGCCCTAATTCCATTTTCGGAAAGGAGATTTACAATGGCGTTGGTGAAAGAAAAAAAGACACAACTGATTCAGACTTATAAGGTGCACGAAAAAGACACGGGTTCCCCGGAGGTACAGGCCGCAATACTTACCGAGAAAATCACTTACTTGACCGAGCATCTAAAAAAGCACAAAAAAGACGTTCACTCCAGGCAGGGGCTTTTGAAGATGGTCAATAAAAGGCGCAGCCTTCTTGACTACCTGAAAAAGAAAAGCTATGACAGGTATGCAGCAGTCATAGAGAAATTAAAAATCAGGAAATAAGGGAGAAGGCAAATATGGCAGAATATATCAAGGAATCAATAGAAGTAGGCGGTAAGACAATATCACTTGAAACCGGCAAGATGGCAAAACAGGCCTCTGGCGCGGTTGTGGTAAGATGCGGTGACACCATGGTGCTGACAACAGCCGTAGCGTCAAAAGAACCCAAACCAAACGCGGATTTTTTCCCGCTTACGGTTGAATACAGGGAAAAGTTCTACGCAGCCGGCAAAATACCGGGCGGCTTTTTCAAGCGCGAAGGAAAGTCAAGGGATTCCGAAGTCCTCACAATGAGGCTTACAGACAGGCCGATCAGGCCGCTGTTTCCGGAAGGCTTTTTCTATGAAGTGCAGATAATAAGCTCGGTTATTTCATATGACGGCGTAAACAGGCCTGACATCCTGTCGCTTATCGGCGCGTCAGCCGCTCTCACAATCTCGGATATTCCTTTTGCAGGGCCTGTTGCGGCTGTAAAGGCTTCAATGATTGACGGAAACATCGTAATCAATCCGACTGAAAAGGAAGAGGAAAAAGCGCTGGTGACCATAGTTGTAGCGGGTACTGCGGACGCTGTTACGATGGTGGAGGGAGAGGCAAAGGAAGCAAGTGAGGAGCAGGTGCTCTCGGTAATAGCCGAAGGCCACGAGCAGATTAAAAAAATAACCGCCTTTATCGCGGCTTTCAGGGAAAAATGCGGCAAGGAAAAAAGGCAGGTTGTGCTTCACGAAATAGACCCTGCACTCAGGGAAAAAGTCAATTCGCTTGCAAAAGCCAAAGTAACTGAGGCATTTAAGATTTCCGAAAAAATAGCACGCCAGGACGCGATAAGCGCCGCAAAGAAAGAGGCAGTTTCCGTGCTTGAAGCCGAACTCGGAGCGGAAGGTTACGCGGAAAAGAAAAGCGACATTTCGATGCTTCTTGAAGAGGTTGAAGCTTCCGTAATAAGGGGGCGCATAGTAAATGAGTCTGTAAGGCCGGACGGAAGGTCATTCGACGAGATAAGGCCGATTTTCTGTGAGACTTCGGTGCTGCCGAGGGCTCACGGTACAGGATTGTTTACCAGAGGGCAGACACAGGCTCTCGTGGTCTGTACGCTCGGTTCCGAAGACGACGCGCAGGATTTGGACGAACTCACGGGACAGGCAGTAAAGAACTACACTTTCCAGTACAATTTTCCGCCATTTTCAACCGGCGAAGTAAAACCTATCAGGGGTGTCGGACGCAGGGAAATAGGCCACGGAAACCTGGCTGAGCGCGCGCTGAAAGCGGTTATTCCTTCAAAAGAAGAATTCCCTTACACGGTGCAGGTTGTTTCCGACATACTTGAGTCAAACGGATCTTCGTCAATGGCGTCAGTCTGCGGCGGCTCTCTCGCGCTTATGGACGCGGGCGTGCCTGTGAAGAAACCGGTAGCCGGAATCGCAATGGGCCTTATCAAGGAAGAGGGCAAATTCATAACCTTAACCGACATACAGGGCGCAGAGGACCATTTCGGAGACATGGATTTCAAGGTGGCGGGCACTCAGGACGGCATCACTGCCATACAGATGGACATAAAAATTAACGGCGTGACAAATGAGATAATGAAAGACGCGCTTGACAAGGCTAAAAAAGCAAGGCTGTTCATCCTGAATGAAAAGATGATTCCCTGCATTGCGGAGCCGAGGAAAGAAATGTCGCCTTATGCGCCGAAAATGAAGGTAATAACAATCAGCAAAGACAGAATCAAAGATTTAATCGGGCCGGGCGGCAAGAATATCAAGAAGATAACCGAAGAGACCCAGGCAAAGATAGACATAGAGCAGGACGGTTCGGTCAGGATTTACGCGAGTGACGAAACCGTATTGCAAGACGCCATAAGGATGGTTAAGCAGTTTACGGCAGAGCCGGAGCTTGGCGAGATTTATGAAGGCGAAGTGGTAAAAATAATGCCTTTCGGCGCGTTTGTAAACATAATGCCGGGATGCGACGGGCTTGTCCACGTGTCGGCCATATCAACCTCAAGGGTTGAAAAAGTGGAAGACGCGCTCAAAGAGGGCCAGAGAGTAAAAGTTCTGGTTAAGGATATTGACAGAAAAACCGGAAAAATCTCGCTCTCTATGAAAGACGTTCAGCAGTAAAAAAATGAAATACACGCAGTATATAAACAACGGCCTGCCCGCGTCTGACGCGGGCAGGCTTTTGCTTTTTCCCGGCAGGGTAATACGCGGCGAGGGCGTGATACACGCGGCGGGCGGGTTTCTTGAGGGTGCGGCAGTTGTCGCGGGGCCCTATGTGATGAGAAAATTCGTAAGAGAAACGCTGAAGCCGGAGGGGGCGTTTGAAATAGTTTTTCAGGGGCTCCCGTCGCCTGCAGAGTTCTACAGGATAACCGCGCTGTTGAAGGAAAAAGGCATTAATAAAATTGTCTGTTTTGGCGGGGGAAAGGCTCTTGACACCTGTAAATTCATAAAAAAACAGAATTCAGGGCTTGAGCTTACCGCCGTGCCGACGTCGGCCGCGACCTGCGCGGCTTTCACTCCGGTATCAGTTATGTATGACAAAGAAGGCGCTTATTTGAACACAGTTGATTCAGAGCCGCCTGATACTGTTATCATAGACTACGAAATAATGAGGGCGCTGCCAAAGGTGTTTTTCGCAGCGGGAGCGGCTGATACTGCCGCAAAGTTTTTTGAGGCCGCGGCGCAGGCCTCTTTGCAGTCACAGAGAAACGTATTTGACCTGCAGGCGGAAAGCTCCTCGAGGGTTATATTTGAAAGGCTGGAGGCTTTGATTGTAAAAGCGTGGCGCAATTTGGGAAACGCCGAAACGGACGAAATGACGGATATAAACATAATACTCTCAGGCGAAATATCCTGCATAGCCAGCGAAAGCGCAACGGCGGGAATAGCGCACGCAGTCTCGCACGCGCTGACGCACATACCGGCGGCGCGGAAATTTCTTCACGGCGAGCACATAGGTGTTTCCCTGCTGGCTCAGGAGGCAATGCGCGGCTGTGCGGAGAATTTCGGGAGAATAGAGAGGCTTCTTGAAATAACAGAACTGCCGCTCAAGCTATCTGATTTAGGGCTTAAAAAAGAAGACATTTCTTTTCTGGCTGATAAAACATCGGATATCTGCAGCAGTGAAAAAATTGAGGTGTCAGGCGGAAGGGATTTACTGTATAATACTTTTATGCATCTGATTTGAGGAGGAAATATGGCAGAAAAAAAGAAAAAAAAGCCGGATGAAGCAGTAAAGGGACCGCCCTACCCGGTTATTCCGCCCATACCTGACATAAAAAAAGAAGAAAGAAACCTCATAAACGTCCCGAAAACACTCCTGAAAAAAGAGGAGTGGGGCCTTTTAACAGTCCTTAACCTGCTGCTTGCGGGCATATTTCCCGCTTATTTTGTAAATATTCTGATGATTTCATTTTTTACCGAGATAGGCCATCTTTTTACCACTCATTTGACGGAAATTGAGAGAAAAAAACTACTTGAATTTGAAAAAGAGTTCAGGGAAGGCTATGAAAAAGAGACTGCGGGGCAGTACGCCGAAGCTGTTGCTGTTTATGAGGCGCTTATCCCGAAATACAGCTCAAATAAAAAAATAGCAAAGATAGCGGTTGACCGCATAGAGTACGTGGAGAAAACACTCTTAAACGGTAAGAAATAAATGTTCTGCGTAAAATGCGGCAAAAAGAATGAAAATGACGCAAAGTTCTGCCGCTACTGCGGGTCGCAGATTAAAACGCAGGAAGAAAGAATTTCCGAGGCATCAGGCTTTATAGGTTCGGGCAGGTTTAAGGAGGCGCTTGATATTCTTCAGGCTGACGGGGATAAAAACCCCCAAACCGCCGGGCTTATTGCGGACTCTTATTTTGGGATGATGGAATATGAAAAAGCAACCCGGCTCTATCTTTCAATCCCTTTAAATAAACGGCGCTGGGACACGCTTTTTAACCTGTCGCTCGCGGCAATCAACAGAAGTGATACGGCAGGCGCGATTGAATACCTCTCGTCGATTGAAACCGCTTCCATAAAGACAGATGAATCAGCTTTTTACGCAAATAAATACAGGGACCCGAAAAAAGCCGCGGCGGACATCTGCCTGTATCTCGGGGCTCTGCTAAAAAGCGAAGGCAGGCTTGACGAGGCGTATGCCGCTTTTGTGACCGCGGCAGGCTACGCGCCGGACTCCGAACTGGCATACGCGAATATCGGGGACATTGCCTTTAAAAATGACAAGTATGACGAAGCGATTGAATACTATCTAAAGGCGATAGGCGCAACCGGCGACAATCTGAAAAAGTCCTCGCTTTACAATGACTTGGGCTTTGCGTATTTCAGAAAAGGCGGAGTGGAAGAGGCCGTAGATTCATTTAAGCATGCGCTGAAACTCAACCCCGACAACAAAAACGCGCTTCATAATCTCGGTGTGATGTATGTAAAAAACGGGATGCAGGAAAATGTAAAGGACGATTACAGGGAGTTTTTAAAGCAGCACGACGGCGTGGACATAGTTTTCAATCTTTCGCGCTCGATTATGAACGCCGCGCGCGAAGAGTCCGCTTCCTCTGACGCAGTGGACTTTGCCGGAGATGACGTAAAAATGAAAGCGGTAAAAGAGATTATTGTAAAGGCGGCTGAAACAGACGGTACGGTTCTCGTACTCGGGGAAAACGGTACGGGAAAAGAACTCGCCGCCCGTGCGATACATAAATTAAGCAGAAGGGCTGAAATGCCGTTTGTGGTGGTAAACTGCGGGGCGCTTCCGGAATCGCTTCTTGAGTCCGAGCTCTTTGGCCACGAGAAGGGCTCGTTTACAGGGGCGCATAAGGAACGAAAGGGGAGATTTGAACTCGCCGAGGGGGGCACTGTTTTTCTGGATGAGATAGGCGATATATCCCCCGCTATGCAGGTGAAACTCTTAAGGGTGGTTCAGCAAAGGGAGTTTGAAAGGGTGGGAGGGTCTGACACAATAAAAGCGGATGTCAGGATAATAGCCGCCACAAACCGCGACCTTAAAAAAATGGCGGCAGAGGGGAAGTTCAGGGAAGACCTTTTCTACAGGCTTTACGTCCTGCCTGTCAGCCTTCCTCCCCTTAGGGAGCGCGGAAATGACATAATGCTTCTTGCCGGAAAATTTCTTTCTGATTTTTCTGCAAAATACGGAAGAGTTTTTACAGGATTTTCACCCGAGGCGTCGCGCGCGATGCTGCGCTACCGCTGGCCGGGCAATGTCAGGGAGCTTGAAAATACAATAGAGAGGATAGCAACCCTGTATGACGGCGGGCAGGTTGAGGAAGCCCATCTGCCGGAAGAGATTAACGACAGCGTTGTTTCTCAGGAGGCAAAGGATGATGAAGGTGAAAAAGAGGGGATAATGGCGGCTTTAAAGAGCGTGAATTACTCAAAGACAAAGGCTGCAAAACTGCTGGGGATAAGCAGGGTGGCCCTGTGGAAAAAAATGAAAAAACAAGGAATCAAGTTAACATAAGTTAACACTTTGTTAACAAAGGTTAACACATATTACTTGCCTTTCTAAAGAAAACCCTTTAAAATAAAGCATAAGACTAACGGCACAATAATTGCTCATAAATAATGAGCAATTATTAGGAGGAACTAAAATGCTTTATGAATGCCTGGTAAAAAAAGGACACACAGGAGCCGGAAATTTTACTGAAAATAAAATATATGTTTATGCCCAAAATGCCCTTGACGCCATGGAACAGGCAATGAAAAGAGGCGGGGTAAAAAAAGGCGTTTCTTTTATGTCAGGCCAGGGAGTAATATCAGTCAGGCCGGCAGTAAGGGCGAATTAAAGTAAAAAGTATTTT